>CAZSUT010000037.1:0-22051 GCA_964610095.1 uncultured Nitrospirales bacterium | reverse complement strand
CCACGCCCAGCTTCTTGAGCGCGTAGATGTTCGCGCGGTAATTGATCTCGCTTGGAGAGAGCCGATGTCCCCGGCCGTGGCGAGCCAGAAAGGCGACGCGCACTCCCTCCAAGTCGCCCACCACGATCGCGTCGGAGGGCGGACCGAAGGGCGTGGCCACCCGGACGCGCTTGACGCGCGTCAGGCCCTCCATTCCGTACAGCCCACTGCCGCCGATGACCCCGAGGAAGGGAGCGTGGACCGTTTTCACTCAGGCCACCTGCCCCATCGACACGATCCCTGCTCGGCTCAGGTGATCCAGGATGCGCTGCGCGACTTGCCCGGCCGAATCCTGCTCGGTGATGACCAGCCACGTGAGGGCGGGATCGCTTCGGAACCACGTGAGCTGGCGTTTCGCAAAGTGGCGGGTGTCCCGCTGCAGGCGCCGAACGGCCTCCTCCCATCCGTACCGGCCCTTAAGATAACCGGTCATCTGCCGGTAGCCGAGCGCTTTCATCGAGCCCAGCGATTCGTCGTAGCCGTGGGCCAGCAGGCTGCGCGTCTCTTCGACCAGACCGTCGTCGATCTCGCGGAGCACGCGGGCGTCGATCCGCCGGTACAGCGCCAAGCGATCCATCGTGAGCCCGATCATGACAGACGGGAACGGGCGCTCTCGGAACTGATGGCGGTCGTGCCATTCGGAGAGCGGCACGCCGGTCCGGATCGCCACCTCCAAGGCCCGCACGATCTTGTTCCGGTCACGGGCATGGAGGGTAGCGGCCAGCGCGGGGTCCGCCTGCGCCAACCGGCGCAACAGGTGGCCAGAGCCGTGGGCCGCTTCTTCCTCGAGCAGCTGCCGCCGCAGGCCCCAGTCGGCCGGAGGCCCCTCCCACAGGCCGTAAGCCAGAGCGCGAACGTACAGGCCCGTCCCGCCCACGACGAGCGGCACGCGCCCTTGCGCATGTAGCCGGGCGATCTCCTGCAACGCCAGCCTGCGGTACAGGCCGACGTTGAAGGGATCGTCCGGCTCGACGAGATCGATCAGCTGATGGGGCACTCCATCCCGCTCCGCTGGCGTCGGCTTGTCCGTGCCGATGTCCATGCCGCGGTACACCTGCGTGGAGTCGGCCGTGAGAATTTCGGTGCCGAGCACCTTCGCGACATGGATCGCCACCCGACTCTTCCCGATGGCCGTCGGCCCGATGAGAAACACCACTGGCAGCTTGTCGCGAACTATCGTGTCCATCCCAATCGTCCGAAGATGCGGTCGAGCTCCTCGATCGTCAAGCGCATGGCGATGCGGCGCCCGTGCGGGCACGTGCTGGGCAACCCCGTCTCGCGCCAGTCTTCCAGCAGCCGCCGCATCTCCGGGACTTCCAGCGCCCGTCCAGCCCGCACCGCGCTGTGGCACGCCACGGACGCGAGGACGGTATTGTAGCGTTCCTGCATCGAAGGCGTCGAGGGCCACGCGTCCCAATCTTCCACCAGCGCGCGCAGCAAGGCTCGCTGGTCGCCTTGGCCGAAGAGCGCCGGCATAGCCCGTACGACGAAGCTGCCTTGACCGAACTCCTCGACCTCGAACCCGAGGCGACCCAGGTCCTCAAGATGCGCGCGAACCGAGACGGCTTCGGCGGCGGACAGTTCCACGACCTGGGGCAGGAGCGCACGCTGGGAGGCGATCTGGCCTGCTTCGAACTGCCGCTGCAGGCGCTCGAATAGCACCCGCTCGTGCGCGGTGTGCTGATCCACGATCTGCACCTCATCGCCGACATGGGCGACCAGGTACCGATTGGCGATCTGCCCCAGCGGCCGTACCTCCTCCTGGTCCACCGTTGGCAGATACGCCTGCCCCAGCTCCGCCACCCCCGCCAGGCGCGGCTGTCGTCCGGCCAGCACGTCCGGCGACGGGTTGGCATACCCGGGCACATCGCGGGAGCCGTCCGTTGCAACGGGACGGTCGCTTCTCTGCGGCGGTGACCACGCCGACACCACAGTCGTCCGGGAGGCGACGGATGCGGGTTTCACCGAAGCCTGGATCCGCAAGCGGACCCACTCATGCACCTGTTCTTGGTCCGCAAAGCGCACTTCGCGCTTCGTCGGGTGGACGTTCACGTCCACCCGACGCGGATCCACCCAGAGCGACAGGACGAAGCGGGGCTGGTGCCCTCTGGCCAGGTACGTCCCGTACCCTTCGTAGAGGGCGTGCACGATCGCGGCGTTCTTCACCCAGCGGCGGTTCACGAACAAATCCTGGGGCGTCTTCGTGTGTGCCGTCTCCAGCGGGCGGGTGCAGAGCCCCTCCAGGCGGAACCGGCCGGCTCCCTCCTGCAGATCCACGCAGGCGTCCACCAGCTGCGCGCCGTACACCTGCTGCACACGATCCCGCAAGGTAGAAACTGCGGGATAGTCCGCCACCACATGGCCGTTGTGCATCAACCGGAAGTGGATCTCTGGAAACGCGAGCGCCTGTCGCTGCACCGCCTGGCAGACATGCCCGAACTCCGTGGCGGGGCTCTTGAGAAACTTCTTGCGAGCAGGGGTGTTGTAGAACAGGTCTGTCACCTCGACCGTGGTGCCGGGGGCCGCCGCTGTTTCCCGCTGGGCGAGCGACGCACCGCCCTCGAGCCGGATCTCAGTGCCCACCGAGACGCCGGCAGCGACGGTGACGAGCCGCACCTTGGACACCGCCGCGATGCTGGGAAGGGCTTCGCCACGAAACCCCATGGACTGGATGGTGGAGAGGTCGGCCTCGGTGCGGATCTTGCTGGTGGCATGGCGCTGGAACGCGAGCGCGGCCTCTTCCGGTGTCATGCCTTGGCCGTCGTCCGTCACCCTGATGGAGCGCCGCCCGGCCTGCTCGGCATCCACCGACACGCGAGTGGCCCCGGCGTCGATGGCGTTCTCCACCAGTTCCTTCACGACGGAGGCGGGCCGCTCGACGACTTCGCCGGCGGCGATCTTGTTGATGACGTCGCCCGGGAGGACCGCGATTCTGGGCGTCATCGGAGCTCGGCGAGCCGTCGCCTGGCCAGAGCGGCCTCGGCTGACTGCGGGTACTCGTCCACCACGCGCTTGAGCAGGACGCGCGCCTTGACGGCGTTCCCCAGTTCGGCATAGGCGACGCCCGCCTTCGCCAACGCGGCAGGAACCTTGTCGCTCTTGGGATAGTTGGCGATCACGCGCTCGTACGCTTCGATTGCTTGGGAGTAACTCCTCTTGTTGAAGTAGGCCTCACCGATCCAGTACTGCGCGTGGGCCGTCAGGCTGGTCTCGGGAAATTTCTTGAGGAACTCCTCGAAACCTGCGACCGCCAGGTCATAGTTGCCCTTCAGGTAATCGTTGTACGCCTGATTGTAAGCAGACGTGGGCGTGAGCGCGGCGGTGGGGGCGTCGAGCCCGCCTGCCCTGGGCTTGGCAGCATCGTCGGCCTTGGCGCTTGGCGTCGGCGCCTTGGCCTGAGGCAGGGCAGGCTCCTTCTTCTCTTCCTGGCGAGCGGACTCATCCATGCGCCGGAGCAGCTCGCCCAGCTTCTGGTCGAAGCCCTGCTGCCTGATCCGCAGGCTCTCGATCTTGGCCTCCAGCGCGTCCAGCTGCTTCGCGATGTCGCCCGCCTTCTGGAGGCGGTCGGCCTCCTCCAGGCGCTTGCGTAGCTCTGCCTCGGTCTCCTTGAACCTCCGATTCTCGGCTTCGAGATGGCGGACTTCGTCGCGCAGATCCACGAAATCCGACGTCGGCACGCACCCGCCTAGAATCAGACTGAGGGATAGGAGGATGGCACGTCTCATTTAAGGGAGGCCAGCTTGGCTTTTGCCCGTTGGGAGTCCTCGGACTTGGGGTAGTCCGCGATCAGTTGACGGAGGGCCGACTTGGCGGCCTGCTTGTTGTTCAGCTCGAGGAAGGCCATGGCTTTGCGATAGAGCGCTGGCGCCGCCTTTGCGCTCTTGGGATATTTCTTGACGACGTGCTCGTATTGCTCGAGGCCGCGCTCGTAGTCGCGTGCCCGGACGTAGCACTCACCCATCCAGAAATGGGCGTTGGGAATCAGCGGCGAGTCCGGATACTGGACCAGGAACAACCGGAATGACGCGAGCGCCTCGTCGTAGCGCCCTTGCGAATAGTCCTGCTGGGCCCGATCATAGGCTTCTTTGTCGCTCAGCGCGGGCGCCGGTGCCGTCCGGGAGGCGCCCGTGGACGGGTCCTTCACTGCCGAACCGGGGCCGGCCGGCGCGATCGCCTCCGGGACTTCCACCCTCCCGGCCTGTTTGCCCAACGATTCCTCCATGACCCGCTTCAACTCGCCGAGCCCGCGCGAGGTCTCGTTGACTGTGGACACCGCGGCGGCAACGGTCTTCTCCAACGCATCTATCTTGACTGCCTGGTCTCCCTGCTGGGTTGCCAGGGTCCCGACTTTCACCTCTATCCGGCCGGTTAACTCGGTGACCCGCCGGTCGACGTCGATCGCCTTGTCGTTCAGCGCGCGGAGAACTTTATCAAATTCTGAGAGCACACCCTGAAACCGATTGACCTCCGCCGAGAGCGCCCGCATCTGGAGGTCCGCGTGTTTAATCGCCTCCTCCAGCTTGCCCAAGGCCCCGGCCTGCTGATCCATCTGGGTCGACAGCGTGGTCCCGATCTCTCGGACCTTCTCGGCCACCTGAGCTACACTCCTGTCGGTCGCTTCAGCGCGCTTCTCATAGCCGCCCAGACGATCCTGAAGCTTCTTCTCGAGGGAATACACCTGAGCCTTTTGGTCGTCCAGCGCGCTCTGGAGAGTTTCGAGGTCCCGGCGTTGGGTCTCCAATTGCCCGAGGATCTGAGAGAGGTCCTGACCTTTGATTTCGCGGAGGCCGGTCTCCAATTCGGCACTACGTTGGCGGGCTTCTTTCAGCTCGCTGCGGAGCTCTTCATTCTTACTCAGGAGGTCCCGGGACGTCGTGCGGAGATCCGCCTGCGTCGCGCAGGAGACCAAGAACCACCCCAAGCTCGACGCCAGGAGACCGACCATGACCCGTGCACGGTGACCTGTCATTTCCCTTTCCCTTCTTCAACCGCCAGGTGCGCCCGGCGATTCTTCCAGTAACAGGACTCGTCGTGCTCGGTGCACACCGGCCGCTCCTTGCCGTAACTCGTAACGCCCACCGGATTCTTGACCCCCAAGGTCATTAAATACCGTCGGGTCTCTTGTGCCCGCTTCTCGCCCAGCACAAGATTGTATTCAATGGTGCCCCGCTCGTCGCAGTGGCCCTCGATGAGGACCTTCACCGAGGGGTTCTGCTTCAGCGCCGCCGCGCTCTCGTCCAGATTCTTCTTCCCCTCGGTGGTCAGCGCCCAGCGATCGAACTCAAAGTAGACATCCCCGTGTGCTCGCTTCAATGCCTCTCGCGCCTGGCGCACCGCGATCTCGGCTTGATCGGCCTTGGCCGTCACGGTGGGGGGAGGCGCCTGCACTTTCTCCTCCGAGGGAGTTTTCGAAAACCCCTGCAAGGGGGGCGGAGAGCCCTTCTCCGTTTGGTCAGTCGTCTGTTGGGTCGTTCTGCTGCTCGTCTCCTTGGTCGCGCAGGCGGACAGAGCGAAGATCAGCCCCAAGGCCAGCGCGCTGCAACCGGACCAGGCCGTTATGCTTCTCATCTCTTACCCTCCAATACTAGGTGCGCCCGGCGATTCTTCCAATAGCAGGACTCGTCGGGCTCGGTGCACACAGGACGTTCTTTCCCATAACTGGTGACGGTGACCGGGTTCTTGACCCCCAGCGACTCAAGGTACCGCCGGGCCTCCTGGGCCCGTTTCTCACCCAAGACCATGTTGTATTCACGGCTGCCTCGCTCGTCGCAGTGGCCCTCGATGAGGATCTTGACCGTCGGAGTCTGTTTGAGAAGCTCGGCGCTCTGCGCCAAGTTTTTGATCCCCTCGCTGGAGAGGGCCCATTTATCGAACGCAAAATAGATGTCCGCGAGCTGTCGCTTCGCCGCTTCGCGCGCTTGGCGTGCCGCAATCTCGCCTTGATCGGCCTTGGCTACCATCGGTGGTGTCGGAGGTTTCACCGCCTCCTCCGGCGGACTCTTGGAGAAACCCTGCAACGGCGCGCTGCCGCTTTCGCCCGTTGACCCGCCGGACCCGCTCGGTCCTCCCTCCGCCGTCCCTGCCTGAGCCTTCCCAGCGCTTTCCGTCGACGACATCACGTTCTTCGTGGCGCAGCCTCCCAGTGCCAGAATCCCAACCAGCGCGATCATCGCCGCTACCATCACGTATCTTGTCTGTCCCGTCAGAACTCTCATTCGCATGTTCTCCTTTTGTCCGTCGGCACTAATCTTACCAAATCCCGAAGGGACGTCAATGCGGGCACCCATGGGACACGGATAGCTCACGGCCCTGACCACGCCGGATCCTCGTTGGACGTCCCACCGGTCGTCAACCGTTCCAGGCCAGTGCCATCGGTGTTTATCATATAGATATCCCGCCTCCCATTGCGAGTGGAACTGAACGCGATGTGCCGCCCGTCCGCCGACCACGAAGGCGACTCGTCGACGCTGCTGCCGGTCGTCAACTGCCGCCCCTGCTGGCCATCGGGGCTGATCAGGCAGAGCTTGAGGATTCTCTGCTCGTCGCGGCACACATACGCGATCCAATCCCCTTTGGGCGACCATGCGGCTGCCGTATTATAGCTCCCCTGTTGGTCCCGATAGGTCAAGGGTCGGACGTTCGTACCATCCGCGCTCATGAGATAGATCTGCGGCGTGCCGCCCCGGTCTGAAGTGAAGGCAATTTCGCGGCCGGTCGGCGACCACGTCGGCGCGAGGTCCGCGGCCGCATGGTCGGTCAGCCGTTCGAACCGCTTACCGTACTTGTCCACCTTGTAGATCTCCGAATTGCCGTCCTTGGTGGTCGCGAACGCCAACTCTTCCCCGCTGGGCGACCACTCCGGGGTGATGTTCAAACCCGGAAACGCGACGATCGCCCGTCTGGCGCCGGTGATCAGGTCCAACTCTTCAATCCGCGGGTCATCCCCTTTTCGATACGTCACGAACGCCAGACGCCGCCTATCCGGCGACCACGCGGGCGCCAGGTTCAAAGTCGCATCGAAGGTCAACCGCCTTCGGTGATACCCGTCATAATCCATCACAAAAAGCTCCTTGGCGCCGTCTCTCTCCGACACGAAGGCGATCTGGCTGCGGGCAATCCCTTGTTCTCCTGTGTAGTGGAAGACGATCTCGTCGGCCAAGCGATGGGCCATGTACCGGACCACCTCAGCGGATCCGACGTAACGTTTGCGTCCGACTTCGCCGCGCGAGGACTCGAAGAGGGTACCTTCCATGACGATCTCGTTCCCCCGCGGCAGCAGGGTGCCCCAGACTTGCACCGCCAGCCCCGCTTCGCCGGCCTTTTGAAGGGCCTCGGGCCCAGGCTGGGAATTCACCTCCGCTCTAATGCCGAAACGCTCCAGGTCGGCGACGTCGAAGAGGAGCGACCGGCGAAGATCGGCTTTCAGGACGTCCGCCGGAGGCTGCCCCGGCACAGGAGCCGCGCTCTTAAAACTGTAGATCGCAATCGGGATCTTCTGGATCGCCCCACGGGTGGCGTCGATGAACACCTCGACCGCTCCTGTTGCCACTGCGAACACGGCCAACCCAACCAGCGCCAGCAACAGCGCTAGCAGGCCGACCGGTCGGCGTACCGCGGAGCGTTGACCACGACGTACCATGATGGCTCACGAGTCCTACTGCTTGGTGTACGTGAAGCTGGTGACCGCCACAAACGACTCTCCCTTCATCTCGTCCGGAAGTGGGGGAACACGCTGGAGCTCCCGCAACACGCTCTCAACCGCACGGTCGTACGCGTCGTTCCCCGACGACTTGTAGAGGACGATGTCCCTGATCTCACCGTTCGGTTGTATGACGATCCTCATCGTGGCGGTAGAATCGCCGGCGCTCTCGAGCACCTGCCGAACGGCTGGGTTGGTATCCGCGCTCCAGACCCGGTTGATCGCCGCTTCAAGAAGCGGGCAATACTCCCGCGCCTTAGGCGGGCAGCGCTCCACGGCGGCAGGGCGGGCCGCAGTCGCTGTCCTCTGAGGGGCGCGCGCGACCGCCGGCGCCAGCTCCTTCGCGGCCGGCGTGGCGTCGCTCGGCATCGCAGGAGTCGGCGGCGGCAACGTATTGAGCAGTTGCTTGATCTCCTCGCTCGTCCGCGACGGGGGGGCCGGGGACTGGGCCGGAGCAAGCGGCTTCGTGACCGGCGGCTTGGCAAGGGCGTCCTCGGCTTTTTTGAAAGCCTCAGCAAGATCCCGTGAAGACTGGGGCTTCGGTGATAATGATTCGGCCGGTGCCGCTGTGACAGGTTTGGGCGGGCTCTTTGACCTGGGAAGAACCGGGGCCACCTCCTTGGGCACGGTGATCTCCTGGAGCCGCTTCTGCAACAACGCCGCTTGGGGGGCCGGGGTCGCTTTCGCAACTGTCGGCGGGGGCGGGGCCGTCTTCGGCTGAGCGGGCGTCGACGGAGGAATGGGCTTCGGCTGCGGGACAGGGGCCTGCTCGACCTGAACCGGCGCCGACGGTTGTGATACCAGCAGCACCTCGATAGCCGAGGCTCCCCTCGGAGGGATCTTCGTCAACGGGACCGTCGTCAACGCCACCAGGGTGACCACATGGGCCACCAGGGAGACCAAGGCGATGCGCCGCATGTCATGGGGGAAGCCGGCCGTCATGGGAATTTCTCAGCCGCGCGCCCTATTGGATCCGTTCCTCATGAGGACTCAGCGGGTCGGTCACCATGCCCAGCTTGGCAATGCCCGCCTTCTTGACGCTGTCCATGACCTGCACCACCGTCCCATAGGGAACTGACTGATCGGCTCTGAGAAACACCGCGACCCGTGGGTTTTTGCGACGCAGCGCGTCAAGCCTCGGCTGGAGCAAGCCCAGCGGGACCGGATCCTTGTCGATATAGACGCGGCGATCCCGTTCGACCGTGAGCACCACGCGCTGCTCCGGCTTGATCGTATTGGTCGCCGACTTGGGCAGCGTGATGTCCATGCCACGGTAGAGCATCGGGGCCGTCACCATGAAGATCACGAGCAGCACCAGCACCACGTCCACCAACGGGATCACGTTGATCTCGGCCATGAACCGCCGGCGGCGAGCCTCGATCATGGTCGCCTCGCGTCCTCTTTAATGCCACGCGTCTCCAGCGCGTTAGTCAGCTCGATCGCGAAGCGGTCCATCTGGAACGCCATCCGGCGGACCCTTGCCAGAAAATAATTGTACGCGATGACCGCCGGGATGGCCGTGAACAGCCCGGCGGCCGTCGCCACCAGAGCCTCGGCCACGCCCGGCGCGACCGCCGCGATGCTGGCCGTCCCCTGCACACCGATCTCCCGGAAGGCGTCGATGATGCCGAGCACGGTCCCCAACAGCCCGATGAACGGGGTGACGTTCCCGGTCGTGGCGAGAAACGGCAGCTCTGCTTCCGTCCGGGTGATTTGTTCCTGCATCGCGTGCGCCAGGACCTGCTCCACGTACCGTTGGGTCGGCAGTCCTGCTTCGCCGTCACCCACCCCTTCCACCGCCAGCCGGGCGCGCGGATTCCCGTTCCCGCCGAGTCGATAGCACCGGGCGACGTCAGAGAAGACCGCGGCCACTGAGCTGTCCCGGTGGAGGTGCAGTTCGCGGGAGGCTTCGAGCGGGTGCTCATGACGACGGTAGGTCTTCAGGAAGCGCAGGTCCGCGGCCTCCTGGCGGCGAAAGAAGCGCCACTTGTAGAGGATGACGGTCCAGGACCCGATGGAGAAGACCAACAGGACCAGGAGGACGAATTTGGAGACCAGTCCCAGGGAGGATAGGAACTCGAGTAGACCCGAACGGAACAACATTACTTGTGCAAGACCTCCTTACCTTCTCGGATGTATCGTCCACCCACGCCATCCAGCGGCGTACTACAGAAAATGGCGGGGCCGACGGGATTTGAACCCGCGACTTCCAGATTGACAATCTGGCGTCCTAAACCAGGCTGAACGACGGCCCCGTAAAGAAATTCGTAGCTAAAATCGTGGTAGGCGGAACAGGGGTCGAACCTGTGACCTCTGCCTTGTAAGGGCAGCGCTCTGACCAACTGAGCTATCCGCCCAAACAGATGCAATAATAAGTCCACATCACTTGGAAATCGATTCGCATACTAGCAAGTCCCCTCCGTCCTGTCAACAAAACACGCGGCAGTTCCACCACTTGAGATGATGTGCATAGTGCACGTATTACCCGCGTGGATGGTAACGCTTGTGAAGGAGCTTCAAACGCTTCCGCTCCACGTGCGTGTAGATCTGGGTCGTCGTGATATTGGCATGCCCCAACAAGCTCTGCACCACTCGCAGATCGGCCCCCCGCTCTAGGAGATGCGTGGCGAATGAGTGCCGCAACATGTGCGGAGAGATCGGGCGCTGGATGCGCGCGTCCCGTGCATAGCGCCGCAGGATTTTCCAGAACCCCTGCCGCGTCAGGCCACGCCCGGAACGTGTCACAAAGAGACGGTTGGAGGTGCGGCTCTTGAGCAGATGGGGGCGCCCTGCGGCCAGATAGCGGCGCAGCTTGCGGATCGCCACCGCGCCAAGGGGGACCACGCGCTGCTTGGCCCCCTTGCCAGTGGCGCGGAGAAAGCCGGCCGACAGATTGACTGCCACGAGATCCAGTTTGACCAGTTCGGAGACACGGAGCCCGGTCGCGTAGAGGACTTCGAGCATGGCGTCATCGCGCAGGGCTTCCGGATGGCGGCCCCTGCGGGCATCGTTTCGGCCGGGGACATCCAGCAAGCGCTGGACCTCGGCAACGCTCAGTGCCTTGGGAAGCCGCCGCGACCCCTTGGGCACGGTGACGTTCAGGAAAGGATCCTGGCGAAGATGGCCCTCGCGGAGGAGAAACCGGTAGAATCCACGGCACGCAGCCAGGCACCGCGCGACCGAGGGTGAGGCCAGGCCCTGACTCCGCAAGAACTCCAGCAGACGCGGGACGTCCGCACGGGACAGCGCTACCGGGGTCTCGCGCCCCTGCATCCGGAGGAATGCCTGCAGCTTGGCGAGATCGCGCCGATACCCCTCGACCGTGTTCGCGGAGAGCCCCCGCTCTGAGAGCAGCCCGGTCAGGTAGCGGTCGATCCACTGCGCCTCGCTCACGCGTGCCTCCTCTGCTCAGGCAAGCCTACCTTAAGGAATTCCTTGGGACAAGAGAAGAGGTGGCGGTATAATCCGACAACGATGCCCGATCCACAAGCGCTCACACCGGCAGATGCCCCACCCGCTTCCTCGCCGACCGGGAAGATCATCCTCGCCGCGATCTTCGCGATCGCGATCGGGGCCTTCTACTATTTCGACCTGGCGCAATATCTGAGCCTACAGAGCCTCAAAGGCAACCGCGACCGTCTGCTCGCATACGTCGAGGACCACTACGCGACCGCAGTTCTCCTGTTCATTGGCGTGTATTGCGCGCAGACGGCCCTCTCGCTGCCAGGCGCGGCGGCGCTGACCCTCGTCGGCGGCTTCCTGTTCGGGAGCGTGGTCGGCACGCTGTATGTCAACGTGGCGGCGACAGCGGGGGCGACACTGGCGTTCCTGGCGGCACGCTACCTGTTGCAGGATTGGGTGGAGCGGAAGTTCGGGGACTGGCTGGAACCGATCCAGCAGGGTTTCGCGCGGAATGCCTTCAGCTATCTGATGACGTTGCGGCTGATCCCGGCCTTTCCGTTCTTTCTGGTGAACCTCGTCTCCGGACTCACCCGGATCAATGTCGGGGCCTACATCGTCGCAACCGCGATCGGCACCCTGCCGGGCAGCTTCGTGTATGCTTACGCAGGCCGTCAGTTGGGGACAATCAACTCCCTGAAAGAAATCGCCTCGCCCCCGGTGCTCCTGGCGTTCACCCTGCTGGCCCTGCTGGCCCTCTTGCCGATTTTTTATCGCAAAATGAAAAAGGGGACGGAGCCGACTCCGTCCCCTTGAAGTCGACCGGGTTACTTGTTCGGCTGGGGCGTGTAGCGCAGGTAGGGTTTGACCGCCCTGAAGCCCTTGGGAAAGAGTTTCTTGGCGTCGTCGTCGCTCACCGCCGGGACGACGATGCAGTCCTGCCCGTCCTTCCAGTTGACCGGCGTCGCCACCTTGTACTTAGCCGTGAGTTGCAAGGAGTCCACCACCCGCAGCAGCTCGTCGAAGTTCCGGCCGCAGGAAGCCGGATACGTGATCATGAGCTTGATCTTCTTGTCCGGGCCGACGACGAATACCGACCGGACCGTCATGTTATCGGCGGCGTTGGGATGGATCATGTCATACAGCATGGCGACCTTTTTCTCAGGATCGGCGATCATGGGGAAATTCACCGTGCAGTTTTGGGTCTCATTGATGTCCTTGGTCCACCCCTTGTGCGACTCCAGAGGATCTACGCTGATGGCAAGCACTTTGACGCCGCGCTTCTCAAACTCGCTCTTGATTCGCGCCATGTACCCCAGTTCGGTCGTGCACACGGGCGTGAAGTCCTTAGGGTGCGAGAACAGGATGCCCCAGCCATTACCCAACCATTCGTGGAAGCTGATCTTGCCTTCGGTCGTTTCCGCCGTGAAGTTCGGCGCTTCGTCTCCCAATCGCAGTGCCATAGATGACCTCCTTTTCAAACAGTCTATAAAAGGATGATGGCAGCCGTCCCATTATCTAGACCCCAATCGCACGATTGTCAACCGAATCGTTGCCTTTCTTCGCACCTTTTACCCGGTCCTGTTACAATCCGGTGACAATGAAGCCAGTCGCCTCTCAAGACTGTCACAATCTGTGCGCCCTGATGCGCCGTCGCCTGCCGGCGAAAATCTTCAATCGGCTCCAAGAGATAGGTCGGCTGGCAGATGACATCGGCATGCCGGCGTATCTGGTCGGCGGCCTGGTCCGGGACCTCCTACTGGGGCATAAAAACTTGGACGTGGACATCGCCGTAGAAGGCGATGGAATGACCTTCGCGCGGCGCCTAGCCGACCAGTACGGAGCCGGACTTAAAATTTTCGACCGGTTCGCCACAGCCCTCGTCGTTTTCCCGGATGGCTTCAAGCTGGACGTGGCAACTGCCCGCCGGGAATCCTACGCTCACCCAACCGCCCTGCCCACAGTCAGACCGAGTTCGATCAAGGATGATCTCTACCGCCGGGACTTCGCCATCAACGCGCTGGCAATCCGTTCGAACGCGAGCCACTTCGGTGAGCTCGTGGATTTCTATGGAGGCCAGCGCGATCTCGAGGCGAAAACAATCCGCGTCCTCCATGCCCGCAGCTTCGTGGACGACCCGACCCGTGTGTTTCGAGCCGTCCGCTTTGAGCAGCGGTTCGGCTTCCGCATCGAGAAACACACGTTGACCCTGCTCAAGGAAGCAGCTGCGTCCGATCTCGTCCGCCGGCTCTCCGGCCCACGCTTGCGAAATGAGATCATGCGCTTGCTGTCGGAGCAGGCCCCCGCCCGCGCGATTCGACGCATGGCCGAGTTCGACCTCCTGCGCTTTCTCCATGCCGGCTTAGCCTTGACCGCCCATCTCACAGGTCTCCTGTCGGATCTTGGAAAATCCCTCGCCTGGTGGACGAAGCGGTTCCCGAGACGGCCCCTCGATCGCGCGCTGGTCTATTTCATCGGCCTCATGGACGAGCTAAGCTCATCAGCCACCGACGCGGTGGTGAATCGATTGACTGTCCCCGGGGAACAGGCGAACAAGATCAGTCTGGTCAAGAAGCACCTGGCGCCGGCTCTGCGCTTCCTGGTCCGGCACCGGTCGCCAAGACCTTCAGAAGTGTATCTAGCTCTGGCCGACTTGCCGGATGAAGGTCTCGTCCTGCTCGTCGCCAAGGCCAGGACCAAGGATATCGTGCACCTGGTCTCGACCTATGTGACCACCCAGCAACATGTGACGCCATCGCTCAATGGGGCCGACTTGAAAGCCTTGGGCCTCAAGCCAGGTCCGATCTACAAACAGATCCTAGATCGCCTGCTCAAGGCGCGCCTGAACGGCGAAGTCAAAACCAAAGCCGACGAGCGGGAGCTGGTGAAGAAGCTCGCAAAGGCATGACCGCAGTTTAGGAGAGTCTGACATGCCTGTGCCTTGGAAGCTCATTGGTTCCCTACTCAGATTCGTCGCACCGACGGTCCCAGAAATCATTGCGACCGTCAAGACGCTGAAGAAAGAACAGCAGCGAGAGAAGATGCAGGTCGCTGACACAGCCCTGCGCCTCCAAGAGTTGGAACAGCGTATCGCCGCGCAGCTGCAGCTCATTGAGCAGCTGACCAATCAAATTGTGACACTGGAGAAGGTTGTGGCGTGGACCACGTGGACCGCGCTCTTCGCGCTCGTGCTGGCCCTGATCGCGCTAGGAGTTGTGTTCTACAAGTAAGCTGCGGCTGGTCTTTCCTCAAAATATTTAGGATGTAGTAGGAGCGGGTGGCGCCGATGTCGCCGGAGGTGAAGGGGTGGCAGCGAGCGGGGACCCTGGCGGAGCGGAAGGCGGCACACCTGAGTCTGCGGGGCTGCGACAGGGAAGCCGCCTGAGCACGTCAGGGTAGCTCGCTGACAGGCCCCCAGAGCCGCAGGCGACAGGACCCGCGCGGTGGCACAGCGGGCGTGTTATTTTCCTGCGGGTGGAGCTACCTTCGGGACGGCACCGATGCTGTCCAGCCCGGCTTGGGCGCAGGCCTCGTCCAGATGACCGCCGGGGGCGCCACCGACCCCGATTGCACCGACCACCTCACCTCCGATCTCGATCGGCAGGCCACCACCAAGGATGAGGACTTTGTCGTCGATATCCCTCAGCCCCTGGAGAGCGGGCGTCTTGGCGACCAATTCAGCCATCTCACTGGTCGGCCGACGCAGGCTGGCGGCGGTATAGGCCTTCTTGCTGCTGCTGTTTGTCGTGTGGGGGCCCGCCCCGTCCCCCCTCATCAGCACCTTGAGCACGCCGGCCCGATCCACCACCGCCACGCTCACGCGATAGCCATCCTGCTTGCATTTCTCCTGCGCGGCAGCCGCGGCCTTATTCGCCAGCGCGAGCGGCAACGTCGCTTCTCGGGGCAACTCCTCTGCCGCGGCCACGACATGAACGAAGCCTAGAGCCTGCACCAGGGCGAGCGAGAGCACAAAGGCGTGATGCCAAAGCACGTCGTTGCGGAAAGAAAACCCTCCTCTCAGCATGGTTGCCTCCGTTAGCGAGCCGAAGCTGGCACAAAATTCAGCGCGGCGGAATTGATGCAGTAGCGCAAGCCCGTGGGCGGCGGCCCGTCGTCGAACACGTGTCCCAGATGCCCGCCGCACCGCGCACAATGGACTTCGGTCCGGCGATGGAGCAGCTTCCAATCCGTCTTTGTGCCAATGGCCTTTTCGGCAATCGGTTTCCAGAAGCTCGGCCAGCCAGTCTCGCTGTCGTACTTGGCGTCGGAGGAGAACAGGGGCAAGTCGCAGCCGGCGCAGTGATAGGCGCCCGGCTCCTTGTTCGCGTGATATTGGTTGGCAAAGGGCCGCTCCGTCCCATCCTGGCGCAGCACCCGGTACTGCTCCGGCGTTAGGATCTGCCGCCACTCTTCGTCCGTCTTCGTCACCTGAAACATATGTCCCGCCTCCTTGGCCAGTCCTGGCCTTATACCAAGGGCCTTCGCCGTGATGCCGAGCCCCAGCGCCAAGCCGGCTTTCAGAAAGGTTCTCCGCGTCATGGGCGTTCCTCCTTACCCATTAGTCGCGGTTCCGGCCGGTTCGTTACCTGGGAAAGTGCTTGTCCAGGCATTCCTCGCAGATCACGTGTGAGAAGTCCACCTCGGTATGACCCTTGATGTAGCTTTCCACGGTGTGCCACAGACCGCGCTCGTCACGAATCCTCTTGCATTGCGCACACATGGGCAGGATCCCCCGCAGGACTTTAATCTCCTGCAGGGCCTGCTCCAACTCCTCTTCCCGGGCCTTGCGGCGGTCCATTTCACGTTTGAGCTTCAACGCCGAGCCCATCCGTGTCAGCAGCTCCAACCGCTTGATCGGTTTGGTGACGTAGTCCACAGCCCCGGCGGTGAACGCCGTCGACAGGAATGCCCCCGCTTTCATCGCCGTCACCATGAGGATGGGCAGATCCCGATAGCGTCTGTCCGCCTTAATCCGGCGGCACGCTTCAACCCCGTCCATATCGGGCATCATGATGTCCATCAAGACCAACTCGACATCCTCGGCAGGAGCATTCGCATTAGCCAGGCCGAGACGCTGAAACGCCTCGTGTGCGGATTCTGCCAGCAGGATCTGCTGATACCCGGCGTCTTCCAGAATCAACTGCAGCGCGCTTCGGATTTCCGGCGAGTCATCAACAACGAGAATGCTCATGGGTCCGCGCACCTTCAGGGTTCCCTGGAGTCATCCAGTCTGTCACTATCAGGCTACGGGGTCAAACGGCGGCCCCACTGTTGCCGGCACAGGTCCATAATCGGGGCGGCCAGCAACAGCCAAGCCACCACAAACACCGGCCAGTTGAACTCGGTCGGCAGCACGCGGCGGACCGCTTCGGCTCCTCCGCCAGCCGCCCGAATGGTGTCGGCCATGAAAACGTACAGCACCAGCGCGACGCCGACGAGGTTCGCTCTCCATGCCCAGGGTCCCGGCCAGAGCGTGCGCTCCGGGCGATCAAACAGAATGACCAACGTTCCGCCCACGACCATCAGCACGGCGATACTGACCGGGGCCAGCACCGGCCCCCACCACGGCAGCGGCAGCAGGAACAGGATGTCCCAGTCGAGGAGCGAGCGCGGCCAGCCGCTCAACGGGACCAGGAAGACGTAGTACAGGATGTCCCAGACGCCGAAGGCGACCAGCGTGTAGCCCAGGCGGCTGCGCCACGTCCGGCCGGCCAGCCAGCCCACGGCGAACAGCATGATCAATGTGGCCGCTTCGCGGACCATCTCCGCGCGGATCAAGCCCTCTGGTAACGTCACCGGGTCGGGCTGATACGGGTCCACGTGGCCAACCATGGTCCGCAGGTACAGGACCACCGCGGACTCGACATAGGCCATCGCCGCGGCGTAGAGCACGACGATCAGCCAGCGCTGCTTGCCGGACATGGCTTCCCCCTCCCGTCCGCGCGTCAGATCCGTTCCGGAAAATCCGAAATGATGCCATCCACACCAAGCGACCGGACCCACGCGATGTCCGATGGCTCGTTGACCGTATAGACGAAGACGCGCAGCCCTTCGCGATGCAACGCGCTGACAAATTCGCCGGTCAAGCAGTCGATCCCCAGCCCGACATGGGTGACCTCGGCATCTCGCGCAAACGCCGTCGGGTGCACGGGCGCGCTATCCAGCAGGGCCATCGTGTGAGCCCCGGAGGCGAGGCGCTTGACCGCGAGCAACTCGGCATGGAGAAACGAGGCGTAAATGACGGGCCGAACAAACTTGTTTCCGGTTACGCTTGCCAAGACCCGTTTGACGATCCCCGGGGACTTGATGTCGAGCATGAGTCCGGCGCGGTTGTTGATGCATGCGAGCGCTTCATCCAGCGTCGGAATGGGCTGGCCGTCGGCCGTTCGTAACCGTAACATCTCTTCGAGGGCCAGCTCGATGACCGCATCGGATCCGTCAGTCGTGCCGTCCACCCGGCGATCATGGAACACAACGGGGTGGCCGTCTCGCGTCGCCCGGACATCGATCTCGACGAAGTCGACGCCCAACGCGAGGGCCTTGGTGATGGACGCCAGCGTGTTCCCCGTGACGTGCCCGGCGGCCCCGCGATGTCCGATCCGAAGCACCACAAAGCTCCGCTCCAGCAATGATGCGGCTCATCCCTTGGATTGCTGCCAGCGATCGATGAGGACGCCTTCGCGGAGGCCGTAATCGCTGACGAGACAGTCGGCAAAACTGAACCGTTCCATGCTTTCCGCCAGAATCAACGTGCCGGCCACGATGAGGTCCTCGCGACCAGGCTCCAAGCCGACAAGCTCGCGCCGCTGGACATGCGTGCGAGCGATCAGATTAGCCAAGATCCGCCGCACGGCTTCCACGGAGAGCCGGTAGTTATGAATCCTGGCCGGAGTATAGACCGCCATGCGCTGGTCCATGGCGGCCAGCGTCGTGATGGTGCCGGCCGTCCCGACGAGACGGTAGCCGGCCAGCACCCCGAGCTTCGTCTCAACGACATCCAGGTGCTGGGCAATGCGGGCGCGCGCCGCGGCAAGCTCATCCACCCGCACCGGATCGGACCGCAGGCATTCCTCGGTGAGGCGGACGACCCCTTCATCCACCGACACCATCGCGGGAGCCTGCCCGGGCGCAACGGTGATGAATTCGGTACTCCCGCCCCCGATGTCCAGCGCCACGAAACGGTCTACGCCGGCTGGCAGGCCGGACTGGATGCCCAGAAGCGACAGCCGGGCCTCTTCCTCGCCCGAGACGACCTCCACAACCAGCCCGCTGCGTCGCTTGACTTCCCCGAGAAACTCGTCGCGGTTGACTGCGTCGCGCACGGCGCTCGTGGCCACCGCCACGACCTCGCGCGCGCCGGCCCGCTTGATCGCTGGCATCCACTCGGCGATCGTCTCCAGCGCGCGCGCCATCGGGGCCGGCTGCAGACGGTGGCTCGGCTGGAGGCCTTCGCCCAACCGGACGATGCGGCGGTCCGAGGCGAGTTCGTGCAGCCGCCCATCATCTCCAATCCGGGCAATCAGCAGCCTGAGCGTCAGCGTGCCGATATCGATGCCAGCGTAGATCGCCATACCACCCTACCTATACTGTCATTGCGAGCGACCAACGGGAGCGCGGCAATCTCGCCTCTCTCACTGAGAGATTGCTTCGTCACTACGTTCCTCGCAATGACACAAAGGAGTTCCCTCAGCCTCGCTCCTTGATCTGGTCCATCTCGAACCGGATGCGCGCCTCTTCCTGCTTGAGCTGGTCCACCTTGGCCAACAGGTCCTGGATCTCCTTATCCTCCAGTACCCTGCTGCCCTTCCGCTCGATCAACTGGAACGCCCGCTCGCCCGCCGCGCGCAGGTGTTCCTTGATCTGGTCCTCCACCTTGTACAGCTGAAATTTCAGGCGCAGGAGCTCCATCTCCTCGAACGACCGGTCCGCGGCCTTGGCGGTGCCCTGACGCACCTGGGCCCATCCCGTGCGGAGATCGTTTTTGAAGCGGCGGAATCGCGAAATCATGGTCCCGTCAGGATACTGCAGCCAGATCAAGTTTCGCTTGCCATCGGCGGAGCAAGGCCGCTTTGAGCTCTGCGTGCTCCGGTCGCGCGAGATAGGGATCCCGCTGGAGCAACCGCGTCGCTTCCTCTCTGGCCTCTTCCAGGATCTTGGCGTCGCGGATGAGATTGGCCACCCGCAGATCTGACGGGCCCCACTGCCGGGTCCCAAAGAACTCGCCAGGCCCGCGGATGCGCAGATCCTCCTCGGCGATCACGAAGCCATCGTGACTCTTGACCAACGCCTCAAGGCGGCGCCGCGCCTCCTCCGACAAGCGGTGAGGCCCCATCAGGAAGCAATACGACTGCTGGTTCCCGCGGCCGACCCGTCCCCGGAGCTGATGCAACTGGGCCAGGCCGAAGCGATCGGCATGCTCGATCAGCATCACCGTGGCATTGGACACGTCGATGCCCACCTCGATGACCGTCGTGGCCACCAGCACCTGGATGCGGCCGGCCTTGAAGTCCGCCATGACGAGGTCCTTCTGCTCGGCCTTCATCCGGCCATGGATCAGCCCGACCGTCCACTTCGCGAACACCTCCCGCTGCAGCCGCTCGGCTCCCGTGATCGCCGCCTGCAGGTCCACCTTCTCCGACTCCTCCACCAGCGGGAACACCACGTAGGCCTGCCGGCCCTGCGCCAGCTCGTCCTCGATTAGGCGGTAGGCCCTCGCCCGTTGGCCTTCCGCAAACAAGAGCGAGCGGATCGGCGTGCGGCCCGGCGGCATCGCGTCAATCACGGAGAGGTCCAGATCGCCGTACACGGTCAGCGCCAGAGTCCGGGGGATGGGGGTCGCCGTCATGACCAGCACGTCGGGCGCGTAGCCTTTCTCCTTGAGGGTCGCACGCTGCAGCACCCCGAACTTGTGCTGCTCGTCGATGACGGCAAGCCCGAGCTTGTGGAACCGGACCCCCTGCTGGATCAGGGCGTGCGTGCCGATCACGATCCCTGCCGACCCGTCGGCGATGGCGGCCAGGGCCGCCTCGCGCTTCTTCCCGCGCCCCCCGACCAGCAACACACACGAGACGCCGAGCGGCTCCATCAGCCAATGCAAGTTCAGGTAGTGCTGCTCGGCGAGGATCTCGGTCGGGGCCATGAGGGCCGCTTGCAACCCGGAGCCTACGGCCACCAGCATCGCCACCGTGGCCACTACCGTCTTGCCGCAGCCCACGTCGCCTTGGATCAAGCGGTTCATCGGATGAGGACTCGCGAGGTCGCGGCGGATGTCTTGCAACACGCGAAGCTGCGCCTCCGTCAAGCGAAAGGACAACGAGTCCAGAAATTGCCGCGGCAGCAGCGTCTCCTGGTCGTAGGCCAGGCTGCGCGCTTCCCGCTCGACTGCCTCGCGCTTCTGACCAAGGGCTAGTTCCAGCAGGAAAAAATCCTCGAACGCGAACCGGCGATGCGCCGGAGTCCGGCCGCGGTTCAGGTCTTCGAGGTTCGCCTTCGCAGTGGGGAAATGGACGGCCTTGATCGCTTCCCCGAACGCCATGAGCCGCCGCCCGCGGACGATCTCGGCTGGCAAGGCATCGACAGCGCCGTCGGCGTACTGGTCCACGAGTCCCTTCATGATGGCGCGGAGCCGGTCGCCGAGCATCATCCGCGTCTTGGTCTCCCGACCGTGATAGATCGGCACGATGCGGCCCATGTGGACCAAGTCGTGATGGCGCTCGGCCTCTTCCACGCCCTCCAGGATCTCGAAGGTCGGATTTTCCATCTGCAGGTGCGTCCACCGCCCGCTCCGCGCCTTCACCAGCCCATAGAGCATCAGATGCTGGCCGGCTTGGAAGGTCTCCGCCAGATAGGCTTGGTTGAACCACACAAGTAACAGGCTTCCGGTCTCATCCTCCACCGTCGCTTCGACCAGTTTCCGGCGCTGGTGAGCGGTGACCGTGAGCTTGACGGACCGGATCTCGACGGCGACGACCGCCTCCTGCCCGGGGATCAGACTTCCGATGGACCGCACCTGCGTCCGGTCTTCATAGCGCCACGGCAGCGACCAGACGGCATCCTCTACCGTGTGGATGCCAGCGCGCGCCAGCACTTCTGCCTTCTTGGGCCCCACGCCCCGGACGTATTGGATCGGCAACTCCCAGAGGCGGTGTGCCGGCTTCGGCTGTCCGGGCGAAGGCGTCGCCGGCTCTTCCACCGAGCGGAGAAGACGGTTCAACACCACCTTGGCTTCGGCGATCCGGCGGCCACGGAGGCCAGGTCCGAGCGTCTCGTAGTCGGAGAAGAGATGCACCAAGTGGAGCAAGTCCGCTTCAACGCTGGGATGATGGACGGAATGACCGAGGGCGGTCACGACCTGCTGGGAAACAAACCTGCCTAGATCCTTGAGGGCAGAAAGACCGTGCGTCCCACTCCGGGTGGCGTACTCAACCGGGCGGGCGATCCGTAGGATGATCTCTTTCAAGTTATCCATGTCAGTAACGTGCGGCCATTCTCACCATCTCAACCGTAAAGATCAATACACGGTTGTCTTCCCTGGCACGCCCTTGTCAGGGAAGACGCGCATGTGCTAGCATGCGGCCCCGTTGGAGCAACCATCAGGGAGAACACCGTGGCCAGGGCATGTGAAATCTGCGGGAAGACGCGAGCGGTCGGCAACAACGTCAGCCACGCCAACAACCGCACCAAGCGCGTCTTCCGTCCGAACCTGCAAACCATCCGGGCGCTCGTGAACGGTGCTACCCGACGCTTGCTCGTCTGCACCCGGTGCATCCGCAGCGGGAAAATCAAGAAGGCCGTTTAAAATTTGGAGCGGGAGACGGGATTTGAACCCGCGACCGACGGCTTGGGAAGCCGCTGCGCTACCACTGCGCTACTCCCGCCCCTGAAGTGAGTGGATTATCCTCTAGGCCGCGGAAA
>CAZSUT010000036.1:8089-25139 GCA_964610095.1 uncultured Nitrospirales bacterium | reverse complement strand
CCAAGCGAGATCAATTACCGCGCGAACATCTACGCGCTCAAGAAGCTGGGCGTGGAACGCGTCGTCTCCGTCAGCGCCGTGGGCAGCATGAAGGAAGCGTTGCATCCGGGGCACGTCGTCATCCCCCACCAGTTCTACGACCAGACCAAGCGTCGCATCGGCACGTTCTTCGAACGGGGCTTGGTGGCGCACGTCGCCCTGGCGGACCCCGTCTGTTGGGATGAAGCCGGCAAACTGGCCGAGGCCGCGCGCAAGTGCGGGGCCACGGTCCATGAAGGAGGGGTCTACCTCTGCATCGAGGGGCCGCAGTTTTCCACCCGCGGCGAGTCGCTCATCTACAGGCAGTGGGGCGTAGACGTGATCGGCATGACCAATCTCCCAGAGGCCAAGCTCGCGCGCGAGGCCCAACTGTGCTACGCCACCCTGGCGCTCGTCACGGACTATGACTGCTGGCATCCGGGGCACGATGCGGTCACAGTGGACGCCGTTATCGAGACCCTGCATCGCAACGTCGCCCTGTCCCGGCAGATCATCCGGACCGTCGCGCCGACCCTGACCGGGGACCGCCCGTGCGCTTGCGCTCGCGCGCTCGAAACCGCGGTGCTGACGCCCCGCAACCAGATCCCGGCAGTGACCCGCAAGCGACTGTCGCTCTTCCTGGGACCGTTGGCCCAACCCAAGAAGGGCGCGTAAGGTCCCCCATGCTGAAACTTCTCGTGGTCGGGTCGGTGGCCCTCGATACCGTCAAGACCCCATTCGGCGAGCAGCGCGACGTGCTGGGCGGCTCGGCCGCCTTCTTCGCAACCGCCGCGAGCTATTTCACCCCGGTCAGCCTGATTGCGGTGGTGGGGGAGGACTTTCCGGAAGTTCATCTCAAGTTCCTTCAGAAGCGAGGGATCGATCTGACCGGGCTGGAGCGACGTCCGGGCAAGACCTTCCGTTGGCGGGGGGAGTACTCCCACCAACTCAACGAGGCGAAGACCCTCGACACACAACTGAACGTCTTCGAGACCTTCCGCCCCCAAATCCCCGAGGCCTACCGGTCGCCGGACCTGCTCTTCCTGGCCAACATCGATCCGGAGTTGCAGTACACCGTCCTGCAACAGGTGAAGCGGCCCAGATTGGTGGCCTGCGACACAATGAACTTCTGGATCGAGGGCAAGCGCACGGCGCTCGCTCGCCTCCTCAAGGACGTGGACGTGCTCATTATCAACGACGGGGAGGCCCGCGCGCTGGGGAGCGATCCGAATCTCGTGAAGGTGGCACGCACGATCCGGGAGGCCGGGCCCGCGACGCTGATCGTCAAGCGAGGCGAGTACGGC
Organism: uncultured Nitrospirales bacterium; assembly: GCA_964610095.1. Lineage (GTDB taxonomy): Bacteria > Nitrospirota > Nitrospiria > Nitrospirales > NS-4 > NS-12. Next base: position 23,817 of record CAZSUT010000036.1, on the reverse strand, counting down.
GCCCTGATGTTCAGCCGCGATCGCGTCTTCGCCGCCCCCGCGTTCCCGCTCGAGCAGGTGAAGGACCCGACCGGCGCCGGGGATTGCTTCGCCGGCGGCTTCATGGGATACCTGGCAAGCACGGGCAATCTCAGCGAAGAGGCGTTCTGCCGGGCCGTCGTCTTCGGGAGCGTGATGGCCTCCTTCGCAGTCGAAGAGTTCAGTCTTGATCGGCTGCGCCAGTTGGACTACAAGGAAATAGAAGATCGGTTCAAGGCATTCAAGCGGCTCACGTTCTTCGAGGATATCTAAGGAGGAAAGGCTATGGCTGAGTGCGGTCGTCTCGGACCCGGCGGTGGGTGGGCGCGCATACTGGTGGTCTTCGTGACCGGCAGTGTCCTCGCCGGCTGTGGCAGCGTGGAGACGATCAAGAAGCGGGAAAAGGAGTCGGAAGGTTATTACCAGCAGGGTCTGTCCGTTCTGAATACAGACCAGCAACGGGCATTCGTCTCTTTCCAGAAAGCGATCCAGGCCAATCCGAACAACTACGATGCGCACTACTTGCTCGGGCATGTCTACTTCCTCCGGAAGGAATACACCGACGCTGAGCGGGAGTTCCGCACCTGCGTGAGTCTGGACCCCAACAGCGGGGAGGCCCTCAATTACCTGGGCCGGACCTTGGTCTTCATGTCGCGCCTGCCGGAGGCGATCGCGGTGCTCAGAAAGGCGGTAACGCTGCCGCTCTATGGGACGCCGGACATGGCGTACGTTAACCTCGGTGTGGCCCTGCATCAGCAGGGCGACATACCCGGCGCTATCCGGGCTTACCAAGATGCCTTGAAGATCGACCCCCCGAATGTACCACGCGCGCTGGTCTATCTCGAGTTGGGGAGGCTGCATATGCAGCAAGGCGAGGACAGCAAGGCCCGTGAGGCCTTCGCCCAGGTCAAGGCCTTGGACCCGCAGGGCACCGCCGGCGCGGAGGCAGCCAAGATGATGAAGCAGCTTCGGTAACGACGGGGGATCGAGACCGCTGCGGATCGAGCAGAGGACCTATGGGAGACTCATTGGGCGAAGATTTTCAGCGGGCCCGCGAGGCCAAGGGCCTGACGTTGGAAGAGGCGGCGGCCCGGACCCGCATCCTGCCGCAGTACCTGAAGGCAGTCGAGGAAAACAACTACGCGCGCCTGCCGGACGAAGTCTTCGCCAAGGGGTTCGTGCGATCCTATGCCCGCATCTTGGGCTTGGACGAGGCCGCGGTCGTTCGCAAATTCGACGAGTCGGGCGGCCAATTCTACGCCAAGCGAGCGGAACGGGAGACTCTCAGGCAGCAACTAGAGGAGGAGGAGCGCCGCAAGAAGGTCAACCGCAACCTCGTGGTCGGGGTGGTCGGCGTCGCGCTGCTCCTCTTGTTCGTGCTCGTCGGGCGGGACCGCGACCGGTCCGAACGTCTGCCTGACTCCGAGCCGATCCCCTCCGCCTCCCAGCAGGTACCAGCCCCCACGTCTCCACCGGCGGAACCGGCTGAGCCGGTGAACGAGCCTGCGCCACGTCTCTCGCCTGGCCAGCTCGAGGTCGAACGCAATTTCTCCGGCGCGCTGCCACTCGAAGGAGTTGCCCCTGACGACCGGAAGAAGATGGTCCTGGACGTCGAGGCCGTCGAGCGGTGCTGGGTCAAGGTGCAGACCGACCGTGCCGCTCCCCAGGAAGTGCTGTTGAATCCCGGCGACCGCGTCCGGTGGAAGGCCCAGGAGCGGCTGGCGCTGACGCTCGGCAACGCCGGCGGGGTCCGCGTGATGCTCAACGGGAAGCTCCAGGGCCCATTCGGAGTCCGGGGCCAAGTCGTCAGGGAAATCGTTTTCACGCCCTGAGGCCGGGTGTGCTTCAGATGCCTGCGGGACTGTCCATGAAGGAGTGCGTCGAGCAGGCTGTGAGGACAGTGCGGGACCGCTGCGCCGGAACGCCCGCGGTGGGGCTGGTGTTGGGATCAGGATGGGGGCCGATCGCGCAGCGCAGCCGGACGGCGACGGTCATCCCCTATGGGGAGATTCCTGGCTTTCCCCGATGTTCCGTGGAAGGGCATGCGGGCGATCTGGTCATTGACACAGGGTGGGGGCCACTTACTGCCATCCTGCAGGGCCGCGCCCATCGCTATGAGGGCTGGTCGCTCGAGGAGGTGACCTTTCCCGTGCGTGTCCTCGCCGCGTGTGGCGTGAAGACCTTGGTGGTCACCAACGCGTCCGGTGGATTGCATGGGGTTGAGCCAGGCGAGCTGGTCTTGATCGCCGATCACCTGAACTTGATGGGGGACAATCCGCTCATCGGGATCGGCGCGTCCGAACGGCGCTTTATGGAGATGGTTGACGCCTACGACCCTGGTCTGTTGCAGCTAGCCGAAGAGGTGGCGCGCAAGAACGGTCTCTTCCTGAAGCGCGTTACCCTCGTAGCAGTCACAGGTCCGACTTACGAGACTCCGGCGGAAGCGCAGATGTTGCGGGTGCTAGGTGCGCAGGTCGTGTGCATGTCCACGGTCCCCGAAGTGATCGTGGCGCGGTCTCTGGGACTGCGGGTGCTCGGCCTCTCCCTGGTCACGAACATGGCCGGGCGGCCGGGACCAGGCGGGAAAACCCACGAGGCAGTTGTGGCGATGGGCTTGCAGCGGGCGCCGTTGATGGAACGGCTGTTGCGGGACATCATCAGCCGTCTGTAGAGGCGATGGACAAGGCAGAACTGCTGACCAGGGCGCGTGCAGCCATGGACATGGCGGTGGCGCCATCGTCCAAGTTCAGGGTGGGGGCCGCGCTCCTGTGCGACGATGGCTCCGTGTTCACGGGGTGCAACATCGAGAGCCCGACGTACCTGGGGATCTGCGCGGAGCGGGTCGCGCTCTTCAAGGCTCTCTCGGAAGGAAGGCGAGGCTTCTCGACGATCGCAATCGCGGGCGGGGCCAACGGAGGCTGTCCCCCCTGCGGCGCCTGCCGTCAAATACTCTGGGAGTTCGCTCCGTCGCTGGAGGTGTTGTTGGAGGACGGGCGCGGCGGGTTTACACAGCGACCGATTACGGACTACTTCCCCGAGCCGTTTGACCGCAGCAAAGTAGATCCGACCAGGGCCTTCAACCGGTAGGCTGCGCGATGCCCGGAATGCAGCAGCGCATGCCGCAGCCGCGGCAGAATCGGCTGCCGCGGCGCACCAAACGCACCTTAGTTCAGCGTGTTATGAAATGGCATCGTCTATGCTTATGACCATGGCAAAACAACTTGACACCCACAGTGGCCCAGGTTATAGTGGCGCGGTTTTTGGCCTGTTTTATCGAGCAGATATATAACCTAAAAGTTGTAGCGTTTAACCAAAAGGAGGAATGAGATGGGTTATCTGAAGTCAGGTCTGATTGCAATGTCAGTGTGCGCGATTGTGGTCTCGGTGGCTTTTGCCGAGGAGAAGGATCCGACGATCCCCCGCGTACCGGGTGATCAGCGCGCCGCGGCCAAGGCGATGAAGAACCCGGTCGCAAAGACCCCCGAGAACATCGCCAAAGGGAAAGCGATCTACGAAGGCAAGGGCACCTGCTTTAATTGCCATGGGACGAGCGGCAAGGGGGATGGCCCGGCCGGTGCGATCCTGAATCCTACCCCGCGGAACTTCACGAATCCGAAGTTTCACAAGAACCGGACCGATGGCGAGATGTTCTGGGTGATCAAGAACGGGAGCGCGGGGACCGGGATGGTGCCGCTGATCGGGACCGCGATCTCGGAGGAAGAGGCCTGGTTCGTGATCAACTACGAGCGGAGCTTCGAGGGCAAGCAGTAAGCGCAGCGACATTCGCGGTTTGTTGCGAGGGGCAGGCGTTCCGATGGGGGGCGCCTGCCCTTCGTGCTTTTAACTCAAGATTCCCTCCCCCTCTTTTTCCCTGTCATTGCGAGCGTAGCGAAGCAATCTCGTTTGACGATCCGTTCGCCCTGAGGTTATCGAAGGACGCCCCGAAGAAATTTCTGCCTCCACTGATTCAACCTTCCGACGCGTTACGATGTCTCACAGTGCATGACGGCTCGTCATGTTGAAAATTTCTTGCTACGTGCGGAAGAAACTTATAGGATTTCCCAGAACAGGAGCTTTCATTGGTGAAGATTTGGCTGACCAATCTACTCAATAGTTTAGACCGCGGAAGACGCCCATGTTCCTCCAGGATAAAAAACGAAGTGCCTATTCCGCAAATGAGCTAGCGGCGCTTGAACGCGATCTTGACGACTACTGGCAATATTCGAGGAAGAAAGAATCTGAAGCAGTAGTTGATCTTGAGAAGCACCTGTGGCTAGCGAACGGCGCGGCAGCGACTGCCTCTGTGGGTTTTGTGCAAGCTGCATCCGCAGTGTCTTCGTGGCAAGTTGCGGGCGCGTGGGCGTTTATCGTTGGAATTGTGGCGCTGGTTATCCTCAAGTTTGTTTCGGAGTTTCAAGCATCGCGCATGCGAAATCGCGTCCAAGATGCAAAAATGCGCTTCGATGCCAATCAAGTGTCGGATTTAGTTTTCAAAGACTTCCGGGATAAGACGTTCGAGGTCACGAGACACATCTATCTAGGGCTCCGGTGGGGCGCTGGCATTGCGTTCATTGTGGGGTTAGCATTCACTCTGATTGGTGTCAGTAATGCGGTATAACAGCGGCGTGCAGACGACGCACATGACGACGCGCGCCAGTCAGCCTTCACATTAAAAACATAATGAGAAACCGGGATAGATTTATATTTCGCATGCTGGAGAGGAAGAGCACATGCCACGTGAAATAACGTGTTTCTTGTATTTAATAGTCATCATGGGCGTCGTGGCGATCCTGGCCCCGGGATACGGGCTGTTATTCTGGCTGAGTGTCACCCTGCTCGTCGTCGGCGCAGTGTACTACCACAGGGAGGTCTGCTACTTACGGAAGCCGTGGGCCTTTCACAGCGTTGAAACTCCTGCTCCGTACAAGGAGCTTCGGTCCCCTGGTTCAGGTCTTCCAATACACCCCAGTTACGAAAGGATCGAGTGCCACGAGGAAAAACTCGCGCACTTCTGGCTGCCGCCATGGAGACCGCTGGTGGTGACAGATACGAGGTATGAAACTGCCGGTCTCCTCACGGCGCGTGAACTGCAGGAACTCCTCAGGCGCTACCCCTACTATCAGCATCCACTCGCACCTCCGATGTGCCAGCGACACAAAGCCCCAGCCCCGTGCGTGACATGTTCCCTCGAAAATGCGAGATTCCTGGAGGCACATGAGCGTCAGATATTAGAGGGCTTGCAGACCGGCGACTACGTTTTGCATCGGCAGCACGGCATTGGTCGCTACGTGGGTCGTCAGCGCCTCCTGGTCAATGGTGTTGAGAGCGACTATATCACCGTCGAATTTGCCGAGGGCTGCAAGCTGCATGTTCCGTTTGACCAGATGGATCAGTTAGAACGGTATTTTTGTACAGGAGAGCCTCCGCCGAATCTGGACCGCCTCGTGTAGCGATATCCTGACCATCTGGCAGGAAGCCTAGGACAGAGGAACCAGTTCAGATTTATTTCTACCGCGCTGCGAGTCCAGCCGGCGTAGAGTGTCGTCCCGACAACCGACAGGCCAGCCAGGCTTTTAGGGCGACGGCTAGTCGGTGCGGAGGCGAGAGCGTGATGCGCCGTCTGAACACCCGGTAGCGGCAGGCTTCGATGCGCTCCAGGATGGTGTGATAGATCGCCCGCATGATTTCGGCGGGCACCAGCGCGCGGCGGTCGGCTTCGGGTAGCGCGGCCACGGCGGCTCGATAGTACTCTTGGGCGCGACGGCATTCGAACTCCATCAGGTTGACGAAAGCCGGTGTATAGGCGCCAGCCAGGAGGTCCTGCTCGCTGTACCCGAATCGCGTCAGGTCTTCCATCGGGAGGTAGATGCGCCCGCGCGTGCCGTCCGTCTTCAGGTCGCGCAGGATGTTCGTCAACTGGAAGGCGACGCCGAGATTGATGGCGTAGGACTGGGCTTCGGGCGTGCGGGCCCCGAAAATCTTCAGGCAGACGAGCCCGACCGCCGACGCGACCCGATAGCAGTACTGGTAGAGGTCGCGAAACGTGGCGTAGCGCTTGATGGTGAGGTCCATCTCCACGCCCACGATGATGTCGTCGAAGTATTCCCGGGGGATACCCAGCCGCCGAATGTGTCCACTCAGACAGGTCATCACGGGCGAGAGCGGTTGGGCGGGGGGCGCCACGGTGCTGTGCTCTGTTCGGTACAGGCTGGCGAGCTCCTCGCGCCAGCGCGCCAGACGGTCGTACGGGTTCGAGCCGGGCTCCGGCTCGTCCACGTCGCTGTCCACCTCCCGGCAGAAGGCGTAGACCGCGTGCATCGCGTCGCGACGGTCCGGGGGGAGGAAGAAGAACGAGTAGTAGAAGTTGCTACCGCTTCGCTTGGCGAGCGCGGTACAGTAAACCTGCGCTTCGTGGCTCGTCATGGCGACGGGATTCCGGCCGACCAGTGTGTCATGCGATCCTACGCGCTCCGTCCGGGAGGCGAGGCCCAAACCGGTGGGGATGGAACAGCGCGGCCAGCAGCTCCACGCCCTCCACCAGGCGGGGGCCAGAGCGGTTGAAGTACGCCGGCCCTTCGACGGCATAGACTGCGCCGGCTTGGACGGCCGGCAGGTCCTTCCAGCCCGGGCGGGCGGTCAGGAGGTCCAGCTCGTTCGCTGTCCGGTCGAGGCTAAAGCCGCAGGGCATCAGCACAAGCACATCCGGCTGACTGCCCACGACGCGCTCCCAGGAGACGACCGTGGACGCGATGCCGGCTTCCGCCAGCAGATCCACGCCTCCCGCCCGTCGCACCATCTCCGGCACCCAGTGGCCCGCGCAGTAAAGAGGCTCCAGCCATTCGAGGCAGGCCACCCGGCGGGGACGCTCCCCGTGAACTTGGGCCTGCACCTTGGCGACACGGCTTCTCAGCGCGTCGACCAGCCGGTGGGCTTGCACATCCCGTCTGGTGGCTTTGCCGATGGCTTCGATGTCGCGGTACACGTCCTCCAGAGAGGTGGGATTGAGTGAGAGGAGCTGTGGCGCCTGCCTCAGCCCGACTAGGGCCCGCTGGACTTCGCTTGGCGTCACTGCGCAGACTTCGCAGAGACTCTGCGTAATGATGAGGTCCGGATCCAACCGGCGCAGCAGGGCCTCGTCGATGCGGTACAGGCCGCTCCCGTTTTTGAGTGCGTCCCGGACCTGCCTGTCGATGGCCGGACTGCTGGTCTTCCGAGGGTCCACGGCACTGCGGATGATCACGGGCTTGTGCCGGATTTCCGGCGGGTAGTCGCATTCGTGGCTGATGGCCACAAGGTCGTCCACCAAGCCGAGGGCGGCCACGACTTCCGTGGCCCCAGGTAGCAGGGAGCAGATGCGCATGGTCAGCTCCAGAACCGACGCTCAAGGGCTTCGAGATCGTACCCCTTCAGTGTGGACGCGACGGCATCCGCGCCCACGAGCTGGGCGGCTGGGTAGGTCGTGGAGACCGCTAGGCACCGCATCCCGGCCGCATGGGCCGCCTGGATGCCGGCGATGGTGTCTTCAATGACGAGACAGTCCGACGCCTGGACTGCCACCCGTCGGTTCAAGGCCTGCAAGGCGTGCCGGTATCCTTCCGGATCGGGCTTCCCGTTCCGGATGTCCTCGGCCGCGGTGATGTGCTCGAAGCAGGACCGCAGACCGACGGACTTCAGTATTAAATCGATTTCGTGGCGCAGCGCGCCCGACACGATCGCCAGGTGGTAGCGGCCAGCCGCCCACTTGACGAAGTCCTCGATGCCCGGATACATGACTGGCGTGACCTTGATCTGCTCGAGCATTAGGGCGGCTTTCCGTTCGACGAGGCAGCGAACGGTCTCCAGCGGGGCGGGCCGTCCGTGGGCCAACAGGATGCTCTGGAAACACCCTTTGTCATCCAAGCCCACGTACTTCTGGTAATAGTCCTCTTCGCTGAGAGGGAGCCCTTCCTCGTGCAAGACCCGCTGAAACATCTTGAAGTGAAGCGGCTCGGTGTCAGCCAGGACGCCGTCGAAATCGAAGATGATCGCCTTCAGCACGGGCTTGTTCTGCGTTCTCCTGGGAAGGCGGCATTATAGCATTTCTCCGGAACTGGCTTCGGAGAAAGAAACGCCGCTTTCCCTGGCTAGTTCAGGATCAGGCCGGCGTATCCGACCACGCGGTGGACGTCGCCGCTGACATCCGCCGACGTCGCGTAGCGTACGAGTTGCGGCTGGCGTGCGCCCAAGGTCCGGGCGGCGAAGAGCACGGCGGTGGTGGGCACGTACCCGCACATGGTTACCTGATGGGTCTCGACGGTCTGGTGAAGACGCTCCCCGTCGAGCGCGTGGATGGCCTCGATCGCCAACCGGTCCTGCTGGTGGGCGAAGGCCTCGGCGGTCAGCCCCGGCGGCGGCGACTGGCCGAAGCCCGGCCCGCAGTGCGTGAGATCGGTGCTCGCGATGAGGAGCGGGGGCGTGGAAGCTTCCTCGATCACGGCGGCGAGCGCAGAGCCCACGGCCCGGCAGGTCTCGAGATTGCGGAAGCCGAGGACGATGGGCAGGATCTGCATGTCCGGTCGCAGCGCGTGTAGGAATGGGAGTTGGACCTCGAGGCAGTGCTCGCTGAGATGGGCAACATGGTCCGGCTGCGCCTGCGGGCAGCGCGTCAGAAACGACCGGGCCAAGTCCGCCGCGACCGTCAGCGAGCCGCCAGGCAGCAGCCATTCGCCTTCACTATAGACCGAGAGAGGCGGGCCAAAGCCCGTGTGGTTGGGACCGACCAGAATCGCGGTGGAAGGGAGCGTGACCCGGCTGTACACCGCTCCCGCGACGGCGCCTGAGTACATCAGCCCGGCGTGGGGACAGATGATGGCGGGCGCGGCTACGTGGGGTGCGTCGGGTTCGAGCAGGGCACGCACCTGCTCGTGCAAACGCTCCGGCGTCCCTTCGTAGAAGCGCCCGGCGCAAGCGGGAAGGCGTTGCTTAGGAAGAGTGTCCACGAGCAAGACTCCACACTAGGACGGACGCTGGGCCAGCAGCGCGGCGGTGAACGGTCCTGTGCGCGGGTCCAGGGCCCCTTCGCGATAGGCGAGCACGCGGAGTTCTCGGCATAGAGAGAGCAGTTCGTTGTGGCCCAGGCAGAACTCGCACCGCCGGGGATGGTTGAACCGTTCGTGATTGTCGATGAGAAAGGTCTCATACACGAGCAGACCACCCGGCTTGAGAGCGCGCATGATCTGCGGAAACAGGTCTCGCTGCAGGTAGTAGAACACGGCGATCAACTCGAAGGAGGCGGGGGGGATCGACGGCTCCTGCTCGAGGTCCACTAAGCGTGTCGTGACGGTGGAGAGCCCGAGCGTGTTGGCCGTGGTCTGCACCGCCTCAATGGCCGATGCATCCCGGTCCCAGGCCTCGACGAGGAATCCTTGCTGGGCAAGATAGAGCGTGTGCCGGCCGTGTCCGCAGGCTAAGTCGAGCGCGTGCCCGGGAGTCAAGAGGTGTCGGTGTTGTGTGAGCCAGTCGGCGGGACGATCACCGTGCGGGCCGCTGGCTGCTTGTCGCGTGATCCTGGCGCCGGTGGATTCGCGGACGCCGTGCACCGGCGGTTTGAGCTTGCGGACCCAGAGCTCCACGGCCGACAGGGGGAACTGCGCAAGGATGGCCTGGGCGAGCCGTTCGGCCAAGGCTTCCAGCAAGCGGAACCGTTCGGTCTGGGCAATGGCGAGGACCCGGTCGGCGACCTGCGTATAGTCCACCGTGTGCGCCACGTCGTCAGTGGCGGCCGCCAAACGCATGTCGAAGAACAGCTCGAGATCCACTGCCATCGGTTGGGGGGTCTCGCGCTCGCGCTCCGAGACGCCGCAATAGCCTTGAAACTCCAGGCGTTCAATGACCAACCGGTCGCTCACGGTGAGGCTCCTGCGTGGGGTTCGCGAGGACACGCTACCGAGACTCTGCGGGCAATGTCAAGGCGAAGGCTTCCGGGGTTTCCCCTTGACTTGGATTCCGGCCGGCTCCTACAATTTACCGAATGAGCGAGTTCACCCATTTCAACGAATCCGGCCGGGCGCGGATGGTCGATGTCTCCGAGAAGGCAGCCACCCACCGGACGGCGACGGCTCAGGTGCGGATCCTCATGCAGCCGGAAACCCTGGAGAAGATCCGCCGAGGGAAGATCGCGAAGGGGGACGTTCTCGCCGTAGCCCAAACGGCCGGGATTATGGGAGCGAAGCGCACGCCGGACCTGATCCCTATGTGCCACCCCCTCCTGATCAGCAGCGTGGACATCGATTTCAAGGAAGACCCGCAGCCCGACCGCAGCGGCTATTGCAGCATCACGGCGACGGCGACCGTCAAGACCACCGGGCAGACTGGTGTTGAGATGGAGGCCCTCACGGCGGTGTCCGTGGCGGCGCTCACGATCTACGACATGTGCAAGGCCGTAGACCGGGGGATGGTGTTCACCGACATTTGCGTGCTGGAGAAAGCCGGAGGCAAGTCTGGCACGTATACCCGAAAGGCGTGAGGACAGCATGATCACGCTCAAACTGTTTGGCATGCTGAAAACGCTGGCGAAGAACCAGGCAGAACTGAAAGTCTCGCTCAACGGCGGCCGCACGGTGGGCGATCTGGTCGGCCTGCTGGAAAAAGACTACCCCGAGATGGCCGAGTTGGTTCACAAGAAGAGGGTCCTGCTCTCTGTCAACCACGAGATCGCCCATCCAGACACGGTCATCAGCGAGGGCGATGAGGTGGCGTTGTTGCCCCCGTTCGCCGGCGGGGCGCCCGCAGATCCCGAAGACAAGCTGGTGCGGATCCAACGGGAGGACTTCTCGATCGACGCCGAGTTGGCGCGGGTGCGGGCCCGCTCGAACCGAATCGGGGGGATTGCGATCTTCCTGGGCACCGCTCGGGACCGGTCCAAGGGCCACGACGTTTCTGGCATCAAGTTCGAGCATTACGAAGGGATGGCCCAGAAGAAACTCCGCGAGATCCGAGAGCGGGCTCTGAAGGACTTCGACGTGATCGAAGTCCTGATCGTCCACCGGTATGGGGACATTCAAGTTGGCGAGAACATCGTGCTGGTCATCGCTGCCGCCGAGCACCGGGCCGAGGCGTTCCGGGCCTGCAAGTGGAGCATCGACGAGCTCAAGCAGATCACCCCGATCTGGAAGCTCGAGAGCACACCGCAAGGCGCTGTCTGGGTCGAGGAACACCCATGAGCATGCTCCCGCTCAGCAGCGAGATGCCGACCGTCACCGACATCTTCGGCCGGCCGCTCCGCAGCCTGCGCATTTCGGTCACGGACCGGTGTAACCTGCGCTGCAAGTACTGCATGCCGGAAGAGGAGTACACCTGGCTCCCCCGCGAAACCATCCTTTCGTTTGAGGAGATCGACGCGGTGGCCGCCATCTTCACGGACCTCGGCGTCGACAAGGTGCGCCTGACCGGCGGCGAGCCCCTGCTGCGCAAAGACCTGCCGGTACTGATGCGCATGCTGCGGCGCAATCCCCGGATCAAGGACCTCGCCCTGACGACCAACGGCGTCTTGCTGGCGGAGCAGGCGCAGGCGTTCTACGACGCTGGCCTCCACCGGTTGACCGTGAGCCTGGATACGCTCAAGCCTGAGCGGTTCAAGGCCTTGACGCGGCGGGACTCATTCCAGCAGGTGCTGGAAGGGATCGAGGCGGCGGTGCGGGTCGGGTTCAAGGGGCTGAAGTTCGACACCGTGGCCATTCTCGGCTACAACGACGACGAGCTTGTAGACCTGATCGAGTACGGCAAGCGCTTCGGCGGCGAGGTGCGTTTCATCGAGTACATGGATGTCGGGGGCGCGACGGACTGGTCGATGGACAAGGTCCTCTCCAGGACTGCCATTCTGAAGTTGCTCAGCCAGCACTACGGGCCGATTGAGTCGGTCCTGGAAAAGAGCTCCGCGCCGGCGCAGCGGTTCGCCCTGCCGGACGGCACGACGTTTGGTATCATCGCATCCACGACGACGCCCTTCTGCGCCACCTGCGACCGGAGCCGGCTCACGGCCGACGGCATGTGGTTTCTGTGCCTCTACGCGACGGAAGGGACTGATCTGAGGCAACCCTTGCGCGCCGGCGTCTCACAGGACGAGATCAAGGCCCTGCTCCTCGCAGGGTGGCAGGGCCGTCGGGATCGCGGCGCCGAACAGCGCAAGGAGCTCGAGCGGGTCGGAATCAGAGCGAGGCTGGTCGAAATCGAACGTCTTCGCCAAGACCCTCGTCTCGAGATGCACACCAGAGGTGGATGACAGCTGAGCTTCCGTTCTTGACTGTGCTGGGTCTGGGCTTCCTGCTGGGCGCGAAGCATGCGCTCGACGCCGACCACGTCGTCGCCATCTCGACGATCGCGACCGAGCAGCGAAGCCTGTGGCGTTCCAGCGCGATCGGGTTCTGTTGGGGAATCGGCCACACGCTGGTGTTGCTGCTCGCCGGCTTGACGGTCCTGAGCTTCAAGTTCACGATTTCGGGCGAGTGGGCCCGACTCTTCGAAGCCGCGGTGGGGCTCATGCTGGTCGGGCTCGGCGTGTCGGTCGGGTTGACAATCTGGCGCGAGCGGGTGCATGTGCACGCCCACGCGCATGCGGACGGAGCCGCGCACCTGCACGTCCATTCCCACCGGGATAGTCCGCACCACGCCCACCTGCACCGGTATCGGTTGGAGTACAAATCTCTCGCCGTCGGCATGGTCCATGGCTTGGCCGGGAGCGCGGCGCTGCTTTTGCTCATCCTCTCCACCGCCCGTTCCGTCCTAGACGGCGTGCTCTATATCCTGGCGTTCGGCGCCGGTTCAATCGGCGCAATGGTCCTGCTGGGGATCATGATGAGCCTGCCGTTCGTCTTCACTCCGGTGCATCTCGTCCGCACCCATCTGGCGCTGCGAGCGGTCGCAAGCCTGGCCAGCGTGAGCCTGGGAGGGATTATCCTGTATGAGTCCTTGGTGCTGTGACGGGCTTGGGACGCCCCGTTTCGGTCAGGTTTCACATTGACTTATACCTCTTATTTTGTCTAGGCTAATCGGACTTTATCCCCAAGCGCTCAATGACTTCGCGCGCAGCGCATCCCCAGTTGTGTTGCTGGCATGAGGGGGTGAAACGATTCTGTGTTGTCTTCTTGCGCAGTTGAGGGTGGGCCAGGAGGATGTGGCATGAACATCGCTGTCGGGGCCAAGACCGATGTCGGTCTGAAGCGCCCCCACAACGAGGACTACTTGTGCGTTGATCCCGAGGTTGGGCTCTTCGTTGTGTGCGATGGGTTGGGTGGGCGGAATGCGGGGGAAATCGCTAGCCGCCTGGCGGTCGAAGTCATCCAAAAGCATATCCGCGAAGCGCAGCGGAATGCGAACCTTCCCATGGTCGGGGCGTACGACCGGCAGTTCTCCCCCTTGACCAACCGGTTGGCTAGCGCGATCCGGCTGGCGAATCAAGCCATCCGCGACGCGGCCAAGGACCAACCGGATCAGGAGGGCATGGGGACAACCGTCGTTTCAGCCATGCTCAACGGGCAGATGCTGTCAGTTGCCCATGTTGGTGACAGTCGCATGTACCTGATCCGCGGTGACACGATCGAGCCGTTGACGGCGGATCACTCGCTGGTGGCCGAACAGATCCGGAGGGGGATGCTGACGGAAGAGGAGGCTGAGCGGTCGCCTCAGAAAAATATCATCACCCGCGCCCTGGGCATCGACGCCGCCGTTGACGTCGAACTCGATGAGGTTCCGCTGATGCAGGGTGACCAACTGCTCTTGTGCTCCGATGGCTTGACGCGCGACATGAAGCCTGCCGAGATCCTCGCAACCGTCCGGCTGGAGAAGGATCCCCAGGCTGCGGCAGAACGCCTGGTCGAGCTGGCCAATGCGGCTGGCGGCCTGGACAACACCACCGTGATTCTCGTCTCCGTCCAGCACGGCGCTAGCGAGACGCCCATGCAACGTGTCTGGAACTGGCTGGTGAGCTAACACGTGCGAGCGAGGGGGGCATGCCGAAGATCTTTCTGAAGTTCAACGAGCGGGTTCTCAAGGAGATCCCGCTCGACAAGCCCCGGTTCACGATCGGTCGCAAGCCGGACAACGATCTTGTGATCGACAACCCGGCGGTGTCCGGCCACCACGCCCTGATCTTTATCGAGGAAGGCGCCTTCTTTATCGAAGATCTGGGGAGCACTAACGGCACCTTCGTCAACGACGCGAAGATCCTGAAAGAGAAGCTGAAAAACAGCGATGGTATCGTTGTCGGCAAGCATATCCTGATTTACCAAGACGAAATCGCCGCACCTCGGCCTCCCTCCAGGGAGGCCGAGGTGGACAAGACGGTGATTCTGGAGACTGCCAAGCAGCAAGAACTGTTGAAAGCCGTTCATGGAACCATGAAGCCCGCCGCGGTGGGAGGAAAGACGACGGAGAAGGTCGGGCGGCTGACCGTGGTCTCAGGCGAGACGGACCGGAAGGAGTACGAACTGACGGGGCGGCTGACCGTGATCGGCGCGGAAGACACCGCGACGGTCAAGCTCGCTGGTTGGTTCGCTCCGAAGAATGCGGCGCTCATCAGCCGTCGAGGCTCGGCGTATTTCATCAGCGTGACGGAAGGGGCCAAGAAGATCACGGTGAACGAAGAAGCGGTCCAGGGGCAGAAGCAATTGCATGACGGTGACACCATCATCATTGCCGGCGTCCATTTTCAGTTTGTTCTCAGGTAAGCCGCCAGAGCTGGTGCGGATGATCACTGCGAGGCAGCGGTAAGCTCCCGTGGCTAGCAAGAAAGAACAGCTCAGCACCGATCTCGCCAAGTTCGTCGAACAGAGTCAATGGTCCAAGGCCGTGACGTGCCTGCAGGGTCTGGTCGAGCTCGAGCCGTCGAACGCGAATTACTATCTCCGCATGGGTGACTTTAACGTCAAGGCCGGCAACAAGTCCGGCGCGGTCAAGGCCTACTACCAGGCGGGCAAGCTGTTCGTGGATTCCGGCTTCTCGGTGAAGGGCATCGCGACCTACAAGATGATCCTGCGATTGGCTCCGGCAGAGAAGCAGGCCCGGGAGCTGATGCGGGCCATCAATTCCAGTCCTGCGGTCACTGGCGAGCTTATGCCGTTGCCTCCCCTCGCTCCTGAGGCTCCCCTGCCGCCTGCCGCGGAAGCGGCGCCCCCGTCGCCGCCGGTCGAGATCGCGCCTCCTCCTGAGCTTGAGCCAGAGCCCCCGTCGCCGCCGGTCGAGATCGCGCCTCCTCCTGAGCTCGAGCCAGAGCCGGTCTTGGAGCTTGAGATCGAGATGATGGGAACCGAGCAGCCGGAAGAAAAGAAGGACATCAACCCGCTGTTCGCCGCCTTTACCAAGGAGGAGTTCGGGGCTATCGTGGACAGGCTCGAGCCGCTGCAGTTCATGGCTGGCGAGCGCATGATTGCCGAGGGCGATGAGGGCGATGCGATGTACTTGATCAGCCGGGGCGGCGGGAGGGTGGTCAAAGAGATTGATGGGCGGGAAGTGATCCTGGACGAACTCGGCGAAGGCGAATTTTTCGGCGAGATGTCTCTCATGGTGGGAGGGCCCCGCAGCGCGTCCGTCTTCGCGACCGCCGATACCGATGTGCTGCGACTGAAGTCTTCCGACCTGTTCGAGGTCATAAAGCAGTATCCCCGCATTGAAGGTGTCCTGGAGCAGTTCTACGATAAGCGATCGAAGGCGATGCGACAGAAGATGAAGGAAATTCG
>CAZSUT010000036.1:0-7989 GCA_964610095.1 uncultured Nitrospirales bacterium | reverse complement strand
TTGACCGTCGTGGACGGCAAGGGCCACACCCACGAATGCCGGACCTGCGGGTTTCTCGTCAACGAAACCTGCATGGTGGACGCCGGCTCCGTCAGCGCCGGGCTCCAAGAGGCCGAGCAGGGCAAGATCCGCCACGTCCTCCTTTCGCACGCGCACTTCGACCACATCAAAGGCCTCCCGCTGTTGGCCGACAACCTCGCCGGGCGGGTCCAGGACGGCCCGGTGAAGATCCACGCGCTCTCCGAAGTGCTCGACGGCTTGCGCAGCCACATCTTCAATGACGTCGTGTTTCCGGACTTCACGCGCCTGCCCACAGTGAACTCGGCGCCGCTGGCGTACCATGCGGTCGACGAAGAGAAGGCGTTCACCGCTGACAATTTGGAAGTGACGGCCGTCCGGGTCAACCACATCGTGCCGACCGCTGGGTTCATCGTCCGCCAAGGAGATTCCGCCCTCCTCTACAGCGGGGATACCTCGGAGACGCGACGCATCTGGGAAGTGGCGGCCAAGGAGCCGCGGCTCAAGGCTGCGTTCATCGAGACCTCCTTCCCGAACGACTTCCGAGACCTGGCCAAGGTCAGCGGCCACCTGACCCCGGATATGTTCGCCCGCGAGTTCGCCAAGCTGGGGCGGCCGGATCTGCCGGTGTACATCTACCACATCAAGCCGTCGTACCGGCATGTCATCGCGGCCGAACTGAAACGGCTCAACCTGCCCAACCTGTACGTGCTCGAAGAGGACCAGGTCGTCCGCATCTGAGCGGGCATCCGGCCGACCCGCCATGGCGTGGTTCAAGAAAGAGCGCTCTGCCCCGGAGGATCAAGACCGCAAGAAGGTCAAGGTTCCCGAGGGCCTCTGGCTCAAGTGCAACCATTGCCGCGCGATCGTGTACCGCAAGGAAGTGGAGCGGAGCGCCAGAGTTTGCCCGAAGTGCGAGTACCATTTCCCCATCTCCGTTGAGGAACGGATCGACCTGCTGTTGGACCTGGGCACCTTCCGCGAGTGGTCCGCCGGGCTGGAGCCGATGGATCCCCTGCATTTCAAGGACACCCAGCGCTACAGTGAGCGGCTGCAGGCGGCCCAGCAGAGCACCGGCAAGAAGGACGCCATCGTGATTGGGGAGGGGCGGATCAACGGCACCCGGGTGGTCCTGGGCGTGTTCCACTTCGGGTTCATGGGCGGCAGCATGGGCTCGGTGGTGGGCGAGAAGGTGGTCCACGCCGCCGAGGGCGCCTTGCGCGAGCGCATCCCCTTGGTGCTGGTGACCACGTCGGGCGGGGCGCGGATGCAGGAGGGAATTCTCTCGCTGATGCAGATGGCCAAGACCGCGGCTGCCATCGGTCGCCTCGCCGAGGCGCGCATCCCGTATATCTCCATCCTCGCCGACCCGACCTTCGGGGGCGTGACGGCCAGCTTCGCGATGCTGGCGGACGTCACTCTGGCCGAGCCCAAGGCCCTCATCGGGTTCGCCGGCCCGCGCGTCATCCAGCAGACCATCAAGCAGCAGCTCCCGCCGGAGTTTCAGCGAGCGGAGTTCCTGTTGGAACACGGCATGATCGATCTGATCGTGCCCCGCAAGCGCCTCAAGGAGACTGTCTCCAGCCTCGTAGAGTATTTTTAGTCCTTCGCGGAGGCCGTATGGATGGAGGCATCGAGCGCAGCATCGCCTTCCTGTACGGCCTCCAACGTCACGGGATCAAGCCGGGCCTCGGCTGTACCCTGGCGCTGTTACGTGCGCTGGGCGACCCGCAGCGCGCGTTCTCCGCGATTCATGTGGGCGGGACGAACGGCAAAGGATCCACGGCCTCCATGCTGGCCGCCATGCTGGCGAGCCAGGGCTATCGCGTCGGCCTCTACACCTCCCCCCATCTCGTGGATTTCTCGGAACGCGTTCAGATCAATGGCCATACCATCCCTTCCGAGTGGCTCGGAGAGCTGACCGAACGGGTGCGAGTGGCCGCCGAGGCCCATCTGGCTGAACCGCCAACGTTCTTCGAGGCGACGACCGTTGTGGCGTTTGCCTACTTTGCCGAGATGCAGGTCGAGCAGGCGGTGGTGGAAGTCGGTCTGGGGGGGCGCTTCGATGCTACCAACGTGATTACCCCGCGGGTCTCGCTCATCACCACGATCGGGCTTGACCACCAGGAGTATTTGGGGAACACGCTGGAAGACATCGCGTTCGAGAAGGCCGGGATCATCAAGCACGGGACGCCCGTCGTCGTGGGCCGGATGGGCGAGGGGCCCTTGTCCGTGATCCGCGCCGCGGCGGCGCAGCGACAGGCCGCCTGCGTCGTGCTCGGCCAGGACTTCCACACGGCTGGCGATGGACCGGAGTGTTTTGCCTATCGCGGGCTGCGGTGGCGCGAAGAGGGGCTGGAGTGTCCTCTTCCCGGGCGCCACCAACTGGACAACGCTGCGTGCGCGCTGGCCGCCTTGGAGATGGCCGCCCAGCGTGGGGTGCGCATCTCCGTGCGCGCGCTGCGGGACGGATTGAACGCGGTTTGCTGGCCCGGTCGTTTGGAGTTGGCGGGCCGGAAGCCGGACATCTGGCTCGATGGGGCGCACAATCCTCACGCCGCTGAGGCGCTGGCTGCGTATCTGAGAACCTTGCGGGCCCGTCGCGGCGAGCCGGCTACCGGACGGCTTATCCTTGTTGTCGGAATGATGCGGGATAAAGATCGGCGCAGGGTTCTGGCCATCCTGACCGCCGTCCCCGGCGTGAGCCAGTTCATCCTCACGCGCGCGGCCCACCCTCGCGCCGCCGCGCCCGAAGAGTTGGCGCAGGATGCGGCGGACCTGGGGGTGCCGATCACCATCAAGGCGACGGTGGGGGAGGCCCTGGCGTGCGCGCGGGCGCTCGCCAGAGAGGACGATACCATCTGCGTCACAGGGTCCTTGCTGGTAGCTGGCGAGGCTAAGGCCATGCTCGAAGGGACGACCGTGTCCGGACTCCGCGGATGATGGGGCTGCTGAGCCGCTGGCTGGTCGTCCCTCTGATAGTCCTCCTTTTGCTGTTGCAAGCCGCCCCGGTCCTTGGGGAGGAGCCATCCTCCGCCCGCCCGGTCCACATCCAGGCCGATACGCTCACTTACAACAAGGTGACGCAGACGTACGAGGGCAAAGGATCCGTGGTCGTCGTGCAAGGTCCGCTCCGGCTGGAAGCCGACGAGGCGACGCTGAACATGTCCACCGGACAGGTGACGGCCGTGGGGCACGTACATCTCAACGACGGACTCCGGGACGTCCATGGCGAGCGGCTGGACTTCAATTTCAACACGACGAAGGGCGTGATCTTCCACGGCAGGCTGTTCGTGCTAGAAGGCAACTTCACGATCGATGCGCAGGTCATGGAACGCCTGTCCGAGGACCAGTACCGGTTGGAGGGTGTCTCGTTCACGACCTGCAGCATGCTGGAAGGGGAGACGGCGCCCTGGCGGTTCAAGGCCGACAAGGCTGAGATTGATGTCGAAGGGTTTCTCTACGCCCGCAATGCGAAGTTTTGCATCCTGGACGTTCCGGTTTTCTACTCACCGGTGGTCCTCTTTCCCGCCAAACATGAGCGGGCGACCGGTTTCCTCATGCCCATCGTGGGTAGTAGCAGCGTACAGGGCTTCAAGATCCGGGAGGCGTTTTTCTTGGACATCACTCCCAGTCAGGACGCAACGGCTGCGCTCGATTACCGGGGCAAATTGGGCACGGGCGCGGACCTCGAATATCGGTACCGACCCTCACGCAACTCTGACACCTACATGTGGGGCCGGTATTTCCGGGACACTCAGCTGAGCACCTCCCGGTGGGACTTCATCACCAAGCACGTCACGAAATTCTCGGAAGATCTGCAGGGGCGGATCGCTATCAACTACGTGAACGAGAGAACCAACCTCCAGGCCTTGAGTGAGAACGTGCTGCAGCGAGTTGTGGCGTACCAGGAGTCCCAGGCCTTTCTGAGCAACCGCTGGGACAACCAGGTGTTGTACGGGCTGACCCGCTACTCCCAGAACCTGACCACGCTGTCGGACAAGACGGTGCTCCAGACCTTCCCGGAGGTCGGATACAGCCTGTCACCGATGCGTCTCGGTGTGACTCCCTTGTATGCCGGTCTAGACACCACTTTCGACAGCTTCTATCGCCAGCAGGGCCTGGATGCGCAGCGGGCGGATCTCTTTCCCCGCCTGTGGGCGCCGATTTCGGTCGCGCGGTACGGTACCGTGACGCCGCTGGCCGGTTTCCGGGAGACCTTCTATAGCCGAGGCTTTCAGACCAGCGATCCTGTCACGAAAGAGGCACTGTATCTCAGTCTTACGGCCGATACGCGCCTCAGCCGGCGGTTCCAGCCGGAAGGGGGCGGCGAATCCGTGACGCACAAAATCGAACCGGCCCTCACTTACGAATACCTCCCGCAGCCACGCCAGTCGGGAATCCCGGTCTTCAACGACGTGGACAGCTTCACCAAGAAAAATCTCCTGACGTACTCGCTGACCAATCGCTTTTCCACCATGGCCGCCGCCGGCGAGACGCGGCGCTACCTGGAGTTCGGGTACGTCCGGTTGACCCAGAGCGAGCACCTGACCTCGTCTCCCACGGGGAAGCCGTGGTCGGACCTCAGAGCCGAAGGGATCGCGCGGACCCTGTATCCTCTTCCGGTCGAGCTGGACGTCGATACGTTTTACAACCATGCGCTCGGGAAGATCTCGGCCGTCAATACCGACCTGCGGGTCACTCTAACGAATGAGTTGTTTCTGACCATCGGACAGCGATTTACGCGACCCGGTCCGGTTGCGGTGAGGGGAGACCTCTTCAACCCTATGACCCTCAACGATGTGCTCGTGCAAGACCAGACGACGCATTTCTACAACGCGGAAGTCGGAGTCGCGCTGCCACATAACTTTTATGCCGTCGTGCGGGGCTTCCTCGATCAGAATGCCCGGACCTTTCCGGAAATGGACTACGGGTTGTACTACGTCAACCCCAGCCGGTGCTGGGGGGCCGGATTTTTGTTTTTGCAACGGCCCGACCAGACGGAGTTCGCCTTTGTCTTCACGCTGGGAGGAGTGGGCTACACGGAGTCGCCTTTGAGCGCCGTCTACGAAGGTCTCTTCCAGCGCCTCGGATTGGACATCCAAAAGCTCCGTGCGTTAGCTCCGCCTTCGTCGTCCGCCAGGCCGTTCTGAGGGGCGGTGTTCTTCCAGCAGCGCTCTTGACAAGCAATCGAGCGCAGTCCCCATAATTGCGTATGCGTGCGCGCCTGGCATGGGCAATGGCGTCGGTGAGCCTCTTAGGAGTCGCCTTGGCCGGCGCGGGCGCTCCGGCGCCTGTGTCCCATACTGACAACGGCCGGCGGATCTTCCTGCACGGCACCACCTCCGCTGGACGGGTCGTGGAGAACAGCCACGGCATGGAAGGTGTGGGGTGCGCCATGTGCCACGGCTCCGATGGGCGCGGCGGCATGATGCACGGCATCCCAGCGCCCGACATCACATACTCGGCTTTGACAGACCCCAACGGACACGAGTACGGGTTCAGGGACCGACGCCATCCCCCCTTCAATCGGGAGACGATCAAGGCGGCCATCGTCGCCGGCATCGACCCGGCTGGCAACACGCTCCATGAAGAGATGCCGCGCTGGACCGGCCTCAGCCCCGCCGACCTCGACGATCTGATCGACTACCTCCAGGTCCTCTCGCAAGCCAAGCGCCGCCTCCTGCCGGGGCCGGAGCGGATGTAGCCGTCTCGTGCGTTGACAGGCTTGTCACCGGTACGGTAGGCTACGACACCGCGTAGAAATTAAGTGAATGTTTTGCAGTGAACACTTTGATAGTGGGGGTGAAGCGTGGGCAAGGCATTACCAGTGAGCTCAACGACGTGGGACGCTGAGGTGGGCAAGGCCAATGGCCTGGTGCTGGTGGACTTCTGGGCCGTGTGGTGCGGGCCGTGCCAGATGGTGGCGCCCATCGTCGAGGAGTTGGCGAAAGAATACGACGGCAAATTAAAAGTCCTGAAGCTCAACACGGACGAGGATCCGGACATCGCCGGCAAATACGGCATCATGAGCATTCCCACCCTGCTCTTTTTCAAGGGCGGCCAGCCGGTTGAAAAGGTCGTCGGGGCCGTGCCGAAACGGATACTGAAAGAGGCGATCGACAAGCTCCTCACGACCATCGTCTGACACCTGTGTGCTGACAGAACTCCGCATCCGCAACTTCGCCATCATCGACGCGATCGAGCTGGAGTTTGCGGACGGTTTCACGGTGTTCACCGGCGAGACGGGTGCCGGAAAATCCATCCTCGTGGATGCGGTGGACCTCCTGGTGGGGGGACGTGCCTCGGCCGATTTAATCCGATCGGGCGCCGACGAAGCCGAAGTCTCGGGGGTCTTCTCTCTCAAGGAGGGTGGTCCGGTCGCACAGCTCCTGCACGAGCAGGATCTTCTGGAGCGCGGAGCACCCGAGGTGATTCTTCGGCGCATCCTCTCGCGCGCGGGGCGGCACCGTATCCATGTCAATGGCCGGCCGGCTCCGCTCGGCGTCCTCCAAGCTCTCCGTGGACTCCTCGTGGACATCCACGGCCAGCACGATCACCAGTCCCTCTTCCGACCGACGGTGCAACTGGATCTGCTCGACGAGTTCGGCGGGCTCGTCGACGCGCGCGCGTCTTACGAGGCAGCGTTTGCGCGGTGGCGTGAGCTCGAGGCGCGCCTGACCGAGCGCCGGGATACGCTGTCGGAGCGGCGGGCGCGTGAAGACCTGCTGCGCTATCAGGTCGAGGAGATCGCCAGCGCGAACCTCCGGCCTGGCGAGGATCGGGAACTGGAGCGCGAGAAGCTGCTGCGGTCTCAGGGGAGGCATCTGGCTGAACTGGTGCAGGCCACGTATGGGCCGCTCTACGAAGAGGATCCTTCAATGCTGCAAGGCTTAGGTTCACTGACCGGTCCCATCAAGGAATTGGCCACCATCGATGCTGAATTGGTGGAAGACCGGGACCGTTTCGCGGAGGCTTTGGCTCAGTTGACGGATCTCGCCCAGCGCCTGCGCGCCTATCGAGACCGCTTGGAGTTCGATCCCGACAAGCTGGAGAAGGTGGAGGAGCGGTTGGACCTAATCCGCCGGCTCGTGAAGAAATACGGGGGTTCGCTCGAAGAGGTCGTCAGGCGCGGCAAACAGGCGCAGCAGGAACTGCGCGAGCTGGAGACCGGAGAGGCGGACCTGAAGGAGCTATCCACTCAGGCCGCTGACGCTCATGAGAAAGTCGCGAAGCTAGCGCAGGCCCTCTCCCGCAAGCGGACGAAGACAGCGAGCGACTTGGAGAAGCGGTTGGAGCGCGAGGTGAAGGACTTACGGATGGACCATGCCCGGGTCCGTGTCGCGGTCGAGCAGGAGTCTGATTCAGATGGGCCGAAGCTGACGTCCACCGGCAGCGACCGAGTGGAGTTCCTGTTCTCCTCCAACCTGGGTGAAGGCCCGCAGCTGCTGGCCCGGATCGCGTCGGGCGGGGAGTTGTCGCGGGTGATGCTGGCGATGAAGACGGTGCTCGCCGAGCAGGACCGCGTGCCGGTCCTGGTCTTCGATGAGGTGGATGCGGGCATCGGCGGGGCGGTCTCCGAGGTGGTGGGGAAGCGGCTCCGGCATCTGAGCCAGCATGGGCACCAAGTATTCTGCATCACGCACCTCGCGCCGGTCGCGGCGCAGGCGCAGCGGCACTTCGCGGTCACCAAGGTGGCGAAGGACGGACGGACGGTGACGCAGGTGGCGTTGCTGGACAAGGCAGGGCGGGTGGAAGAGGTGGCGCGTATGCTCGGCGGCGAGAAGATTACGCCGACGATCCGCTCCACCGCTGCCGAAATGCTCAAGCAGAAGTAGCGGCGTCGCTCTCGCCTCGCGGGTCCTGTCGCCGAGTCACCCTGACGTGCTCGCTCCGCAAAGGGCAGGCAAGTCGCTGCGCTCCGCCCGGGCGCCCGCTCGGCGCCACCCGCGCCTCGTCGATTTTTCTGTC
>CAZSUT010000035.1:0-26008 GCA_964610095.1 uncultured Nitrospirales bacterium | reverse complement strand
CGCCACAACAAGCAGTTCGGGAGCCCGACGCTCCTTGGCACGATCCGCCCCCTGGACGAGATCCTGGAGATCCTCGCGCGCTAGTACCGGGCTTTAGTTGCCTGTCGGCCTGATGACGGCCGAGACTTCGTTGGCCAGCAGGATGGTGATGGAGTACGGGACTGCCGCGTCCCCCATCGCGATGGCATACAAGGGGCAGAGCTGGGGCACTGGCTCTGGGGGGAACGGGAGCAGGGTTGGAAATTCCATAGCCGGGGAGGCCACAGGGATCGTCGCGAGGCGCAGTCTGAGCGCTATGAGCACATCCCGGACGCGCGACTCATGCTCCTCGTCCGGCAGCGTGTGGGAGGCGGTGATGACGAAGTCCCAGAGCGGCTTGCTGAGGCAGACCGGCACCGGCAGGCCTACGCTCTGCGCGATGGGTGTGACGTCGATCAGATACCCGGCCTGGATGGCCTCTTCGCGTGTCATGGCCGGGGTATGGGGAGCCTCGGGTTGCGGGTCGGACGATGCTTCTGGCTCTGCGCCGGCTGGCGGCTGGGCCGGTTGGGCGGTTCCTGTGGTCTGGGACCCCTTCGCCGTAATGATGCCTTCATAGACGGCGCGGGCTACTTCGGACCACTTGGGGTCGAAGGCTTCTCCGCGGAACGCCGCTTCTGCAGCTTTCCTCTCATCAGTGGTCAACGGACGTGGCGTGGATGAGGTGCTCATACCCTGGAGATAGATCTCGACCGGCGGCTTGTCAAGCAGGCGTGGGATAGTTGGGCGTCTCCTGAAAAGAGCGTGGATTACCCGAAGAGATTCATCTGTTCGACCGGCGGGACTGGCTCCTGCTGACGGTCCAGGAAGGCCTTGAGCTTGCGGAAGTCTTCCCGGAGCGGCTCGTTCAGGTTGCCCTGATGCAGCGCGGCGGCCGGGTGAAGCATGGGGAAGACGAAGAAGTCCTTGACCTGGAACGATTGCCCGCGCACTTTCATGATGCCGACCTTCTTACCCAGCAGCGTCTGCATGGCGAAGTTGCCGAGCGTGCAGACGACCTTCGGCTTGATCAGCTCGATCTGTTGTAACAGGAACGGCTTGCAGGTCTCGACCTCGTCCGTCATCGGGTCGCGGTTGTCCGGCGGGCGGCACTTGATCACGTTGGCGATGTAGACGTCGTCGCGGGAGAGGCCGGCACCTTCCAGCAGCTCGTTCAACAGCTTCCCGGCCGCGCCGACGAAGGGGATGCCTTGCTTGTCTTCGTAGAAGCCGGGGGCTTCGCCGACAAACATGATATTCGCATGGGGGTTCCCAGTCCCGAAGACGACCTGGGTCCGCCCGGACGCCAGGCGGCAGCGTTGACAGTCCTTGATAGAATCGTGGAGTTCCGGGAGCGTCACGACGGGTCTCAGGGTCGGATGGGTTGCATGATAGGTGTCAGTTTTGACGAAGTCAATCCGATTTTGCCAGAAAATTGACCCTCTCCGAAGGCTCTGTTAGACTCGCTAAACTATGGATGCAGGCCACAAGATCCAGGCCTTGAGAAGCAACATCGAACGGGTCATCAAGGGCAAGTCCGCGGTGGTCGAGATGGCGGTGGTGGCCCTGCTGGCGCGCGGGCATCTTCTCATCGAAGATGTGCCCGGAGTGGGGAAGACCACGCTGGCCCACAGCCTTGCCCGTTCCCTGGGCTGCTCCTTTCGGCGAATCCAGTTCACGAGCGACCTGCTCCCAGCCGACATCCTGGGGGTCTCGGTCTTCCATCAACAGAAGCAGACTTTCGAGTTCAAGCCGGGGCCGATCTTCGCCCACATCGTGCTCGCGGACGAGATCAACCGAACCACGCCCAAGACGCAGAGCAGCCTCCTGGAAGCCATGAACGACGCCCAGGTGTCCGTGGACAGCCAGACCTACCAACTCCCCAGGCCGTTCATGGTGATCGCCACGCAAAACCCGTGGGAATACCATGGGACGTTCCCGCTGCCGGAATCGCAGCTCGATCGCTTCCTGATGCGGATCCGGATCGGCTACCCGGATCCGGCCGACGAGAAGAAAGTGCTGGACCGTCCACAATTGCTGCACCCAGCCGACGAACTGGAGCCTGTGTTGACGACCCAGGAAGTCTTGGATTTGCAGGAGCGGGTCGAGAAGGTCCGCCTCGACGACAGCCTGATGGAGTACCTCTTGGCCATCATCGCGGCGACCCGCCGCAGTGCTCTCTTGATGCTGGGGGTCAGCCCGCGCGGGGCGATGGCACTCCATAAAACGGCCAAGGCCCTCGCCCTCGTCCGCCAGCGGGACTACTGCCTGCCCGACGACATTAAGGAGTTAACGCCGCTGGTCCTCGCGCACCGCGTGATGCTGAAGACGGGCCAGGGCACGCGCGGACATCGCTCGGAAGAGGCTGAGCGGGTCATCCAGGAAGTCGTGGAGTCGGTCCCTGTCCCGCTGTAAGCCTCATGCGGTTCGAACGCATCCGTGAGTTCTTCCGCTGGTTCTACCGCTACCGGTCCCTGCGCCTGACGCCGGAGGGCGTGCGGTTCTTGCTGTTGACCCTGGCGGTCGGGGTCGCTGCGCTCAACACGGGGAACAACCTGCTCTACCTGCTGCTGGCGATGATGCTCAGCCTCATCGTCATGTCCGGCATCCTCTCCGAACAATGCCTGCGTCACCTCGTCATTCGCCGGCGGATTCCTGAGCATGTCTTCGCCAACAGCCCGGCGCTGATCGCGCTTTCCCTCACGAACCGCAAGCCACGGTTGCCCAGCTTCTCGCTCCGCGTCCTGGACGTCGTCGAAGGCAAGACCGTGGACCGAGGCATCCATGTCCTGCACCTGCCGGCCGGCGCCTCGGTGACCCGGTCCTATCCGATCCTATTCCCGCGACGGGGACGGCACCGGATCGAGAGGATCAAAGTCCAGACGCGCTTTCCCTTCGGGCTCTTCATCAAGGCCGCGCACGTCTCCCTGAGCTCAGACCTGGTGGTGTACCCTGAACTGCGGCCGCTGCCTGAGGGTTTCCTCCATGACCTCGCCATGTTGGGGCACGACCAGGCCGTCTCCCGGCGGGGACAAGGGGTCGGCCTGTACAACCTCCGGGAATACCTCCCGGGCGATGATTCGCGCATGATGCATTGGAAGACCTCGGCGCGCCAGGGGCGGTTGATGGTGCGGGAGACCGAGACGGAGGATCTGCGACTGGTGACCCTGGCGTTGCCCACGGCAATCCCGGCAGACGGCCAGCGCTTCTTCGAACAGGCCGTTAGCTTGACGGCGTCCCTGGCAGCCTATTTCCAGGAACAAGGATTTGCGATAAGCCTGCTGGTCGGCGACCAGGAAATCCTGTACGACGTAGGGGAGGAGCATCTCTACCACATGCTGCATGTCTTGGCGCTCTGCGCGCCGCCGTCGGCCGAGGGCAGTGCGTCGGGCGCCCCCGAGGGCTTCGGGATGCTGGGGGAGCGGACGATGCGTGGCGAGATCACCCTCGTCGTCCTGCCCTGGCCCGACCCGTCGATTCAACGACTGGCTCGGGGTGTGAGCCGGGTCTTTCACGTCTGGGAGCTGCCATGATCCTTGAACGCGCGTTTCTGGTGAGCTCGATCCTGTTGGCCGCCATTGGGTTTCTAGGCCTCGTACTCACCGGTGATATTCCCGGAGGGTTGGTCCTGCTGGGTCTGGCGAGCCTGGTCGTGAGCGTAGCCCAGCCCATGGAGTTGGCGTGGGGGAGGCTGGCTCGTCAGATCGCCAGCCTCTCGAGCGCCACTTGGAATGTGTTCCTGCTTGCCGTCTTCGTTTTCTTCGGCGCTGATCTCCTGCTGATCTCTCGGGACATCCTGCCGGCGGCCGTGCATTTCCTGATCCTGCTGATGAGCATCAAGCTCTTTCATCTGCGGCAGCGCAAGGACTTTCTGCAGCTCTACGTGATCAGCTTCCTGGAACTCCTGGCTGCGGCGGCGCTGACGGTGGATCTCTGGTACGCGGGCGTGTTCATTGCCTACGTGTTCGCGGCGATCTGGACGCTCATCCTCTATCATTTGAGAAACGAGGCCGAAGAGGCACGGGCGGCCGTGCAGGCTGGGAAGGAATTGAACGATCCCTCTCCGATCTCGCGCCTGGTCACGGCGCAGTTCTTCTGGGCGACGAACGGGATCGCGGTGGGCTCCTTCTGCCTGACGATGACCATCTTCTTCCTGATCCCGCGAATCGGGGCAGGGTTCTTTCAGAAGGACCGTGTGGACCTGATCCGCACGTCGGGATTTTCCGAGAAGGTGGAACTGGGGGTCATCGGCGCGGTCAAGCTCGACCCCACTGTGGTTATGCGAGTCGAACTGCCGGATCTGAAAGCGCCGATTCCGGAGGGGCTGTACTTCCGGGGCACGGCCTACGACACCTATGACGGCCGCTCCTGGGCCAACCGGTTGGCGGCCCGGCGGCTCCTTGGCCGCACCACCGACGGCGGGTTCATAGTGCCTTCCGAACAGACGCTGGCCGTCCCCGAGTCGGCCGTGCTGCGTCAGGAGGTCCTCATCGAGGCGCTCGACACTACCGTGCTGTTCGGAGC
Organism: uncultured Nitrospirales bacterium; assembly: GCA_964610095.1. GTDB lineage: Bacteria > Nitrospirota > Nitrospiria > Nitrospirales > NS-4 > NS-12. Next base: position 21,466 of record CAZSUT010000035.1, on the reverse strand, counting down.
GTCGTTTGTGGAATCGGTCAAAGGTAATTTCGTGGTGGTGCAGATGGACGGGATGTGGGGGCTCTACCTGCCATTTCCGTCCTCCGCGCGCTTCCAGTACAGCGTACGCTCGATTCCCGGTCATCTGCTGGAGGCCGATCGCGCCGCGCCGTCCTTCATCTATCCTGCTTTCATCCGCGAACATTACCTCCAGTTGCCGGACACCAGCCCGCGCGTGGCGGTGTTGGCCCGCGAGATAACCAGCGCCGTGTCCACTCCGTACGGCAGGGCGCGGGCGATCGAGCAGCACCTCCGCCGGAGCTACAAGTACAGCCTCGACGTCGGAACGACCGTGTCGGCCGATCCCGTGGAGGACTTCCTGTTCACCCGGAAGACCGGCTACTGCGAACACTATGCGACGGCGATGGTCGTGCTGCTCCGGACCTTGGGGATCCCCGCGCGCCTAGTCACCGGCTTTCTCCCTGGGGTGTGGAACGACTTCGGCAATTACTACACGATCCGACAGCAGGATGCGCACGCCTGGGTGGAAGTGTATTTTCCCCGCTCCGGCTGGGTGATGTTTGACCCGACGCCCTCTGTGCCCGCCGCTGCGCCCTCCTGGGTGTGGTGGAACATCGGCAAAATCGTGGACTCGATCCGGCTCCGGTGGGACCGCTACGTAGTGCAGTATAGCTTCCGCGATCAAATGGCGGTGGCAAAGTCGCTCCGGGATTGGAGCGAGAAGGTGCGCCTGGAGGTGTCCGACTTCATGTCAACTGTCACGCGCGGGCTGGCATCTGCGCGGGTCTGGCTGGTTGAATTGGCGCGCGCGCACGGGTGGGCCCTCGCGATAGGACTGGCGGCTGGTGCGCTCGCGATCGGCATGGTCCTCGCCGTGATCCTGAGTGGGCAGGGGCGCCGGCGGCAACAGCTGGATCCCCGCACGCCCCGGCAGGTCGCTGCCATCCAGCTCTATAGCCGGATGCTGCGGGTCCTGGCGGCCCGCGGACTGCCGAAGTCCCCTGGGGCGACCCCGCTGGAATTCGCCCGACAGGTGGCGCGCGAATGGCGGGACGCTGCCCCCTTCGTGCGTCCCCTGACCGACCTCTATTGCCAGATCCGCTTCGGGCGGGGCTCGCTCTCGTCGGATGAGACCCAAAAGGGTCACGATCTGCTTGCCCGGCTGCGCGCTGTCAGGCGGTAGCGGTCGGTTTCGCCTCTCCTTGACAGGGTAGGGGGGGGAGACTACGATACCTTTAAGCTGAGTTGATCATGGCAAGCAGACCACAGGCCTCTTATCTGCCATTCCTCCGATTCCCGGTTTCTCTCCTTCTCAGCGGCTGCCTTCTCCTGTCAGGCTCGGCCGGGTTTGGAAAGTCTGAAGACAACGCACCAGGAGCGGTGTACGTTGGGACCTATGAGGGCGTGATCAATCCGGTGACTGCCGAATACTTCAATCGGGTACTGACGGACGCCCAAGAGGCGGGGGCCGCGGCCGTCGTCCTTCGCCTGGACACGCCGGGCGGGCTCGATACCTCCATGCGGCTGATCATCAAGGACATCACGGCCTCCCCAGTCCCGGTGATCGTCTACGTTGCGCCGAGTGGCGGGAGGGCGGCTTCAGCGGGGGTTTTTATCCTCTATTCCGCGCACATCGCGGCCATGGCGCCAGGCACGAACGTAGGCGCGGCCCATCCCGTGGCGATGGGGGGCGGTGAGATGGACGCCGTGATGAAGGCCAAGGTGGAGAACGACGCCGCCGCGTATATTAAATCCATCGCCGAGAAGCGGGGGCGAAACGTCAAGTGGGCTGAAGATGCGGTGCGAAAGAGCGTGTCGGTGACGGAGAAGGAAGCTTTGTCGTTGAAGGTGATCGACCTGATCGCCGAAGACGTGCCGTCTCTGTTGGCGGCTGTGGATGGCCGAGAGATCGTGACGGGCGCCGGCAAGGTCGTGCTCCGGACGAAGGGGGGCCGGCTGAAGGAGAGCCCCATGGGCTGGCGTCTCGAGGCGCTTAAAGCGCTGAGCGATCCCAACATTGCGTTCATCCTCATGACCCTGGGCACGATCGGGCTGCTCGCGGAGCTGTACAATCCGGGCGCCATCCTGCCTGGGATCGTCGGGGCCATCAGCCTCATTCTGGCCTTCTACTCCTTCCAGACCCTGCCGATCAACTACGCGGGCGTGCTGCTCATCCTCCTGGGCATTGTGTTGTTCATCCTCGAGATCAAGGTCGTGAGCTATGGCCTCCTGAGCCTGGGCGGCATCGCTTCGATGGTGTTGGGAGCCCTCTTGCTGGTGAAGACCGACGCGCCCTTCCTGAAAGTGTCCCTGTCGGTCATCATCCCGACGGTGGTGACCTTCGGCGCCCTGCTCATGGTCGTGGTCGGGATGGCTGTGAAGTCCCAACTACGCCGGCCGGTGACGGGGCCCGAGGGCATGGTCGGCGGCATCGCCATCGCCAAGACCGATCTGGCCCCGCGCGGGAAGGTGTTCCTGCAGGGGGAGATCTGGGACGCGGTCAGCGAGGAGCCGCTCCGAGAAGGCGAAGAAGCCGAGGTGAAGGCCGTGGCGGGTTTGACGCTGACCGTGCGACCACACCGCAAGTAATCCACGAGAGGAGTTGTCGATGATACCGTATCTCATCCCACTTGTTCTGGTGGCCGCCATTATCTATAACAGCATTAAAATCCTGATGGAGTACGAACGTGGGGTGATCTTCTTCTTGGGAAAGTTTCAAACGGTCAAGGGGCCGGGTCTCATCATCGTGATCCCGTTTGTTCAGAAAATGCTCCGGGTGAATCTCCAGACCGTGACGATAGAGGTGCCAGCGCAGGACGTGATCACGCGGGACAACGTGTCGGTCAAGGTCACTGCCGTCATCTTCTTTCGCGTGGTGGATCCCCAGCAGGCGATCCTCGCCGTGCAGGATTACCTGTATTCGACCTCGCAGATCGCTCAGACGACCCTGCGAAGCGTGCTGGGCCAGAGCCAGTTGGACGAACTGCTGTCCAAGAGGGAACAGATCAACATAGAGCTCCAGCGGATCATCGATCAGCAGACCGAGCCGTGGGGGGTCAAAGTCTCGGTGGTGGAGGTCAAGAACGTGGACCTGCCGCCGGAGATGCTCCGCGCCATTGCCAAGCAGGCCGAGGCCGAGCGCGAGCGACGCGCCAAGGTGATCCATGCCGAAGGGGAGTTCCAGGCTGCGCAGAAGCTCTACGAGGCCGCCGAAATCATTTCTCGGAACCCCACAGCCCTGCAGCTGCGGTTCCTCCAAACGCTCGTCGAGGTGGCGTCCGAGAAGAATTCGACGACGATCTTTCCCATTCCCATCGACATCCTGTCCCCCTTTCTCCAGGCCATGAAAAAGCCCTGATTATCCTGTTCAATGGAGCAGGCGCTGACTTATCGCGGGGTGGCCAGAAAGGCATTGGACTGGGTCCGCGAGTCCCGGTACACCAGCACTCAGATTGTGATCGGGGCATTTTTGGCTCTGATTCTGGTCGGTACCCTCCTCCTGATGCTCCCCTTTGCCACGACGGGCACGGGCATCCGGTTCGTGGATGCGCTCTTCACGATGACCTCGGCTATCTGCGTCACCGGGCTGATCGTCCTGGACACCCCGAAAGATTTCACACTGTTCGGTCAGCTGGTCATCCTTCTGGGCATGCAGATAGGAGGGCTCGGTTACTCAGCGACCGCCACGCTCCTGCTGTTGGCGCTGGGACGCCGCATCGGCCTGCGGGAGCGCATGATGATGATGGAAGTCCTGAACACGTTGAGCATGGAGGGCCTCGTGCGGTTCGTGAAGGGCATCGTGGCGATCACGCTCATCGTGGAAGGCGTCGGGGCATTGATCCTCACGGTCCGGTTCTCCTTCGAGATGGATGCCCTGCGCGCTTTCTACTTCGGGGTCTTCCACGCTGTCTCGGCCTTCAACAATGCTGGGTTCTCCCTGTTCTCCGAGAACTTCACCTTGCTGGCGTACCGGACTGACCTGATCGTCAACCTGACGATCACGACGCTGATTGTGTTGGGCGGGATCGGATTTCTCGTCTATCGAGATATCTGGGAGAATCTGCGTGGCCACCGGTTTCGCTTGTCGACCCATACCAAACTGGCTGTGCTGCTTTCGGTATTGCTGATTGTCGGAGGAACGGTCGGGATTTGGGCCTTTGAGGTTCAGAATGAAAAGACGCTGGCGCCGATGCCCCTCGGCGATCAGGTCCTTGTGGCCTACTTTCATTCGATCTCGGCCAGGACGGCGGGGTTTAACACGATCGATATCGGACTCGTCAGCACCGCCACGCTCTATTTCCTCATCCTCTTGATGATCATCGGGGCCTCGCCGGGCGGGACTGGAGGCGGAATCAAGACGACGACTTTCGGGATCATCTGCGCGGCGATCTGGACGACGTTGAAAGGGCGAGCCGATGTCATGATGTTCCATCGGCGGATTCCCCAGGAGATCGTCCACAAAGCGTTCGTGCTCTCCGCTCTAGCCTTCGGGCTTGTCACCGCGTTTACCATGGGGCTGTCGTACTTAGAGAGCCAGAAGTTCATCGGGATTATGTTTGAGGTCGCGTCGGCGGCCGGGACTGTGGGATTGTCCACCGGAGACGGCGGCGTGCTGAGCCTGTCGGCATTGTTCAGCGATTTCGGCAAGTTCATCATCATCATCACGATGTTTCTGGGGCGGTTGGGTCCTCTGACCATCGGCCTCTTTGCCGTCAAGAGCCACGAGGATTTGCGGTACCGGTACCCGGAAGCACGGGTCGTGATAGGATAGGTCTAGGACGAGCACATACCGGTGGAGGTGAATGTATGAAACGTCAGGTGGCGGTTATCGGACTGGGACGCTTTGGGTATTGGGTCGCCGAGACGCTGGTCAAGGAAGGGTGCGAGGTGTTGGCTATCGATACAGATCCGGAGAAAATCCAGGCCATCAGCGATTTAGCGACGTTCGCCGTCCAGTGTGACGCGACCGACGAGAGAGCGCTCAAGGCAGTCAGCGTGCAGAATGTGGATGTGGCTGTGGTCAGCATTGGCGAGAACATCGAGGCCAGCATCCTCATTGTGCAGACATTGAAGGAGATGGGCATCAAGCAGGTCATCGCCAAAGGGGTCACCGCCCAACATGGCAAGATCCTGAAAAATCTCGGAGTGTCAGAAGTCATCTTTCCGGAGCGCGATGCTGCCATCCGGCTTGCAAGGCGACTGGTGTCCCCGAACGTACTGGAGTATTTGGAGCTCGCCCCAGGCTTTAGCGTCGAGGAGCTGACCGTCCCTGATCACATGTCAGGGCTTCGCATGCGCGAGGCCAAGATTCAGGAGACCTACAATGTCAATCTCATCGGCATCCGGAAGAAGGTGACGCGGATGGTCAAGGGACGGATGACCACCGATGAGGTGTTCAATGTCACACCCTCCCTTGATGATGTCATCGAAAAGTGTGACATTCTCGTCCTCGTGGGCAAACAGGAAGATCTGCAGCGGCTGACCCAATCGGAATAATCGCCCGGAAGTCCAGAAGATTCTTCCAACGTAGCCCTTGATCTTGCGTTCTCGCCTGGTTATCCATAATTAAAGGTTGAAAACGACTTGGTTTTTATTTGCGCAGATGATGTAATTTATACATTTTTTCAATTACTTAGATGATTTATACGATGAGAGATTTTTTTCGTCGAAGGTGTTAGACATCTGAGGGCGTTCACGTGTCCGTAGAAATGACAGAGGTTAAAGCTCTCAATGAGGACCAGATTGTGATGGATGATCTGATGAAAGAAAAGGTGCTGCCTGAGGAAGACGCCGTGATCGAGGAGTCCGATCAGGACGCTCTTCCATCTTCCGTGCGGGAAACACTGCTGGTAGAGGCCGTGGAGGGCTCCAGCGCGGCCGATCCCCAGGAGACGGCGCCGACTGAGGCGAATCTTGCCGAACTGGAATGGCTGTATTTCCAGTCCTTCGGCGCGAAGGCCTTGCTGACGCGTGAAGACGAAGTCGCGCTGGGGAAGCGGATCGAGCAGGGCGATCGGCAGGTGCGCCGCGCCCTCCGAGCGGTTCTCTCCATCACGCGCGGGCTCCGCCAGACGGAGTCGTTGAAGGCCTGCCAGTCGGACTTGAAGGCCGTGGTCGGTGTCAGCGGACTCTCGGCGACGGATCTCGAGAAAGGGAAACGTGCCATCCAGCAAGTCATCAAAGAGATCTGCGGGCCGAGTCGTCGAGTGACTCCCAAGGCTCGGCAAGTGAAGCCTGTCCTGAAACAGTACCACGAAGGGTGGGCCCAACTGGAAAAGGCCAAGGAAGAAATGGTCCTGTCCAATCTGCGCCTGGTCGTGGACATCGCCAAGCACTACAACGGGCGTGGCATGAGCCTTCTGGACCTCGTCCAGGAAGGCAATATCGGCCTGATGAAAGCAGCGGAACGATTCGACCACCGGCGCGGGTTCAAGTTCAGCACCTATGCCACATGGTGGATCCGTCAGGGGATCACCCGTGCGCTGGCGGATCAGTCCCGCACCATTCGGGTGCCTGTGCACATGACCGAAGCGTATCAGCGGGTCTCCAAGGCGACTCGTCGGCTGGCGCAGCGGTTCGGGCGGCAGCCTTCCCTGGAAGAAGTGGCCGGCGCGGTAAAGACCGCGAGCGACAAGGTCGAACAGACGATCCAGGTCTTCCAAGATGTCGTTGCCCTGGAACACCCGATCGGGGACGGGGAAACCCTCCTCGGGGACTTCATTCCTGACCGGGAGACCCCACAGGCCGACAGCCAAGTCGGTCTCAAGGAGATGACACGGGAAGTCGCGCGGGCGCTAGGTTCACTCAGTCCTCGCGAGGAAACCGTGATCCGACTCCGGTTCGGCATCGGGCAGGGCGAGCCGATGACCCTGGAGGAAGTCGGCCGCACCTTAGGGGTCACCCGTGAACGAATTCGCCAGATCGAGGAAAAGGCCTTGATGAAGCTGCGGGCTCCCGAATTCCAGCAGATCCTCCGACCCCTTCTGTAAGCGCTTGCCCCGTTCGTCACCGGGGCAGGTCCCCTTCCGCCTTCCGCCCGAATATGCGACAATAGCGAGGTCGTCGTGGAGAGTTGCGGATGGCGTGGGGCCAGCGGGCAAGCTTGAGCGTGGCAGGTAGTGTCCTCCTGATGGGCTGCGCGTTGTCCTCGGTCGCGGCAGTGCCCGATGACAACCTTTCGCCCAAATCGCTCTCGGTGCCGGACGCGGTGGCGGAGGCCCTGCCCTCCGTCGTCACCGTCATGGCTCACGGCCCCATCCGGCTGGCCCCATCCCAGACGCTTCCCTCCGGCTCGGGATCGGGCATCATCATTTCACCAGGTTACATCCTGACGTCCAACCACCTCGTGACGGGAGCGACGCGGTTGGTGGTGGGTCTCTATGACGGTCGGCTCGTGCCTGGACGAGTCGTCGGCCGGGACTTTCTGACCGACTTGGCCTTGGTCAAGGTCGAGATCGAAGGGCTGGTCCCAGCCAACCTGGGAAGGTCGTCCCGCCTCCGCATCGGGGAGACGGTCGTTGCCATCGGCAACCCTCTGGCGATGAAAGGCGGGGCGACGGTGTCGGTGGGGGTGGTCAGCGCCATCGACCGGGCGATCGTCCCGCCGTCCGGGGAGACGTTGTACAACCTGATCCAGTCCGATGCGGCCATCAACCCCGGAAGCAGCGGAGGTCCTCTGGTGGACCTGTCAGGCCGGGTCGTCGGCATCAACACAGCGGTGGCGCCGGCCGCCCAGAACATCAGTTATGCGGTCGCCATCGACGAGGCCATCCCCGTGGTACAGTCCCTGCTCGTGCGAGGCAGTATGCTCCGGCCTTCCTTGGGGTTTGTCCCGGTCACGATCACGGGCAGTGTCGTGGCCTCGTTCGGCCTGGATGTGGAACGGGGCGTCTTGGTCGTCTGGGTCGAGCCGGCTAGCCCTGCGGCTCAAGCCGGCCTTCGCGAAGGGGACGTCGTCACCGCCGTGGATATCACGCAGGTCTACAATATGTCGGACCTCTGGCACGCGCTGCTCAAAGACGGGCCGGCGTCTCCGACTGTGACCCTGTCGGTGGTGCGCAAGTCCACCCAGGAGAAGATCCAGCTCAAGCGACCGGTGACCAAGTGATCGGACACCTGCTTGATCTCGGCCTGACCGACTACCGGGAAGCCTCTCGCCTCCAGGTGGCTCTGCACCAGGCGCGCGTGCAAGATGCGATCGGCGACACACTGCTGCTCACGGAACATCTTCCGGTCTACACGCTGGGACGCACCACCCGCAGGGAGCATGTCGGTGAGGGGTGGGCGCGAGGGGTGATCAACGGGATTCCGGTGCTGAGCGCGGACCGGGGTGGCTCCGCAACCTACCATGGGCCTGGCCAGCTGGTGGGATACCCCATACTCTCGCTGCGGACCTACTGTGCCGGGCCCAAAGCGTACGTGAATTGTCTGGAGGAGGCACTCATCCGGGCGTTGTATACGCTCGGAGTGCCCTCCGGGCGGCGCGCGGGGATGCCAGGGGTGTGGGTGGGAGATCGCAAGATCGCGGCGGTGGGGGTCCGCATCTCACAGGGAGTGACGCGGCACGGGTTCGCGCTCAACGTCGTGAACGATCTGTCGCCGTTTGCGGCGATCGTCCCCTGTGGGTTGGCCGGAGTGGGCATGACGTCGGTCGTGCTCGCAACGGGCGCGGCGCTCGAGCTTGAAGCAGTGGGTCAGGCGGTGGTCGGGGCCTTCCAAGAGGTCTTCGGGCTTGCGTTGCAAAAAGAACGCGTCGCGGAGTGGCTTGCGTCCACCGGCGCCAGGCCAATGGGGCTCGAATGCGTCAGCAGCAAAGGAGCGTGAGATGGACCCCCGCGACCTGATCCGGTATCGCCTGTTGAATTACCTGATCGAGGCCCACGAATCGCAGTTGATTTCGGCGAACGTCGCCATCCTCAACGAGATCGCCGAGGCGGACTGGGCTCAGGTCCGCGAAGCCTTGAATGACATGTTTCTCGCCGGCGACATCGTGCTCTCTAAGGACGGCCAACCCTATCGTGTGGAAGTCAACGCCGGCTGGTACTTCCACACGGGCAACTTCCAGATCAAGTCGACGGTCCGGGGCCGGCGTGAATATGCCAGGCTCCAAGTGGCGATGGAAAAGGAGCGGGCCGCACAAGAAGCGGCGGCCGATGCGCCCCCGGATGAAACTACCCCCCAACAAGCCTGAGCGGCGGGATCATGTCTGAGCTCTATCGGGAACTGGACACCCCGACGTTTCAATTGGCCGTGGCGCAGTTTGAAGAGGCCGCCGAGCGCCTCGGCTTGGATCGCAACCTGCGCGAGCGGCTCAAGATCCCCCAACGGGCGCTGATAGTGTCTATCCCGGTGCGGATGGATGACGACAGCGTCAAGGTGTTTGTCGGCTATCGCGTGCAACACGACACGGCGCTGGGGCCCTCCAAAGGTGGAGTCCGCTTTCACCCCGAGGTGAACCTCGGGGAAGTGGCAGCGTTGGCCATGTGGATGACCTGGAAGTGTGCCCTAGTTGGACTTCCTTACGGAGGGGCCAAGGGGGGCGTCCGCGTGGCCCCCGAGCGACTCTCGCGGGCCGAACTCCAGCGGCTGACCCGCCGGTATACGGCTGAGATTCTCCCGCTGCTCGGTCCGGAGAAAGACGTCCCGGCCCCGGATGTCGGCACCAACGCGCAGGTGATGGCCTGGATGATGGACACCTACAGCCAGCAGGTTGGCTATGCCGTGCCCGGCGTTGTCACGGGTAAACCCCTGGCGATTGGCGGGAGTCTGGGTCGCGAGGACGCGACCGGACGCGGGGTCGCTGACGTGATCCTGGAAGCGATGCAGTACCTGAAATTGGATCTCGCGAACGCGACGGTGGCTATCCAGGGTTTCGGAAACGTAGGCATGCACACGGCGAGGATTCTTCACGAGATCGGCGCGAAGGTCGTCGCCGTCAGTGATACGAAGGGGGGCGTGTACAACGCGCGCGGGCTGGACATCCTGACCCTCCGGTCTCGCTACCAGAGCAACGTCCGCCCACTGCATGAATGTGGGGTGGGCGAGCGCATTTCCAACCAGGAACTCCTCCAACTCGACTGCACGATCTTGGTCCCGGCCGCGCTCTCGGAGCAGATCACGGAAAAGAACGCCGGCTCGCTCCGCTGTCGGATCCTCGCGGAAGGAGCGAACGGGCCGACGACGCTGGGCGCCGACCTCATCCTGAAGGAGAAGGGCGTCTTTGTCATCCCGGACATCCTGGCGAATGCCGGGGGCGTAATCGTCTCTTATTTCGAGTGGGTCCAGGATGTGCAGAAGTATTTCTGGAAGGAACAGGACATCCGGGATCGCCTGCACGAGATCATCACAGCCTCCTTCCAAAGGACTCTTGAGTTCGCCCAGGCGAAGAAGGTCTCCATGCGTATGGCCGCGCTCATGAACGGTATCGACAAGATCGTTCAGGCGCATCTGGCCCGCGGACTCTATCCGTGAGGGCGTTTCTCTTCAGTTGCGTCGGAGTGGTCTGGTTCGCGTTGGGGCTCGGGCTGATCATCGCGCCGGCGTGGATGGTGGAGATCCTGGAACGACTGGTTTCGGACGAGTTCCGGCTGTTCGTGCTCATCCAGGTGGGCATGGTGATCAATCTCGCGCTGGTGATCGGGACGGCCGGGCTCACCTTCCGGGCGCTGTGGGTCGTGGTCGGATGCGTGGGGCTCGCCAAAGGGCTGTTTTTGATCGGAGCCCCGCTCGGTCGACGAGAGGCAGTGCTGGACTGGTGGTTCAAGCGGCCATTCTGGGAGTACCGCGTGAGGGGATTCGTGTTGGTCAGCCTTGCGACGACCCTGGCGTATGGGATCATCTCGTTGTAGGACGCTGGCCATGAGGGACGACATTCTCTCGCTCTGGCACGCTCACCGCCAGGCCACCCTTCCCGATGTTCCGCGAGAGAGCATGGGAGAGCTCTGGGTCCTGGACGAGGTCATCGGGGGGTGCGTGAACTTTTACATGCAGGCCGGCGGGGCTCTGGATGCGCCGAGGAAGGCCATCCTGGAGGATTGTCGCGAGGATTTGGCACGGTTACTGCCAGACTTGGAGGAGACAGCAGCCTCCTACTTCAGCCGGTTGGAAGCCCTTGCCGGGCTGCTCATCCAGGCTTATGAGGAAGGCGCAGAGAAAAGCGGGGCAGGGCCAGGTTGACGACCATTCTGGGCACTTGCAACTCCGAGGCGTGTCCGTTACCATGACTCGGCCGAATTTCGAAGGCTTTTCATAGGGCTTCAGGATAGTGGATTGATCTAACTCTGATAATGGGAGGAAGCATGGGCGTGTGTGGAGGGGGCAGGGGCTTGGTGGTGTGGGCTTGTTCGTTGGTGTTCCTGATGTCGTCGGCGGCGAACGCCGAGCAGTACGAGCTCACAGAGTCCGAAGTGATGGATATTACGCATTTCAATACTGCCGACGTGTCACTCTTCGGGATCAAAGTCGGGGATTCGGAAGCGAAGGTCAAAGATAATCTCATCAAGATCAAAATCCCTGGAGTGAAGGTCGAAGTGCAAGACGTCTTCGTCATGCTGTATGACAAACGAAGCCCTAGTAACGCCATGGCCGGGGTCCGGCTCATGGACGGGAAAGTGGACTATATCTTTATCACGCAGCGGTTTGCCCACCTCGCCGCCGGGGTTTTCCGCCTTGTTTTACGAGGTGAAGGAATCGAAGAGACTCGGAAACTACTGGGCAAGGAGGAGTTCACCGAAGATTCAACCACCTTCACCCGGTTGAATTACAAGGGGGGAACGATGGTGATTCTCTTTTCCGGTCGGGACATCACCGTGGAGTTCAACGCTGGTGTCTAGGGGCGGCGATATCCGCTCATCATGGCCAGATCCAGGGGCAGTCGTTCCGGTATTTTCTTCGAAAGATTGTAGGCCGAGCTCGATCAGTTCCTGAGCCCGCCACCAGCGCTGGCGAGCGTTCAGCAGCACAAGTAGCAGCTCTTTGTCCTCGCGCGTCACGACGGCGATCAGACAGCGTCCTGCTTCCCTCGTATAACCAGTTTTCACCCCGACCACACCCTCCATGGTGCCCAGCAGGCGGTTGGTCGTCCGGGCGATGAACTTCTTCCGCTGATCGGATGTGCGGATGACGGCGGCCGGCTCCCTGACGATTGCGGCGAAGGTCTCATTCCCCATGGCGTAGGTGGTCAAAGCGGCGAGGTCTTCGGCCGTCGAATAATGGTCGGGCATATCGAAGCCGCAGGCGTTCTGGAAGTGTGTCCGGGTCAGTCCGAGGGTGGCTACCTTGGCATTCATCCTCGCGACGAAGGACTCCTCATCGCCTGCCACGTGCTCGACTGCGGCCAAGCAGGCGTCGTTCGCCGAGCGGATCAGCATGGCTTGCAGGAGGCCCCGTAGCGGGACCAACTGGCCGGGCTTCAGGTGGAGCTTGATCCGGTGGGCCGCCGCTGCCCGTCGGCTCACCGTTACCAGGTCCTCAAGGTTGCCTTCTTCGAGGATCACGATGGCCGACATGATCTTGGTGAGGCTAGCGAGGGCCATAGGCTGGTCTGCGTGATGTTCGAACAGGATGCGGCCGCCCTTGAGGTCTTGCAGCAGGATGCCTTCCGGCGATGCAAGGTGTCGCGGGGCTTGCCGCGAATAGGCCTTCGGAGCCTTCACGTGAGCGGGGCTTCCCTTCGAAGCGCGGAAAGTACGGGAAGGAGGATCCGATGCCAAGCCGGCCGCGTGGCCGACTGACAGAAGAAAGAGCACGACCGAGGCCACCGAGACGGCGACCAGGTGACCGCGGGAGCGCCTCATGAAGGGATCGTGACCCGGAACTTCAGATCTTTCAATCCGGCCTCCAGCACTTGGTGGAAGAATCGCAGCAGGTCAGCCAAGTCCAGCCAAAACCCGCAGTTTAGACACCGGGCGTACAAGCGGCGACTGTCCAGCGTGTACTGCCGCTCGAACATCATAAACCCCTGGCATTTCAGGCACATCATGGGCTGACACTTTGGCACGGTGATGGGTGGGAGTCAAGCGAAATGACACGCCATAAGATTAAGCGCATTCATTTGATCCGGTTCATGATGATGGCGATGCATCCGGCGAGCAGGCCGCCGCCGGTGATGGTGAGCACGAAATTGGTGGGGCTCTTGTCACCGTTGATCAGATCCTGCACCCCTCCCTGCACCATCAACACCGCAAGCGTCATGACCGCTCCTGTCGTAAACCACCAGAGAAACGTCTTCACGGGCCTGGCTCCATCTCTTCCGGAGCCAATCTAGCCGTGATCCCTCTGAAATGTCAAGCTTACGGAATTCGCCTCAGTTCCGAGGCACGAGGTTGGAACGCGGGTCCTTGGCCAGAAAGATCGAGATCGTGTTGGCAAGGTTGTTCGCGGTAACCAGGCCTGGCCTGGGATCCTGGGGCGAGAACGAGACGGCCGTGACCGCGAAGGGCGCGGCGCCGGTGCGGTAGCTGCGGGGAGGCTGCCAGAAGGTGCCGTCCCCCTTCCCGAGAAGGACGGAGAGGTCGCTCGACAGGTTGTTCGCGACGGCGATGTCCGTCTTGCCGTCCCCGTCGAAGTCCTGGGTCACCGTCGCGATCGGACCTGCGTTCGCACCGAAGGAGACGCCTTGCGTGAACGTGCCATCTCCCTTGCCGAAGAACACGCTGATGTCATCCCGTTCGCCGTTGACGACGAGCAGGTCCAGATGGCGATCGCCGTTGAGGTCCAAGACGGACACGTTGAGCGGGCTGTGACCAGTCTTGTAGGCGACAGGCGGGCGGAAGGTTCCATCCCCGTTGCCCAGAAAGACCACGACGCTGCTGCTCATTTTGCCCCCGTGCGTCACCACGAGGTCCGGCAGGCTGTCTTCGTTAACGTCAGCGGCCACGACGGAGGTCGGGGTGTCGCCGTATTCATAAACGGCCTTTTGAAGGAAGCTGCCGTCCCCACGCCCGAGAAGGACCAGGAGCTTGTCGTTGCGGAGCGCCACGGCGAGGTCCGCCTTGCGGTCGCGGTTGAAGTCTCCGACGGCCACGCTGACCGGTGACCTGACCGCCGGATAGCTGTCTCCTCGAGTGAACTGACCGGTCCCGTCGCCCAGGAGGATCGTGACCCGATTGTTGCCGGCGGTCGCCACGGCCATGTCCAGCTTCCCGTCCTCGTTGAAGTCGTGAAGCACCACCGCCCGCGGCTGTTCCGGCATCCGGATGGTCACCGGGTCGCGAAAGTTGCCGTCGCCGATTCCGATCAGCACGCTGAGCGAGTCACTGCCGATGTTGGTCGTGATCAGATCGGCGATGCGGTCTCCGTTCAGGTCCCCGGTGACGACGCTCGTCGGATTTTTGCCGACCTCGATGGTTTTGTAGAGATAAAAAAGGTCGGGGGCCTGGTGGGATTCGCTTCGCGTGCAACCGGCTCCTGCCAGCAGGAGGAGACAGGCCGAAAGACACAGGAACATGCGACGCGGACTGTTCACAAACCGGCTATTGTACGGAGTCGGCATCGGTGGCGCAACCCGGCGGTCTCCGTCTTGCGCCGACCGTGCCCCTGATATAGACTCGCCTCATGCGGATCTCGGATGTCAAAGATATTGGGCGGTATGCGGGACAGGAGGCGACGGTTCGAGGATGGCTTCGCCACAAGCGGGTCGGAGGCAAGATCGCATTCCTGGTCGTGCGGGATGGGACGGGCGATATACAGGCCGTTGTCAGCAAGGCTGCGGTCGGGGACGAAGCGTTCGAGCTAACCAGCCGGCTGACCCAAGAATCGTCCCTCGTGCTGACCGGAGCCGTCCAGGCCGACGCGCGGGCACCGGGCGGGCACGAGCTGCAGGTCAACCGGCTGGAGGTGCTCCATCTCGTTCAGGAAGAGTTCCCGATACAGCCCAAAGAGCACGGGACCGGCTTCCTGATGGAACATCGGCATCTCTGGATCCGATCCCACCGCCAGCAGGCGATCTTGCGCATCCGTCACGAGATCATCCGCGCCTGCCGCACTTTTTTCGATGACCGCGGGTTCCTCCTGGTCGACACGCCCATCTTCACCCCGAACGCCTGCGAGGGGACGACCACGCTGTTCGAGACCGATTATTTCGGCGAAAAGGCCTATCTGACCCAAAGCGGCCAGCTGTACAACGAAGCGACCGCCGCAGCGTTCGGCAAGGTGTACTGTTTCGGGCCGACCTTCCGGGCCGAGAAGTCCAAGACTAGGCGCCATCTCATGGAATTCTGGATGGTGGAGCCGGAGGTCGCCTTTGCGAAACTCGCCGACGTCATGACGCTGGCCGAGGAGTTCCTGACGTCTATCGTCGCCCGTGTGCTGGAGCGTCGGCTGGAAGAGTTGAAGGTCCTGGAACGGGATGTGAACAAGCTGGCGGCCATCGTCCCGCCGTTTCCCCGAATCACTTACGCCGAAGCGGTGGAACGGCTGCAGAAGAAGGGCAACCCGATCCAGCCGGGTGACGACTTCGGCGGTGACGAGGAGACGATCCTATCCAGTGAGTTTGACCGTCCGGTGATCATCCACCGCTATCCGACGGCCTTGAAGGCGTATTACATGCAAAATGATCCTGAGAACCCGGATCTGGCTCTATGCATGGACGTTCTAGCCCCGGAAGGGTACGGCGAGATCATCGGCGGCGGGCAGCGCATTCATGAGCGCGACAAGCTGCTCGCGCGCCTGAAAGCTCACCGATTACCCGAAGATGCCTTCCGGTGGTACGTGGACCTTCGCACGTTCGGAACGGTCCCGCATGCCGGTTTTGGGATGGGTATCGAACGAGCAGTAGCTTGGCTCTGCGGGCTGGAGCATGTCCGAGAGACTATCCCGTTCCCCCGCATGTTGTACAAGATCTATCCTTAGGCACAAGACTCTGTATCCTCGCTGTAGAATTTGCCTGTATTACTGCTAATCAGTCGGACTTCGTAGCAGAGTATTTATCCACAGGGTTGACTTTCCCAGACAGCTTTCCTATCCAATCAAAATGTCAGAAATTTTTCTTGACATCCCGGTAATCATGCGTATACTGTCGCCCAATTAAGTGGGTGAAAGTGGGAATGAGTGGTTCTCTCCTAATGATAAAACGTTAGGATGAGCGACATTCTTGCTTATTGTTAGCGGATGATGATGGAACGTGGTTGGGATTGCAGTCATGCACCGCCCTGTGATGCTGCAAGAAGTGTTAGCTTGGCTGCAACCGAGGGCTGGAGGGATCTATCTCGACGGAACGATCGGGGCAGGAGGGCACAGCTTGGCCATCCTTGAGGCGAGCGGACCGGATGGGCGGTTAGTCGGGTTGGATCGTGACGCAACGGCTGTGGCGACGGCCCGACAGGCGCTCCGGCCGTACGGCGATCGGGCAGTGATCGTGCAGGCTGCCTATGGTGATGCCCCGCATGTGGTGCGGGAGACGACAGAGCGCAATCTCGATGGCGCCCTGCTGGATCTGGGTGTCTCCTCCCTGCAACTGGATACGCACGCCCGGGGGTTCAGTTTTCTGGCGAACGGACCGCTGGACATGCGGATGGACGTGAGGGACTCCGTGACGGCTGCGGATCTCGTCAATCGTCTGCCGGAGAAGGAGCTGGCCCGGATCCTTGAGGAACACGGAGAGGAGCGTTACGCACGACGCATCGCCAGGGGAATCGTCCATCGGCGAGCCCAAAGCCCCATTCTGACGACTCTGGCGTTGGTTGAAGTCATCCGAGAAACAGTACCGCCGGCGTACCTGCACGGACGGCTCCACTTCGCCACGCGGACCTTTCAGGCGCTACGGATCGCCGTAAACCACGAACTCGAATGTCTCGAGCCAGCATTGCGACAGATCGCTGCGCTGCTGCTTCCCGGCGGTCGCTTTGCGGTCCTCGCCTTCCATTCACTCGAAGACCGCATCGTGAAGCAAACGTTCCGGGCGCTGTCGCAAGGACAAGCAGCGGGTTTCACCGTCCTGACCAAGCGCCCGATCACACCGTCGGCCCAGGAATGCGCCGAGAATCCCCGTGCCCGCAGTGGCAAGCTGCGGGTGCTGGCTGCGCGGGAGCCCACAGCATGAAATTCGTGGCCGGAACGGTGCTGTTAGCTCTCGCTCTTGGCGCCGTGTGGGAGAAAATGGACATCTATCGGACGGGGTACGCGATTGAGCAGCTCCAGGCACGGAAGAAGCAGGCTCAGCAGGAGCAGAAAATGCTGAAGCTGGAGCTCGCCCGGTTGACCGCGCCGGATCAGATCGAACGGGTGGCGGTGTCTCGGCTCGGCATGACGCGGCCCCGGTACAATCAGGTCGTGCTGGTGCAGGCCGTTTCGCCGCCATCGAAGAACGAGCCGGCCGGACGCGTGGTCCGGGCCTCGCATACCCAATGAGAGAAGGCCGGCGTCTGCCATGATGGAAGGGGACGCCAGACGCTGGCGGACAGTCGCGGCGGGGATCCTGCTGGGACTTAGCTTTCTCGTCGCCTTGGGCCGTCTGTTCCACTTACAGGTACTCCGCGCGGAGGAGTTGTCCCAGCTGGCCAGCCGCCAGTACCAGAAGATGCTTACGGTGGAGGGCGGGCGTGGGGCGATCTTCGATCGTAACGATAAGATTTTAGCGATCACCATGGAAGTGCCATCGGTCTTCGGCGCTCCCAAATACGTGTCGGACCCCCGGGCCACGGCCGTCCGTCTCAGCCATGTACTCAAAGCGGACGCGCGGCAACTGGAATCCAAGTTGAAGAGCGAGCGGGACTTTGTCTGGTTGCAGCGACACCTCGCGCCCGAGCGGGCGGAGGGACTACAGGGTCTTTCCCTCGACGGCATCGGGGTAATTCCTGAAGGGCGTCGGTTCTATCCCAAAGGTGTTATGCTGTCACACGTACTCGGGTTCGGCAATATCGACAACCAAGGCCTGGAGGGGCTGGAGCGGCGGTACGATGCCGTGCTGCGGGGTGAGCGGGGTCGGCTGGTGGTGGAGCGGGATGCCTTCGGCGGGGCCGTGTTCCCGAAAGGGCTCAATTACGTCGCGCCGTCCCCGGGCAAGGATCTGGTTCTCACGATCGATGAGGTGATTCAATATATCGCAGAGCAGGAACTGGCCGAGGTGGTCACGCGCACGCGGGCGGCCTCGGGCGTCGTCATCGTGGTGGAGCCGAAGACCGGCGCGATCCTGGCCATGGCGGTGCGGCCGACCTGCGATCCCAATGAGCCCAAAGCAGATCCAAACCTGTGGCGCAACCGCGCCATCAGCGATGCGTACGAGCCCGGCTCGACGTTCAAGCTTGTGGTCGCCGCGGCGGCGCTCGAAGAAAAACTGGTCGCGCCGGACGAGTTCATCTACGGCGAAAACGGCCAGTACGTCGTGGAGAATACGGTGGTTCACGATCACCACAAAAACGGGTGGATGACCTTCGCCCAAGTCCTTCAGCGGTCCAGCAACATCGGGATGATCAAAGTGGTGCAGCAACTGGCGCCGGCAAAGCTCGCCTGGTATCTCAACGCCTTCGGATTTGGTCAAAAGACGGACGTCGATCTGACAGGAGAACAGCGGGGCCTGACCAAGGAACTCCAAGAGTGGGGCCGCCGCACGCGGGCTTCGATCGCCATGGGCCAGGAGATCGGTGTGACCCCCCTGCAGTTGGTGATGGCGGTGTCGGCCATTGCGAACGGAGGCTGGCTGATGCGGCCCTACGTGGTGTCAGAGGTCCGATCCTCGACTGGGGAGACCATTGCGCACTTCGAGCCGGTCGTCCGCCGCCGCCCCATCTCCACGAAAACGGCCAAGACCCTGATCGAAATCATGCGCGGTGCCGTCCTGCCCGGTGGCACCGGCACGCTTGGGGCTGTGCCCGGGTACGAGGTGGCCGGCAAGACCGGAACAGCGCAGAAGATCGATCCGCTCACCAGAGGCTATTCGGTAACGCGGACGGTCAGCTCGTTCGTCGGATTCCTGCCGGCGGACGATCCCAAGCTGGCCATCCTGGTCGTGGTAGATGAGCCGCGGACCGAGCACTGGGGAGGCACCGTGGCGGCGCCTGTCTTCCAGCGGATTGCGGCTCAGGCGGTTCGCCATCTGGGCATCGTGCCGAAAATGGAGCAAGGTCAGATTCTTGCAGCGCGATGAGACTTCGGGAATGCGCGGACGTCCTCGACGGAGTGACAATGCAGGGCAATCTGGATCGGGAGATCACCGGGCTCACGGATGATTCGCGGCGGGTGTCCCCCGGCGGGCTGTTCGTCGCGGTGAAGGGAACCCAATCGGACGGCCATCGCTTTCTTGCGCAGGCCGTCGCGGCCGGAGCCGGCGCGATCGTAGTGGAGACGGGTCGGGTGTCCAGAGAAACGCTGGCGTCGATCGGGGTGCCTGTGATCCAGGTTGGTGACTCGCGCCGGGCCTTGGGTCTCCTCGCAAGTCGGTTCTATGGGGATCCGTCCCGCCGACTGAAGATGATCGGCGTGACCGGCACCAACGGGAAGACGACGACGACCTATCTCTGTAAGGCAATCTTGGAGGCCGCCTGCACGCGGGCGGGCGTGATCGGCACCGTCGCTTACCTGTTCGGCGAAGAACGGGTGGTGGCGACCCACACGACCCCCGGCGCGCTGGAGTTACAGGGCTTGCTTCGGAAAATGGTGGACGCGGGCATGCAAGCAGTGGTGATGGAGGTTTCCTCCCATGCGCTCGCGCTCGATCGGGCGGCGGGATGCCAATTCGGGACAGCGGTATTCACCAATCTAACGCAGGACCATCTGGATTTCCATGCCGACATGGAAGACTACTTTCGCGCGAAGCTGAGGCTCTTCACGGAGCTGGCCGCAGGGGCGCGCGCCATCGTGAACGGCGACGATCCCTATAGCGGACGCGTCGTCGAGGCAACGCGGGCCAGGGTGTGGACCTATGCTATCGATCGTCCGGCCGATCTGCGCGCCGCAGACGTACAGATTTCCCTGAACGGTGTACGGTTCACGGCTCATACGCCGGAGGGATCGGTCGCTCTCCGATCTCCACTCGTGGGCCGACACAATGTCCACAATATCCTGGCGGCGGTCGGGGTCGGGCTGGCGCAGGGCGTGCCGCTGGAGGCCAGTGCCGCGGGGGTCGCCGCGCTTAAGAATGTCCCAGGACGGTTCGAGCAGGTGGACGCCGGCCAGCCGTTCACGGTGATCGTCGACTACGCCCATACCGAAGATGCGCTCTACCGATTGCTGACCACGGCTCAGTCGGTCAGAACGGGCCGGATCATCACCGTGTTCGGCTGCGGCGGCGATCGGGATCGGGGCAAGCGGCCCAAGATGGGGCGGGTAGCCGCACGCTACAGCGATGTCGTGGTGGTCACATCCGACAATCCTCGCACCGAGGATCCCGACGCCATCATCCGAGAGATTCTCCCCGGCGTGGAAGCCGGGCTGCGGGAAGCTGGGCACGGCCGCTACCTGATCCATGCGGATCGGCGCGCCGCGATTGCGGAGGCTATACGGCTCGCACGGCCCGGCGATCTGGTGCTGATTGCCGGGAAAGGTCATGAGGATTACCAGATTATCGGGAAGGAGAAGCACCCCTTTGATGATCGCGTGGCGGCGCATGAGGCCATTGAGGCTCTGGCCCGATGAGTCTGCTGCTGCAGACCGCGGAGTGTTCTGATCAGGAGTCGGATGACGCCGTGCCCCTGTTCACGACCGACGAAATAGTCACGATCACCGGAGTGGTCCTGGCTCAGGGCTCGCCGAATGTGGCGATCCGACGGCTCTGGACGGATTCGCGAACGCTCCGGCGCGGCGATCTGTTCGTGGCGCTGACCGGCGCCCGCTTTGATGGTCACCAGTTCGTGGCCGACGCGCTGAGGAAGGGCGCTGTCGGGGCGATCGTGCGACGAGGGTTCAAAGCGCCGTGGAAGGGGCCCCTGATCGAGGTGGAGGATCCCCTCCGCGCGTTTCAGGAGCTGGCACACGCGCACCGTCGCCGATTCACCATCCCGGTCGTGGCGGTCAGCGGGAGCAACGGCAAGACGACAACCAAGGAGATGATCGGAGCCATCCTCGCAGAATACTTTCCTGTGTTGAAGACCGACGGCAACCTCAACAACCACATTGGCGTGCCGCAGACCCTGCTGCGCTTGACGGCCCGCCATGAAGCGGCGGTCATCGAGATGGGCATCAGCAAGCTGGGGGAAATGGCGCGGCTCTGCGAGATCGCCGAGCCGACCCACGGCGTGTTGACCAATATCGGCCCGACCCATCTGGAGACCCTTGGCGATCTCCGTACCGTGGCGCAGGCCAAGGGGGAAATGCTGGAGCAACTGCCCCGGGACGGCACAGCCATTCTCAATGCCGACGACGCGTTCTTCAAGGACCTTGCCGCGCGGGTGCGGGGACAGGTGCGTTCCTTCGGATTCTCCGAGCGGGCCGACGTGCGGGCTTTGCAGGTCGAGCGACGAGGACTGGCTTTTTCCCTCGTTCGCGTAGGCGTGCGCGGCCGTGCGCGTCCGTTCTCCGTCACGCTGGGCGTGGC
>CAZSUT010000034.1:6035-26703 GCA_964610095.1 uncultured Nitrospirales bacterium | reverse complement strand
CCGCGCTGGCGCTCAGGTTGGTCGGCACGCTGGGCGGGGTGATATCGGGCACAGCAATAAGCGTCGTCAACGTGAAATCGGCCGAAGTCGCGAGATTGCCGGCCGCATCGTGCGACTTCACTCGGTAGTGGTAGGTGGTCGCGGCCAGCAACCCGGTCAGCGTCATCGCATGCGCTGTAAGCAGGCTTGAGTTCAAAGGCGTCGCGCTGCCGTAGGCCGTCGTGGGGCCATATTCCACCTGCGAATCGCTGGCCTCGTTGGTGACCCAGGTAATGGTCGCTCCGGAGGAAGAAATGCTGGAGGCAGAAACGGTGGAAATCAGCGGGGGCGTGACGTCGGGGATGGCTTTGCTCACCTCATTAGAAAAACCACTCTCTTTGAGGCTGACATTATAGGCCGTTGCGGCAAAATAATAGATTTGCCCTTCGAGGAGACCGGAGAGCGTATAGCTGGTCCGGTTACCCACATCCACACTAAATGGATAAGATCCGCTGGAAGTACCGTAGTAGAGCTTATACCCGGCAAGGTCCGAGTCGGTGTTGGGATCCCAGGTCAATGTGACTTGCGCGGCGCTCGAGAAGGCCGGCGCAAGAGCGCAGAGCACAGTGAGCACACACGACACAAACAAGACCCGACAGATTGGGCCGGCAAACGAGCAGCATGTCATGCTCCCAGACTACTGTGCGACTGTAAGAAGCACGGGGGAGGCTGGTTAAGAGCAGGTAAAGAGACAGGGGAAAGGGGTGCTAAATCTGCTCAGCTAGGACAAGGTTCGTGGGAGGAAGCGAAAGGTTACTGGTTGGATCAAGGGATGTTTTTGCTGGCTTCATTTGAATAGCCACTTTCACCGTTAGAATTATAGGCTGTGACGGCGAAATAGTAGATTGTACCGGACTGGAGATTAAAGACCTGAAACGTTGTGACGTTCCCGACATCGACTGGCGCTCCGTACGCATGTGAGCTGGTCCCGGCATAGACCTTGTAGCCTGTTACAGAGGTTTCTGGATCCCATGTCAACGTAGCTTTCCCGGAAGCTGGCGCCGTGATCATCAATGTGACGAGCTCCTGCTGCGGACTGTTCGTGGCACCCGACGCCGATATGGTCACAGGGGCCGTATAAACATTCGTTGTGAGGCCGGTCGGATTGACGGTGACCCTGATGACATCTGACTGCGTCGTCGTCGCCCCCGAGGCTGGACTGATGCTCAGCCATGCGGCGGACGCGCTTGCCGTCCAGTTCAGCGTTCCTTGTCCGGTGTTGGTGATGTTAAAGGTCTGTGAGCTCGAACTGGTCGTGCCTTCCATTATCATGAATGAAAAGGGGAGCGGGCTCAGTTGTATGATTGGTTGAGGTGTGGTTGGAGGAGGCGGCGCAACTGGCGGCTGCGCAACTGGAGGCGGTGAGGCTGGAGGCGGCGAGGCTGGAGGCGGCGAGGCTGGAGGCGGTTGGGTGCTGGGGGCCGGCGTCACCAGATTCAGCAATCGCTGCATGAAACCCCTCAAGCCACCCCCTGTTTGAGGTTGGTCTTGGGCAACCGCCCATTGCGGATTGATACTGGATAAGCAACTGAACACCAAACATAGGAGAAAGAGTTTTCTCAACCGCTGATCTAAGAGCCCACGTAATGCAAACATTATCGTTACTCCTTTTTGAGAAACTCTCCTACTGGGGTATTATCGCTTGAAGCGATGGCTTTGCGCCCCCGCTCTTCACCTAAGCTTCGAGCATATCCCATGCCAAGCACATGACACCGTTAAGATGGCTGTTTCTCAATACTTTGATGCACTCCCTTCCTGACCCTCATAAGGCTGTTCAGAATTGTGCATAGACAAGCAATTTTCAATCCACCTTTTGGCGGCTTGGCTATCAGGCGCATGACCTGACCGAGGCATTGCGCCCCACTGTGCAGTGGGTTTACCTTTCTCTGGAAAGGATCCTCGGCAATTCATGCTTCCCAGACTAATTCGCACCTGTAAGAAGCAAGTGAAAGGCTGGTTAAGAGCGGGTAAAGTGACAGTGTAAAATAGTGCTCAATCCGCGTCGCGAGGACACGGTTTGTGGGAGGTAACGAAAAGTTTCTGGCGGTTTCGCTCGGTAGATTAGAACAGGAACGAAAGTCCCCCGACGAAGTGGTGGGCCTGATACAGGGCGTGAGTGTCGATGGCGTTCGCCCCTACTCCGCCGAAATCGAATGTGACGCGATTG
The DNA here is from genome assembly GCA_964610095.1 of uncultured Nitrospirales bacterium. GTDB lineage: Bacteria > Nitrospirota > Nitrospiria > Nitrospirales > NS-4 > NS-12. Next base: position 24,497 of record CAZSUT010000034.1, on the reverse strand, counting down.
TATTTGTATTCGCCGAACACAGCTAAACGCTGAGTCAGCAAGAGCCGCACACCACCCAAGACGTTCAGCCCGAGGCTTCCGTCGGAGCCAGTTCCAAAACTATTGCCGACGGCATTCACATCATTACCGGAAATTCGCCCCCAAAAGATCCCCGGTCCTACCCCAATGTAGGGCTGAAAAAGCTCTCCTGGGTACCGGGCAATCAAATTAAACGCCCACGTGGCAACTCGCATATGTGCCCCCGGAAACGGCCCTGTGGAAGACAAGCCTGGAATTGTTGCGGTGACGTTTTGCTGCTTGACATGAGGGTTCGTGTAGAAGAACTCCGTTTCAACCCCCAACCACCTGGCGCGCCCGGGGAAACGGATTCCTAGTTTCCCGCCCAAAATGGCAGAGCGCGCCAGATCCAAATCGGTCAGTTTGACCGACGCGAATGGGCCGGTGCCATGGGCATGCTGCAATGACTCTGGAATCGTTAGGCCCCCGTAGAGGGCGACATAGCCCTTTGAAAGTTCTGCCGCGGCTGCCTCTCCCATGAGCGAAGAGAGAAAGAGACCAACGATTACAGCCCAGTATGCGAGTCGGCAAGTTTTCACTATAAAAAATGAGCCTCAATCACAGCAAATGGAATACTACGAACCATTTGATTTGTCAATGTATTGGTGATCTTGAAGTTTGAGTATGGAGTGACGGTGTCGTGATGGCGGTAGCTCCTCTTTGGTTCTCCAGCGCAGCGTTCGCTGCAGCAGTTCTGGCGCTCGGATTCGCCGGCGTGCTGCTCAAGCGACGTTCCAACTCGTTCTATCGTTACCTGGCGGTGGTCTTAGGTGTGTGTGGGCTCATCCAAGTTGCGAACGGAATGAATGGGCTTGATGCCTCGCACGCGCTCATTTGGCGGCGTGTTGCGCTGCTTGGTGAGCTAGCCCAGCCGGCTGTGCTCCTCCTAGTGGTGTTGGCGCTCATCAGGGAACTCTCCGGAAGCATCGGTGCGACCGATCTCTGGCGAGCCCGGGCCGTCACCCTGGTGGCGGGCGTGTTCGCGACTCTCTCCTTTTCCGACGAGGTCCTTCGGTCCGCGATGTCGGAGGGCGGGGTCTCCTTGGTTGTCCTGGGTTCTCTGGGGCGGGTGGCCTACGCCTTTATTCTGGTCGCTCTCGTCGTGGGGCTGGCGCAGATTGAGCAAATCCTGCGAGTGACACGCGATCCGGTCCGGTGGCAACTGAAGTTCGTGTTGATCGGTCTGGGCGGGTTGGCTGGATACGAAATCTATCAGGCCAGCCAGCTCCTCCTAGTACCGGCGTGGCGAGTCGAACATGCAGTGGTTGGGGGGCTGTCCACCCTGATCTCTGTTGGATTGATCGCGTATGGCTTGGGCCGGCGGCACCTGCTCGCTATCAAGACAAAGGTCTATATCTCGCCCCAATTCCTGTACGGGTCCTTCACCTTCATTGCGGTCGGTCTGTACCTGGTGGCTGTCGGCTTGATCGCAGAGATCTTTCGCCAGACGGGCTGGGCGGCGGCTGTGCAGCTGAGCGCACTGGTGATATTCGTTGCGGCGGTCGGGCTGGTAGTGGTGCTTTCCTCGAGGCAGGCGCGAGCGGAGCTGAGGCACTATATTGCTCGACACTTCTACCGCTCGAAATATGACTATCGGGTGGAATGGCTCGAGGTGACGGAGGTGTTTCGGGCGTCTGAATCGGTTGAGGCCATCCTGGACCGTCTGATCGAGCTGCTTAGCCGGACCTTCGGGGCCGCTAGGATCACGCTCTGGATGCGCTGTGAGGCGGATGGGCGCTTCCATCAGGTCCGGTCGGCGAACACCGAGCCCACCCCGCAGCCGCTGACCGCTTCGCACCCGGTGATCGCCCGGCTGCTTCACAGCGACACGCCTGTGGAGGTGGATCGTGCCACGGACGAGGACTCGTCGCCGGAAGGGGGCGCTTCACCCTCGCTTCCTGATCCTTTCCTAGCGGCTACCCAGGCGGTGTTGTGCGTACCCATCCGGATCGGTAATGAGTTGATCGCCTTCGTGGCGTTGAGTCGTGACCTGCACGGCGAGCTGTACGCGACGGACGACTGCGACCTGCTCCGCGCGATCGCCTATCACGTGGGCATGCTCCTCTCCCACGCCCGCCTTGCCGAGGAACGGCGGGGGGCCGCCGAGCTGGAGGCCCTGCATCGGTTCTCGGCGTTCTGCCTGCACGATTTCAAGAACCTGGCGGCTCGGTTATCGCTTGTGGTCAAGAACGCGCAGGTGCACGGGGACGACCCCGCCTTCAGGGAGTCCGCCATGCGTACCGTCGCCGGCACGGTGCAGAAGATGATGACCTTGATGACCAAACTGTCACTCAAGTCGGCGCAAGAGGGTGTGCTGGAGCCAGTGGATGTCCAGGAGGTGATTGCCGAGACCTTGGGGTCGCTGAATGGGGCGCTCCCTGTGTCCCTCGAGATGGCCCTTGAGCGGGTGCCTCCGGTTTCGATCGTGCGGGAGCAACTGCATCAGGTCTTGCTGAATGTGATCCTGAATGCCGGGCAGGCCATCCGAGCGAACGGGGCGCAGGCCGGGGCATGGGGCGGCGCGGTCCGGATCACGACTCAACGGGTGAACGGGTTCGTGGTGGTCACGGTCGCCGACACCGGGCCCGGCATCGAACCGGACAAGCTCCGGACGCTGTTCCAGCCATTCCGGACCACCAAGGAAGGCGGACTGGGCATCGGACTGTTTCAATGCAAACGGATCCTCGAAGCCCATCGCGGCTCGATCCACGTCGAGAGTGAGGTGGGGCGGGGCACGCGGGTTCGGATCGAATTGCCGGTCGCATCCACGGCTGGACTGTCCATCGCTGCGAGCTCCAGGAGGGAGAACTATGCAAAATACAACCATACCTAACCCGGCCCTCCTCCTCGTCGAGGACGATGCCGAGATTCGCGAGCAGATGAAATGGGCCTTTGCGTCCGAGTACACCGTGCTGGAAGCCAAAGACCGGCGGACTGCCCTCGCGCTACTCCGCCGGGAGACCCCTCGGCTGGTGGTGCTCGATCTGGGACTGCCGCCTGCCCCCGATGCGGCGTCTGAAGGATTGGCGGCCCTGCAAGAGATCATCCAGTTCGATCCGACCACGAAGGTCATTGTGGCCACCGGGAACAGCGATCGGGCCGTGGCCTTGAATGCCATTCAAAGCGGGGCCTATGACTTTATCGAAAAACCTGTCCATCTCGATGTCTTGAGGGTGATTCTGCAGCGAGCTGCCTACCTCTCCCGTCTCGAGCAGGAGAATCTGACCCTACAGGAGCAAGCCTCCGCCGACGGGTTTGGCGAGTTGATCGGGGGGAGCTCGCCTATGCAGGGGGTCTTTGCGATGATCCGTCGCGTCGCTGGCTCCGAAGTCCCGGTCCTGATCACGGGCGAAAGCGGGACCGGCAAGGAACTGGTGGCGCGGGCGATCCACCGGCAAAGCACGCGGAAGGCAGGGCCGTTCATCGCGATCAATTGCAGCGCGATCCCGGAGACGCTGCTGGAGAGTGAGCTCTTTGGGCATGAGAAAGGAGCCTTCACCGGCGCGCAACGGCAACAGAAAGGGAAACTGGAATATGCCGAAAAGGGGACCTTGTTTCTGGATGAAGTCGGAGAGATGTCTCTGGGGCTTCAGGTCAAACTGCTGCGGTTTCTCCAGGACGGTCGGTTGGAACGTGTCGGCGGACGGGAATCCATCGCGGTGGACGCGCGTGTGCTGGCCGCAACGAATAGTGATCTCAAGGGGGCCATCGAGAAAGGGCGGTTTCGGGAAGACCTCTTCTATCGGCTCAGTGTGGTCCCAATTACGCTCCCGCCCTTGAGAGACCGGGGGGAAGATGTTGTCGTACTGGCGCGCGCATTCTTGTCCCGCTTCCGGCCTTTGAATCCTCGCGTCATCGGGCTCTCAGATGACGCCAGGGAGACGATGCGAGCCTATGCCTGGCCGGGTAACGTGCGGGAACTTGAGAACCGAATCAAGCGGGCAGTCCTCATGGCGGACGGTCCGGCCGTCCAGCCCGCCGACCTCGATCTGACAGGGGGAAGAGACGTGAAGCAGCGAAGAACGGTGAAAGAGGCGCGGGCCAGAGTGGAGAAAGAGCTCATTCAGGGGGCTCTCGCCAGCCATAACTGGAATATCAGTCGGGCGGCAGAAGATCTGGGCCTGTCGCGGCAATCGCTCCATGACTGCATTCGCAAGTACAATTTGGAGAAACCGCGGTGACGGAAAACTTGACAGCGCCTTACCATTACGTCATCCCGTCGCCCCGGCGCCTACGAGTAGAATCTTCTTGATTTCTCAGTCATTCCGCCAGAAACCCTTCCATCTCCATTGCCAAATCATTGCTAGTCATTGTCAGTGAAGTTGACACTCCACGCGACCTGTCATTAGCGAATCCGCGCATTATCAATGTCTTCTAACAGTGGAATCCATTTTGCCTTGTTATTAACCAAGCCATGAAGGAGGGTGTCGTGGTTAGCAACCGGATGGTAGTTAGAACTCGCTCGAAGGGCGCATCCTGGTCAGCCCTGGTGGCACGCCTAGCCGCACCGCTAATCGTCGTGGTGACTATCCTGCTATGGTCTGTTCAAGCCGGCGCGGTCCCGACACCGATTACGGGTGTGGCGATCGACCTCATTGAGCCAAGTACCATTTATGTAACAGGCACCGGTTTTACCTTTACGACGTTCAACCCCGGCCCTGAGGTGATGGGTGCTATGCTGATGGCGAGCACAGGTTACAGCTTTACCCCATTCGCACCTCGTTATTTCGCACTCCTAGAGGTCGGGTCGGGGGCCCTGAGCGATATCGCAGCGGCCTACGCCACAACGTCCATGCTCGCGGTAGCCTTTATCTCGGACAGCTTTGACAGTACCTACGTACCCACCTGGGCAAAAGGGCTTACTTGTACTATTGCCCTATGTCTAGGTTCCGCCACCGAAACTGGAGGCCTGCAGACCATTCCCGGCCTCATTGGCGGTTCTGGGACGGTGAGGGCGCAGTCAGACTTAGGGGCCCCCGTTCCTGAACCAGGAACGCTACCCCTCCTCGGCTTCGGCCTGGCCGGGCTGGGCCTCTGGGGGTGGAAGAGGCGGTCAGAGGCACAAGCCTAAGCTTCTTCAGAAGAGGACGCTAAATCATGAAAAGCGGACATAGTCACAAAGATATAAGGAGGTAAAATTATGAGGTCCATGCCAAAAGTGAGGAGAAGAATTGGAGAAGTAATCGTTGCCCTGGCCCTGGCCCTTGGCGTAGCCAGTCCTGCTTTGGCCACCTCGGCGCTCGGCCCGCAGCCCTGGGGGGAATTCCTATTTGGTGGTGTAGGCACTTTTGCGACCGCCGGCACTGGTGCCGTTCCTAGTAGTGCCGGAAACTCCTTCTACCTGGGCGACCCTGCCTGGACATTTACTGCGTTGAGTCCTGTCTCACTGATAGTTCAGGATGCCTTTATCGCGGTGGATCAGTTCGCCGTTTTCAACTTCGGAGCCTTATTAGGCGCCACGTCGGTGCCTCTCGGTACTGACCCTGGTCTCTCTGACCCAGTGGCTTCTTTTGCGCTCCCTGATTATAGCCATGGCGTCTTTTCACTCCCGGCCGGAAGCTATTCCATCACAATCCAGCAAGTCGCAGGCATCGGTGGCGCGGGCTACCTCTGCGTAGATACGGGGGGTAATTGCGGTGTCCCCGAGCCAGGGACCCTTTTGCTCCTGGGTTTCGGTCTGGCCGGGCTAGGCCTATGGGCGTGGAGGCGGCAGGCCAGCGCTCAAGCCTGAACTTTTCAAGAGGATCGCAAACTATAAGGGCCGATCCGGATAAACAGCCGGACCGGCCCTTTCATTTATAACTCTTTCAGGATTTTTCGAGCTTCGTCCGCTCCGGGGAAAGTCTGACTGAGTTTGAGGGACGCCTTGAGGCTCTTTTTTGCGCCGGCTACATCGCCGATTTTCTGCTGCGCCAGGCCATAGTGGAATTGAACGATCGGGTTGTCCGGGAGTTTCTCGGCCGCTTCTTTGAGGAGCGTGGAGGCTTTCAGATAGACATTCTTTTTGACGTAGATCCATCCAAGTGTATCCGCGATTTGAGGATCCTGCGGCCGCTGCTCATGCGCGGTCTGAGCATAGCCAAGAGCCACATCAATGTTTCCGCTCTGCTCGCTGAGAATCCAGGCCAGGTTGTTGGCCGCCGGAGCGAACTTAGGGTCGATTTTGAGTGCTGCCTCGTACCGAGCCTGTGCCTTGTCGTATTCCTTCCGCTGTTCGTGAATCATGCCGAGGACCATCAGGGCCGAGATCAGTTTCGGGTTTTTCTTCAAGGCGGTTTCATAATCCTGAACCGCCAGGTCAAGCTTGCCTGTGAGGCGATAAAGCTCGGCTAGGTTCATATAGGAGACCGGGAGCTCACTGTTGAGTTCGACCGCTTTTTTGAACTCTGTCTCAGCCTGGCCCATATCCTTGGCCCCCATCCAAAGCTGGCCGAGCAGGTTGTAAATGAGCGGATTGGTGGGAGAGGCCTCAAGCTGGCGCGTGACCCGGTCCCTGGCTTCAATCGGCTTGCCCTGCGTGAGTCGGATCGCCGCGATCTGGGAAAGAGGTTCGATGTGATTCGGATTCGCGGCCAGCGACTGCTCGAAATAGGACAGGGCCTCGCCGTCCTTCTTTTGGGCGCGGGCGATCAGCCCGAGGCGGTACAGGCTGTATGGCTCCTTCGGCAGTGCCTTCGAGATTGCCTCGAAGGCCTGCTTTCCCTTCGCGAGATCGCCCTTGCGGAGGTAGGCGTCGCCCAGGATGGTCGCCGCTTGCACATCCCGTCCATTGAGACGGATCGCCGCCGAGGCTTCCTCGATGGCCAGATCGAACGATCCTGCGGCCAAATGGTTGGCAGCCAGCGCGGTCCGCGCTCCGGCCAGGTTGGGGTTGAGTTTCACCGCCTCGGTGAGTTCGCGGCGAGCCTGCGCCACGTCGTCCTTTGCGGCGAAGGCGAGTCCGAGGAATTGGTGGGCCGGAGCGGATCTGGGCTCGTCCTTGATGACGCCCTGCAGCAGTTCAATCGCATCATCGGGCTTCCCGCGGGCCAGCCGGAGCCGTGCATCAAAGTATCGCCCGTCCAGGTCTTTCTTGTTCTTCTCGAGAATGGGTCTCACTCGCTGCTCGGCCTCATCCAATTTCCCGATGTCGAGGTAGTGGTCAATCAGCTTGTCGCGAGCGGGGATGGAGTTCGTATTGATCTCGACCGCGCGGAGGAAGCTCGCCAGTGCCTTCTCACGCTGGCCCGTCGCCTTATAGAACTCGCCGAGCTGGATTTGCGGCTTTTCGTCCTTCGGTTTCAACGAGGCCAAGTTCTGGTAGGCTGCCTCCGCTTCGGTCCATTTGCGGGTGAGCTGGTAGAAGCCAGCGAGCTTGAGGTTCAGGGCCTCGTTGTTTGGATCGACGTCCAACGCCCGCTTATACTCGACTTCGGCTGCTTCAGGCTTCCCGGTCAGGAGCCAGAAGTCTCCCAAGGCGAGCCGCACGGCGGTTGAGCCCGGATCTACCGTCAGTGCTTGCTGCAAAATGGCCTCCGCAGTTGCGAGATCCTTCTTCTGCATGTAGGCCGAGGCAAGGTCAAGATAGGTGCGGATCTTTTTGGGATCCAGTTCGATGGCCTTCTTGAGTTCGGCAATGCCTTGATCGAACTCCCTTTCTCGAATCAAGCTCTGCCCACGTAGGATCAGGCCCTGGGGGTCTTGAGGTGCGGATGCGAGGATGATATCGGCGCGCTCGCGTGCCTTGGCGGGCTCATTGGCCAGCAGATACAGTTCGCCGAGTTTGAGCTGCGCGTCGCGGTTAGAAACGTCCAACTCGACCGTCTTGGCGAGTTCGCCAACGGCCGCCTGCAGGTTGGGGATGTCACCGAATTTCAAATAAGTCAGTGCAAGCCGATAATGTCCGTCGGCGTCCTTCGGATCGATCTGGACGACATTTTTAAACTCGATCGCGGCTTCTTGGTACTGGCCTTTGTCAAAGTATTTGATGGCGCGTTCGCGATGCTTAGCCTTCATGGCTTCGGGGGACTGCGAGCAGCCGCCGAAGGCGAGGATGAGCGTTAGGCTGACGGCGATTACGGTGATCGTGTGGCGCGCACCCATAGCCCGAACCTCTGGCCAAACCTAGGGTGTCAAGACCCCCTACTATGCCACCTTGCGGAGTCCTTGCCAATGCAACGGAAGTAGGGGGTCTGGAACGAAAGCAGGGTTTCCGTGGCACACCAAACCATCTGATATTCTTGACAAATGTTCGTAACCCGCATAGCCTCAGCACCCCCCTCGTTCGTGGGATTGTGAAACGTATTCATGCGTGATGAGATTAGGGGAAACCCGATAATTAGGACGCCTTTTCTGTGAGGTGTGTTTCGGATGGACGGTAGGTGGTTTGTCATGGGCAGGGTTCTCTTCTTAGCCTTGACGCTAGGTGGAGGTTTCCCGCTGGGGATCCTTCAGGCGGAAACCGCCACTGCTCCTGCTGGCGAGCAGCAGTTCGCTGAATTGTCCCGATCCAATCAAGTCGCCTTGGAAAAGAATTCGCTCATTGTCACGCCGGACTACTACATCGGACCCGAGGACGTCTTGGAGATCATCGTCTGGCGCAATGCTGACTTATCGAAAGTCGTGACAGTCCGACCTGACGGACGGATCTCCTTGCCTCTGCTCGGCGATATCGATGCAATAGGGCTGACACCGGCACAACTCACCACGAACATCGTAAACAAACTGAAGCAGTACAAAGAAACGCCGACTGTCTCCGTAATCCTTCAGCAAGTCAACAGCTACGGTGTCTATGTGCTAGGGGAGGTTGCCAAGCCGGGGCGCTTATTCCTGAAAAGCAAGACCACGGTGCTCCAAGCCATTACGAATGCGGGCGGATTCGCGCCGACCGCGGCGCGGAACAAAATCGTCGTGTTCCGTTGGGATCCGGGGCAGAACCGAGAAATCAAACTGAAGGCCAGCTACGATGATATTGTCCTGAGGGACGGCTCCAATCAAAACCTGGTCCTGAAACCAGGAGATACCATTGTGGTTCCGTCAGAGACGATGGTGCTGACTCAGTAACAGGAAGGACCGGCGATTGATGGGAAGAAGGGTCATGCTGTGGAACATGCTGGGAGCTTGGATCAGCGTTTTGATGCTTGCGGCGTGTAGCTCTACAGACCTTGCAAGGCAAGCTTCAGCCAAGGCAGCAGCGGATGCATATATCACAGGCGATTACAAGATCGGTTCCGAGGATATTCTCGAGATAATCGTTTGGAAGAACCCGGATCTGACCAAAGTGGTGTCGGTGCGCCCGGATGGGAAAATCTCGCTACCATTGATCGGTGACGTAGAAGCCGAGGGCCTCACGGTGGCCCAGTTGAAGAAAGCGCTTGAGGCACGACTCAAGGAATACAAAGAGACACCCAACGTGGCAGTGGTGGTGAAGGAGGTCAACAGTTATGGCGTGTACGTTTTGGGGGAGGTGGTGAAACCGGGACGGTATCAACTGAAGACCTATACGACCGTTCTTCAGGCGATTTCCACGGCAGGCGGGTTCACTATGTATGCGGCGAAAAACAAGATATTCGTGCTGAGGAAATCGTCCAACACAGGTGCCGAGATACGGATCAACGTCAGCTACAATGATATCGTGTCAGGGGAGGATTCCTCCAAGAACATCCTGCTGGTTCCTGGCGACACGGTCGTTGTGCCATAAACCGCCAGCCGAATGCGGCGAAGGCCAGCGGATAACCATCGTGTTGAGGAGGACCACCGGACGTTTCGTAATATGGATCGGAGTGCTGTTCGCAAGCTGGGCTTGGATGGCCGTTGGGGCCGGCGTAGTATGCGCCGAGCTCCGCGTGACGCCGAGCCTGACGGTCTCCGAGCGGTACGACAACAATATCCTCTACTCGAGCACAGCGAAGGTCGAGGACTTTGCGACCGATGTCGCGCCGAGGGTCTTGATCACGTCCGAAGGACGGGCGGTGGATGTGACGGCGAATCTAGGGGCCATGTGGACACAATACGCGGAGAATCCGAAGCTCTCCTATTTCAGCTCGCAAGGCGGGCTGATTCTCAAGGCCGATACCCTGACAGGACGGGCGGTCCGTGGCTTGGGCCTGACGGTGACCGAGAACTACTTTTATACGAAGGATTTTCCCGTGTTCGCCCCGCTCGGCGGCCCGAATCCGATCGCCACCGGAGGTATCCAGACGAGTCGGGTCACGACTTTCGGGAACGTCGCGGGCGCGACGGCGTCCTATGTGCTGTCCCCCCGGGCCAAGGTGCTTGGCGGCTATACGAACTCTCGCGTTCAGTTCAGCGGCGGGACGACGACCTTGGTCAGCAGCACGACCGATGCCGCGACCGGAGGAACGGAATACGCGTTGACGCGCAACACCACGCTCCTGAGCGATTATTTTTATCAGCGGTTTTCCTTTCGCGGAGACGGCACCGTGGAGACGCACGGTGCGGATGTGGGAGCCCGGCAGCAGTACAGGGAGGACTTGACTGTGGACGGTCGGGCCGGCGGGACCTACCTGCCCTCTTCGGATCGGTTGGCGTACACCTTCAACGTGGGCGTGACCAAGAAGTTCCCCACGACGGAAGTGAGCGGGCGCTATCTCCGGTCGGTCACCAACTCGGGAGGCCTGGCCCCGCTCGTGTCGGCGTCGAATGTCGTGCAGCTCTTGGTGGCCCACCGGCTGACGCCCACGTTCACCGCGACCCTGGCCGGCAACTACGCCACTACGAAAACCATCGTCTCGAGCACGGTGGACTTGAAGTCCTACAGCGTCATTCCGGGATTGACCTACGCGCTCACGCGGTGGGCGACGCTGTTTGCCGCGTATTCGTATTTCAAGCAAGACGCCGCGGGGCCGGTGGGGTTTTCGCTGAATCGCACGCAGGCGACGATTGGACTGACCGTGACGTGGCAGTAACGCGAGGATGAAGATGAGACAAGTCATAAACAGACTCGACGTGTCGGACTATCTGAAGATCCTGCGCCGACGTGCCTGGGTGGTGCTTGCGTGCTTGCTGGTGGGGTTGCTGGGCGCCGGCGCGGTCTACCTGATCATGCCTAAGATCTACCGATCCAGCACGCTGATCCTAGTGGAGTCCCAGAAGGTTCCCACCGACTTCATCAAGCCGGTCACGGTGGACACGATCGAGGAACGCCTGATTTCCATCCAGCAACAGATCTTCAGCCGCACGCTCCTTCAAAAGATCATCGAGGAATTCGGACTCTACCAGGACGAACTCAAGCGGGCGGCCTTGGAGGACGTCATCGAAAACATGCGGAAGGACATCAAGGTCACGACTGTTGACGATCGCCTCCGTCGGAACATCCAGGCCTTTACGATCGCCTACGAGGGGAACGACCCGCTGACGGTCATGAAGGTCACCAACAAGCTGGCCTCTTTGTTCATCGAGGAAAATCTTAGAGTGCGGGAACAGCTGGTCGAGGGAACGACCAAATTTCTGGAACATGAACTGCTGAACGTCAAGGAGAAGCTGGACATTCAAGAAAAGCAGATCAGCGAGTACAAGATGAAATACATGGGCGAGATGCCGGCGCAGGTCGAAGCCAACCTGCGTACCCTGGACCGGCTCCAGATGGAATTGCAGAATGCGAACGAGACCATTCGGCTGGCGGAGGAAAAGCGGGAGATTTTGCGCGATGCACTCCACGATCCGCGCGGTGTTTCGTTGACCCCCGGTGCGCCGGACAATCCGCTGTCGGTCGAGCTCCAGCGCCTGCGGGCTCGCCTGGCGCAGCTCCGCGCCGAATACAAGGAGACCTACCCCGACGTCGGTGAAACCGAGCGGCAGATCCAGGACCTGGAAAAGCAACTAGCCATTGGCGTCTCCACAGCGTCATCCTCCGGAAAATCCCCAGAAAAGGCCAAATCATCCGGTGCTGGGGCAGAGAAAATCCGTGGCGAACCTGAACCGGCGGGCAACAGGAGCTTGGCGGCCAATATCCGCGCCCTTGATGCCGAGATCGCGGTTCGGAGACAACGGCGGGCGCAGATCGAAAAGCAGATTAGAGAATTCGAACGCCGACTTGAGGCAACGCCCAAACATGAACAACAACTCAGTATGCTGCTTCGCGACTATGAAAACAACCGCCGGAATTACGAAAACCTTCAGCATAACAAGATAGCCGCTAATATCAGCGAGAGCCTTGAAAAGCGGCAGAAGGGGGAACAGTTCCGCATCGTGGACCCGGCCAATCTCCCCGTCAAGCCCGTGAAACCCGATCTCCTCAGGATATTCATAGGGGGCTTCGTGGCCGGACTGGCGTTGGCCGGTGGTTCGATCTGGTGGAAAGATCTCCGCAATCTACCTTTTCGTCGGCCTGACGAAGTGGAAGCTGCGTTGGAATGCCCCTCCCTGGCCACCATTCCGTATATGTTCGGTTTGGAGGGGAGTGGAAACGGCTCGAGCGGGAAGCACGCCCAACTGGTCGTTCAGACAAATATAAATGCTCTGGGCGCCGAGCAGTTTCGGGTGCTGGCCGGTCGCGTGATTCAATTGCGGGAGAAGAAGGGGATGCGGATCGTGGCCGTTACAAGCTCACTCGTCGGTGAGGGTAAGACTACGGTGTCGGTGGGGCTGGCAGTGACGCTGGCCAAAGACTACCTGGTCGATACGATCCTGATCGACGGAGACATGCGGAACCCGTCCGTCAGCGCGCGGCTTGGGCGTCACAGCGATAAAGGCTTGATGAATGTCCTGGCGGGGGAATGCGATCTGGAGGCCGCTCTCTTCCAGCATGCGCATCGCAATCTCAGGGTCCTGTGCGCGGGCAAGAGTAACGGGGATCGGTTGAGCATGCCTGCCATGCGTGGGGAAGTGCAGAAACTGCTCGATGGCCTCAGGCATCGAGACCTCCTGGTCATTATGGACGGGCCACCCATCCTCCCGATGGCGGATATGAACCTGTATGCGGAGATCGTGGACTGCATCTTGCTGGTGGTCAGGGGCGAGGAGACTCCGCAACGAGTCGTCATTGAGGCTCTGGAATTCCTTGAAGGAAGGAAGATCGAAGGGGTGGTCTTGAACGGCCTCGCGAACACGCGGCTGGACTACTACTCGGGTTATGCGTCCTCGCGCTACGCGATCGCCGAGCCCCCATTGTTACTGCATCAGCCCGGAAGTCGTATCATCAATACCCCTCCATCCCATAAAGGCACTGCACGAGGCCGGACGGACGCATAGAGAGGTAACCCATGATCGCGCAATCCCGCAATCAGATTCCTTGCACGGCCCAGCGACTGAGCCAGCTACTGCCGGAGATGATTCAGGCCGTGGTCCCGATGTCGGCGTATGCCTTCGGCCACCAATACTTTTCCGAGCGTCGTGTGCGGATCGTTCAGGCCGATGAGGGAAAAATCACATCAGAGGTGGCGGGCGCGGGTGGTCTCTACCACCAAACAGTCCGCTTGACCGATGGAACGCTTATGGCCAAGTGCTCGTGCCCATCCAGTGAGGCGCCCCTGTGTAGGCACTGCGTAGCTGTCCTGCTGGAATATATTCGTCTGTCACCCGACCCTGTTCAGGGGTCCTCTCAAAAGATGTCGGCCCAGGATGGCATCCCGGGATGGCCTGGAATGGAGACAGAAACAGCACCGATGCAGGATGGTCCCGTCTCAGGACGGACGGCGGCTCCTTCCACGTTGGGGGCCCGACTGCGTGAGATCACGATCTTTTTAGAATGGGTGCAAGCAGCCGTGAACGCCTTGAAAGCCGGCGGGGCACTGCCAGAGACTCCCGCTCTCGAGTTCAGAGAGACCCTAGAGTGGGTGCAGGTCCTTCAAAAATTTGAGGACCGTATGCGGCAGGGCGAGGAGACCCTCGTAGCCCTGCGGACGCAGCTGAGCACGAAGGAGGCACTTGTGTTGAGACTGTCCCATGATCTGGAAGCGGCGAATGGTCAAGTCAAGGAATTGCAGGGGGCTTGCGAAGAGTTGAAACTTGATGTAGAACGGCAACGGGCGGTGGTGAGCAGACTGGTCGAGGTTGAACAGGAACGCAACAGACTTGCCGACCTTCTCAAGGATGTGACGAGCGAAGTGGTGGAAATAGTCGGCGACTTTGATCGCCTGACCGCCGAGTGGGGATACGCATCCGGAGAGAAAGCGGACCGGCCCTACTCCTGAGATACCTCGTCCTGTGTTGCAGGAGTCACGTGTGGCGAGGTCGTTTCCAGCCGGTACCCGACATTCCGCACGGTGATGATCCGATCCCCTTCAGAGCCGAGCTTCTTTCTGAGGCTTCTGATATGCACGTCTACGGTGCGGGTTTCGATCTCAAGCTCCTCGCCATACTCCCAGACCTGCTCTAACAGAAACGCTCGAGTCAGCGTCCTTTCCTTAGCTTCCAATAGGGCTTTGAGCAGGTCGAACTCCTTGGCGGTGAGGGAAATCGGCTGGCCCGCGACGGAAACCGTGTAGCGGTCAAGGTCGACCTCGAGAGTCCCTATTCGCAACATCCGAGGCAGCAGCGCAGGCGCCGAGACGCGGCGAAGGAGTGTTTTGACCCGAGCCACGAGCTCCTTGGCGTTGAACGGCTTGGTGACGTAGTCGTCAGCGCCGAGCTCAAGCATGACCACTTTATCAACTTCCTCGGTCCTGCCGCTCAGGACGAGAATAGGAAGACGCGCGGTCTCGGGTTGTCGTCGGATCCTGCGACAGAGTTCGAAGCCATCAAGTCCGGGAAGGGTCAGATCAAGGATGACCAGGTCTGGGCGTGCTTCAGTCGCCGCTCGCAGACCTGCCTGCCCGTTATAGGCAGCAATCACCTGGAAGCCCTCGGGTTCAAGGCGCGATTTAAGGAGATGCACAACGCCCTGCTCATCTTCAACAATCAGGATCTTCGAAGTCATACTGTCGGAAAGAAGCAAGAGCAGTGCCACACCGCAACGTAGGAGTGTTCCGGCCACCTCTCTCCTCTAAGATGGTAAGTTGCTAGCTCAACCCTGTCCGTCCAATAAATCACGTCAATTCAGAGACTTAAGCTAGCGAGGGACTTCAGGTAGAGATTGGGCTGTCCTGGCAGGATTTGCCAGAGCTAGGGTTGAATTAATCCGCCCTGGAAGCCATAACGTGGCGAACAATCAGCGATGGTTTTGTTTGGCTCTTCAGGTCACCGTGATGATCCACCTAGTAGGCTGCCGCCCGACCTCGCGTCGTTCGCCGATCAGGACCTGGCCGGTGGGGCCCTGATACCGCTCAAAGTATGCGAGGCCGTTCGAGTCGCTACCCTCGCGATAGCGATAGTCGCCGGTATACCGGGCACCGTCCATCGAGGAGGCCATCACAGTGATCGTATCCGCGTCTTCCTTGACCTCGATGTCGATGACGAGTTTGGAATTGGTAATGCTCGCCTGCGAGCACTCGTCTTCATGCCACGTTCCTCCATACTGCGAGAGGGACCACCCGCTTGCCATAGTTGTCTCCTTTATTCCTATTCCCATTCGACTTCGCGCAGGTTCAACCGGAGGCTGTAGGACTGATCGGTCCGGTGGCGCACCACACGCACCGCTCGGTTCAGACCTTCCACCATGAAACTCTCGCCGACGTTGGGTGCCTTGCCCATCAGGGTCAGCACGTCGGCGATCTCCGTGAACGCTTCGATCACCGGTCGTTCCGAGAGGCCCGTCGGGCGATAGGTCTCGATGTCCTCCAGACCGAATTTCGCAAGGCCGCGCGTGTGGAACCAGACCCGGCCGTCGGCGCGACCTTCGACTTGCTCGATCCGCAGGTGGTCGTCAAGCCGGAATGTTCGCAAGGGGCGGTCCATCCAGTCCGAGGGGTTCAAGTAGGTGTCGGTCGCCGTATCGTAGGCGGTGCCGCCCGTCAGGAGCGTCAGGCCGCGTGCCAGCCTCGTCAAGTGCAGGACGGTGTCCCGGCAGTCACGACCGGTCATCCGAAGCGGCAGGATTTGTGCAGCCTGAGGATGGCCCCATTGCAAGCGCTCACGCCAAGCCTCGGCAATGTCGGTGGGAAGGCTAGTCTCCACCAGGGCGCTCCAGGGGCCGTGCTGAGCTTCGAACCTCGTCGTTCCTGGGGCGCGCGGGAGTTGGATGGTGAGCGGGCCGCCGTATTCCTGGTCAAACCACGCGGCGAGGAACCCGGGCGGGGGCGGCTCGGGCGCCGCGTATCCGATGACGAACATCGGGACCTTCAGCTCTTTCCCCGCCGCCTTCTGCTTGATCTTTTTCAAGAGTGCCTTGCTAGCGGGTCAGCGAGTCCTCGATGTCGGGTGGAGTGGCCGCGATGCGCGTGCCGAGGGCGGGGTAGCGGGCCAGGACCGCCCGTTGCATGAGCCAGGCGATCGTGCGATAGGAGAAGTGCCCCTTCACGCCCGAACGCAGCCGGGCAATGTACTCCGCTTCCGCGTAATCCATCTTGAACAGGCAGCGGGTGCGGAACCCGAACGGCGTCAGGTAAATCGCGGCGTCAGAGTGGGAGAGCGCCAAGCCTTCCACCTGCTCCTTGACCTCATCCAGGACGGCCCGATACTCGGCCGCGATGCCGGCATCCTTGAGAAGGGCGGGCGTCTCGTAGCCATGGATCGTCGTGAACTCCTGTCGGATCTGCTGGCAGCGGCGGTGCCGGTGCAGGTCGCGCCATCCGCCCAGGTCCATAAGGATGTCGAAGATGAAGCCGTAGCCGCACCGGAACTCCTGCAGGAGCTCGTCGTGAGGACCACGCCGCCGCAGCGCGATTTCGATCAGGTCTTCTTTCTCCTTCTCAGTCCACTCCCTGACCACTGCGAGGATCTGACGGTAGGGGTAGACGGTCACGCGGTACAGGAGCGTCGCGGCCAGTTCGTCCAGCGGCGCGTGCGGTTCGATCAGTTCGACCGGCTCGCTCGTTTCCACCTCACCCAGTCGCAGACGCTCGGAGGCGGCCTGCTTCAAGTCCGGATACGTCTTGATGGGGTACTCACTTGGTCTTGCATGGCGAGCCAACGTCGGCGCCAGCGGCTCGTTGGGAGCCGCAGATGGTCCATTCAGCTCGCCCCACAAGTTGAGCGGCGGGGTGGCGCAGGCGCGTTTCAAGTCCTCGCCAATGGCGCGCAGCTCTGCCACTGGCAGCGAGAGGAGGCGGCTGATCTGCTTCTCCAATGTCCGGACGCTGACCACCTGTCCCACGTTCGTGGTCGCAGCGAGCGGCAAGAGATAGCGCGTGACGTCGAAGGTCCGCGCGTTCATCGTCCTGTCATAGGCCTGGGGTTTCATGTCATCGGGCTTCGGAGTCGTGCTGGTCAGATGGTCCTTGATGGGCGAGTGTAGGGTGGTATAGGCCTGGTGCAGACGCGCGGCGATGCCCCGGTAGTTGGCCTCGATCGGCGTGCCTTGGACGTGCTCCGGTACGAAGACGCCACCCGGCCCGAAGTCCTGGTAGCGGGAAGACTTCGCCTGGCCGTCCCAGAGTGCCTCGTCCTCGAGGTGGACGGCGGCGAGCTCCGAGATGCCTTCAAAGCAGATGATGACATGGCCGAGGTCGGCGATCGAGGCATGACCGTAGTCGAAGTAGAACTGTTCCCAGAACTTCTCCGACGAGTGGCTGTGGACCCAGCGCAGACTGTCTTCGATGGAGTCAGGCGAGCGGCTGTAGCGCGCGAGCGCGTAGGCCGATTTCTCCGGCGGCATGGGCGCCAGCGCGATCACACGGCGGGTCGGCGAGGTCATGCGGCCCATCATAGGGAGGCGTCGGGAGGCCGTCAAGAGCGCGTAGCGCCACGCGCCAGTTGATCCTCTCCCGAGAGGAATGCTAGGGTGCGGCCATGAGCAAAGAGAGTGCGGCGGCCGGGCCCATCCTCTTCACGCCGGACGAACTGACCCTTCTCCACGATAAGCAGTTCTTCCGCGCGAAGGCGCAGATCATGACGAAGATGAGAGCCGTCCTGGACGGTGTCTACGGCGGCTTACAGCACGAACTGAAAGGCGTGAAGCTTGTGGCGCCGGAGGGCTTCAACCCTGAGGCCCACCAGTTCGTCAAAGGCGAGCACCTGGAAGACTTCCCCTACCAGTACCTGGACTACTTCAAGCATTTCGACGGCGAGGTGAAATTCACCTTCCGCTCATTATTATGGTGGGGGCACCACATCGTGTTCGCCCTGATCCTGGAAGGCGGGCGTCTCGCGCAGTACAAAAAGAACCTCATGAACCGGTACGGGGGCGTGGCGGACCAGGGCCTCGTACTCTGCCTGGGGAGCACGCCTTGGGAGTGGTATTGCGGCGAGGGCTACACGATGGAGCTCACTTGGGAGCGTAAGAACGAGTTACAGGCGCTGCTCGACCGCCGGTCCTTCGTCAAGCTGGCACGCTTCGTCCCCTTTGACCATCAGGTGGTGCGGGAAGGCCGGGTACCCGAACTGGGGCGTGCAACGCTCCGCCAGTTTCTGCCGATCCTCACGCCGTAG
>CAZSUT010000034.1:0-5935 GCA_964610095.1 uncultured Nitrospirales bacterium | reverse complement strand
CGCCTCGGCCTTGTTGCCGTCACGGCCGATGACCGTCGTCGCCATCGTGAGCGCGTTGAGGATGGCTTCCTGGGTGGCCTCGACCGTCGCGGTAAACAGTGGATTGAGGTGCGTGTCCGCGAAGGCGGTCATGGGGAAGGTGCGGTCTTTCGGGTAGTGGGGGATGACGTTGCCGGTGGAGAAGGCCAGGATGAAATCGCCGCTGCCGTGCCGGCCGGTGGAGCCGGTGCGCGCCAGGCCGAGCGCCGCGCGCTTGGCCAGGCGCTTCAGTTGCCGGGCGTCGAGCGGCGCGTCGGTCGCGATAATAATGATGATGGACCCGTCGGGTCCCGGCGCAGAGGCCGTGCCCTCTCCATACAGCTTCCCGATAGGGACGCCTCCCATCACCAATTCCTCCCGCCGGCCGAAGTTGGCGTTGACGAGCACGCCGACCGTGTAGTCCCCCGCCGCCGAGACGGTGCGGGAGGCGGTCCCGATCCCGCCCTTGAAGCCGAAGGCGACCATGCCGGTCCCGGCGCCGACCGTTCCTTCCGCCACTGGCCCGTCGCTCGCGCTGTCCAGGGCCTTGATGACGTCGGCCTCCGAGACGTGGCGTCCCTGGATGTCGTTGAGCCGGCTGTCGTCGCACTCGGCGATGACCGGCGTGAGGGTGTCGTCCCGGATGCCGATTCCGGGATACCGGCTGATCATCCAGCTCATGACGCCGTTGGCGACGCGGGGCAGGTTGAGCGTGTTGGTGAGGGCGATCGGATATTCGAGAAAGCCGGACTCTTCCACCCAGGCGAGCCCCGTCATCTCGCCGGTCCCGTTCAGCACGAAGGCTCCCGCCGGGACCTTCTTGTGCCAGACATCCTCGCGGGGGATGATCACGGTGACGCCCGTGCGGACCGGGCCTTGCCCCGGCACGAGCTTGCCGTCTCCCTTGATCAGGGTCGTGTGGCCGACGCGAACGCCGGGCACGTCAGTGATGGCGTTGAGTTTGCCGGTGGGATAGACGCCGAGGTCCACCCCGAGGCTTCGCGCACGCACGCGCGGCTCGTCCCTGGGCGGTAATGCAGCGCTCTGGGCCTCCGCGCAGGCGGAGCTCCAGAGCAGCACTATGAGCAGCAGCGGCAGAAGTGGTCGGATCAACGGCGCCCGCCGGCGAGCGGATAGCCGGCTTGCAGCCAGGCGTTCACGCTGCCGCGGATACTGTAGACGTTCTTGTAGCCCAGTTCGGTCAAGGTGTCGGCGGCGATGTTGCTCCGCTTCCCGGACTGGCAGTACACGACGATATGGTCGTCCAAGCTGGCGCCGATCTCCTTGTGACGCTTGGCGATCTCTCGGAATTCAATATTCACGTCGGTGCCGGGGATCGCCCCGGTGTCGTGCTCTTCGACGGTCCGCACATCTACCAGGAAGAAGCCCTTCTCGCGTAAGCTGGGCGCTTTGTCCAAGGCGGACTTCACTTCCTGCACGCTGAGCTGCCTGACGTTGGAAGCCGACGCCGGTCCAATCGCCACACCGGCCGCCGCGATGACCAGCACACCGAGGTACGAGAGCCAACGGAGTTTCATGATGCACCTCCTTTTCAGAGGTTTTTGCAGAACACAGCGACGCTGGCCGTGTAGCCGTGGAGGAAGTTGTTCCCGCCCACAGGGCCGATTTCGCCCATGGCGAAGAAGCCGCCGACCGGGATCCCGCCCAGCTTTTCACGCACGGCGGTGACGTCGTGGTGGGGGGTACGGAAGAACCGCTGGCCACGCCCGTTGCAACTGAACAGGAGCGCGCCGATGGGATCGCCCGCGTGTGTGTCTTGGCTTTCGCCGGTCAGCAGCGCGCGCAGGTCTTCGCTGGCGGAGGCGCCGTCCCGTATCTGGAACTGCACGGTCTGCCCGACCCGGACGTAGTCGGCCGCCGCCAAGCTGCCGCTCTTCTGGTCGACCCCGATCAGGTTGCGGATCAGGAAGTCGCCGCGCTCGAACTGATCCTTGTGTTCGTCAATGACGATCCCCAGATGCAGCGCGCGCTCGGCCTGGCGCTGCTCGGTGGAGGAAAGCGAGGAGAAGACTTCACGCAGGCATTCCAGGGCCGGTTTCCCGCTGAGCTCGCGGATGACGTTCTGTTCGGCTTGCGTGATCATGAAACGGTCGCCGATCGGCCGGCAGCCCTGGGACACGATGGTTCGGATGCACACAGCCCCGGTCACGGCCACGCCGACGACGCCGGCATCCACGACCGTCTCGTTGAAGAGGAGGCGGTTCGCGCCGGGCTCCTGTGCGCCGCTGGCCATGCCGCCGATGGCCGAAGCCCCGGGAAAGCGTTCGGCTAAGTCTCCGAGAAAGGCCTCAGCCGGCGTGGTAAACGGCTCGGCGATGACCAGAAAGGACGGATTTTGGTCCAGGGCCGGCATGTCCTTAGGCCAGCCGGATGCGGTGAATTGCTCGCCGGTCTGCACAAATTCGAGGTGGAACGGAGTGAGGGTGGTCCCAGGCAGATGCCCGACCCAGAGGCACAGGGCGGACTGGCCCTCCACTTCCTGCGTGTCCCCGATTATGCTTTCGGCCGAGCACCCTAGGAGGACTTTCGGCCGGAGCTGTGTGTGGATGGTTGATACGATGAGATCGGCGGATTCGGCGTGGCCGGGGGAGAAAAACGTGAACGCCAGGTCCACCGATCGTCCGCCCAAGTGGGTCGTGGCCTCGCGACACACCTCGTCGAGGGCGTCCGCGGTGCCGTCAGCTTTCGATAAAGCCGAATGCACTTGCATGGTGGCAGTGTACCACACGGGAATGTTGACTTGTCCAGCCGTCTTGAGGGGAAACCGCCGGCCCCTTAAAGTTCGTAGGTGCTGCCTTCCAGCGTGCCGGTGCACACGGGGCAGCGTTGGGGCGGGGTGGCCGGCGAGGCCTGAGGCGCGTCGATCAATTGGGAGCGCTTAATAGCGGCGACGCCGGAATCGCAGGGGGTCCACAGCGAGCTGCAAACAGGACAGAGGTACCACTGGGTATATCCAGGCCACTCCCGGTCACGCTGAGCCACGATTGATCTGCCTCGTGGTATCTTTTAACACAGAACTGACGACCATGCAATTGCGCGTTCCCGGTCTTTCTCTCGCTCCGAGGTCGTGATATGCTACCTCATATGGTTCCTGATCTCGTCCTCTACCATGCCGACTGCACCGACGGATTCGGTGCTGCCTGGGCTATCTGGAAGCGGTATCCTTCGGCCGAGTTCATTCCCGCCGACCACGGGCTCCCGCCTCCTGTCAGCTGCGCGGGGCGTCGGGTGGCGATCGTGGACTTCACTTATCCTCGGCCGATCTTGGAAGAGATGGCGAAGGAGGCATCGGAACTCCAAGTCTTAGACCACCATATCACGGCCAAAGAGGCGCTTAGAGGACTGCCGTACGTCCATTTTGATCTGGAAAAGAGCGGTGCCGTGCTCGCTTGGGAGTGGGCCCACGGCACCACGCCACCCTGGCTCCTGCAATACGTGCAGGACAAGGACCTGTGGGCGTGGAAGCTACCCAACAGCCGAGAGATTAGCGCGGGATTGAACTCCTACCCCTATGACTTCAAGGTCTGGGACTCGTTGGAGCAGGAAAGGCTTAAGCAAGAAGGGCACGCCATCCTCCGTTACGAACACGAGTTGGTCAAGAAGATCGTCCGTCACGTGGTCTGGGTCCAATTCGAGGGAGAAACGGTCCCCTGTGTGCAAAGCGCGATCCTGACGAGCCAGATCGGCGAGCAGCTTTCGCCCGGCCGTCCGTTCTGCCTGATCTGGCATGACCATCACGGCCTGCGGCACTTCAGCCTGCGCTCGGAGCAGGGTGGAATCGATGTGGCGAAGATCGCCGTGAAGTACGGCGGCGGCGGGCATACCCACGCTGCCGGGTTCTCGGTTCCCCTGGGTAAGGCCGGCCCTCCGCCAGCCGATGGCTCCACGCCAAGCGTGTTCATCCTTCCGGTTTCCCGTTAGCTCTTCTCTTTTTCTGTCAATTCGTTCATCACCAAGGACCTGCCGCAGCGCGACGTACCGGCGGTCGAGCAGCTGATCCGACCCAAGTTCACGGTCTCCCCGCCTTGACGCTTCTCGTGTGCTGCCCGTATAATTTCGCTTCTTCTACGATCGGGGCGGGAATAGCTCAGTGGTAGAGCATCGCCTTGCCAAGGCGAGGGTCGCGGGTTCAAATCCCGTTTCCCGCTCCAACTTTTTCAAGGCCTTCTGTGATGGCATCGCAGGAGGCTTTTTCGTTACTCCCGGTTCTCCATCAAGTCTTCAAACTAGAACTCCCCCGGGGGAGCCATTGCTTTTGAGCGTGATGTTATCAAAAATTGCTTCAGGAAAAGCCAAGGCCTCACGTTGCCGTAGGCCGGTCTGGCGGCTGAAACGGAAGAGCCCAGTAGTTCCCTGGAGTGTCAAATTGCACCCCGACTTTCCACTGCTTAACTTGCGCTTCCGGCCCAACTGGAGTCGACCAGATAACATGGGCCCTGATGTGACGATTAGTGGAGGGCATGGTAAGGTCCAGCAAGGTCTCGTGCTTGATGGGGCGTGGTGCGATGAACTGGCAGCCGTGATAGCTCACATTAGTCACATAGCAGGGACCCCTGAATGGGAGAGAGGGATCCATGCTTAAAACCGTAAGTAGCGTTTCCAGTTGAATCCGTTGGCTGCGTCGACGATCCCTGTCTGCGGAAGGAGGGGTTGCCATATCGGTTCCCATGTGGCAGCGACGAGCCGCGGTGGGAATGCTAACTTTAGTGTGATTGACTTGGCACCTGAGGAAGCACCTTGAGACACTTGAGGCGGACAGGTCAAGATAAAAACCTTGAGAAAAATGATGAAGTCATGAGTTTTCACGAGAAGTCACCTTGAGTCATAGCACATCCCATCCACGCGAAATTTGAAGATAGCCGCCTGCGGCGTGGTTCAAAATCCTGGTGCCAATGCCAAAGTCATTCTGTCGATTTTTCAATGGACTTGGCGTATCCTTCCTGGGGATTCAAAAAGAAATGATTCTGAAAACAGAACCGTTACTCACCTCTTTACTGCTCATAGTATCAGTGACAGTTCAGTCAGAAATAACTCAACCACGATTCATCATCTCGATTCCCACGCTGGCAGTTGCAAAGCAGGGCCAGAAAAGTATCGGAGGTATCGCCTATCTTGTGGTACAGGGTGATCCTCTGGAACAACCAGTGGGACCCCAGATCCAGTTCAACGAGGGATCAAGAGCTCTCGGGGTATTTAAGGGCAGCGCACTGGGGCCCCAATGGAAAGAAGCAGCGCGAGTGGCAACTGTCGCTGCTGCCCGGCTGTTAGGAGAGGACCCGCGGACCTGGCTCGTGACCATCAAAGAGGTCAGCACCGCCTACAAGGTAGACGGACCGAGCGCCAGTGCGCCGCTTGCTGTGGCACTGGTTGCCGGGAAGCGGGGCGTCACCCTCCTACCTGGGATGGCTTTATCAGGAGCCATCGATGCCGAGGGTCGGATATTGGCAGTAGGCGCACTTTCAGAAAAGGTCCAAGGAGCTGCAGCGGCGGGCTTTTCGACGATCCTAATTCCGGCCGGCCAGATGCGGACTCCTAACTGGGATTTGAGTTCTTTATCTCAAAGTCTGGGAGTGACGATTATCGAGGTGTCTACGCTGAAAGAGGCCTATGAAAGAATGACGGGTCATGACTTTTAATCCGGCCACTGGTCGAAAAGAGTTCCTTTTGAACCCTCATGAAGATACGGCTAGGCCATTGCAAAAGCGATGGCTTGGGACCTGAAACCGAATGAGGATTTTGGACAGTCCCAATGCCGCCTATTGCCATGTGCATGACTAACATTGAAAGGGGTACAACAACTGGAGGCAGGTCAAGGAACCGGGAGCGAGATACAAGGGCACTGTCTGTAACAATTTTTGGTGCGGTGGTGTCAGGAATCGTCTTTTTGCTTAGTGGT
>CAZSUT010000033.1:10751-26733 GCA_964610095.1 uncultured Nitrospirales bacterium | reverse complement strand
GGCTTTCAGATGGGCATAGGGCTTGACGAACTTGGGCACGAACTGATCGAAGAGGCCGAGCAGGTCATAGAGGACCAGCACCTGGCCGTCGCAGGCCGGACCCGCGCCGATTCCGATGGTGGGGATCGCCAGCGTCTGGGTGATCGCCTTGGCCAACTGGGCCGGCACGGCTTCCAGCACGATCGCGAAGGCCCCGGCGGCTTCCAGTGCGCGCGCGTCGGCAAGCAACGCCTCCGCCTGATCCGCAGCCTTGCCCTGGACCTTATACCCGCCGTACTGATGGACCGATTGCGGGGTCATGCCCAAGTGGCCCATGACGGGGATGCCGAAGCGAACCATCGCCGCCACCCGATCCACCACGGCCGCGCCGCCCTCCAGCTTCACCGCGGCAGCGCCGTCCTGCAGGAACCGGCCGGCGTTCCGCACGGCCTCCTCCACGCTGACCTGATAGGACAAGAACGGCATGTCGGCGATCACCAGCGCACGCTGCGCAGCCCCGGCCACCAGCCGGGTGTGGTAGAGCATGTCCTCCATCGACACGGACAACGTGTCCTTCTTGCCTTGGACCACCACCCCGAGCGCGCGCGCGGCCAGCAGCACCTCGATGCCGGCCTCTTCCGCAATGCAGGTGAAGAGGGCGTCATAGGCAGTGATGACCACGATCTTGCGGCCTTCCGCTTTCCGTTTGCGAAAGTCGGGAATGGTCACGCGAGTTCTGCCTTGTGGAGGATCTCTGAGAGGCGGTCCACGGCTTTGATGGCCATGATGTGGACCCCGTCGCAGTAGGGACGCACGTCCTTGATCAGTCGGACGGCGATCTGGACGCCGACATCCAGCGCCCGCTCGTCGCCGGCTGCCCGCAGCTCTTCGATGATGGCCTGGGGCACGTCGATGCCAGGAATATTGGCGTTCATGAACTCCGCCATCTTCGCCGACCGCAACACGAGAATCCCCGCCAGCACCTTCACCGGGAATTTTCGGACGGCCTTCATGAAGGTCTTAAACTTTTCCACGTCATAAAACGCCTGGGTCTGGAAGAACTTCGTGCCGGCGTTTACCTTGGTCTCGAACTTAGCGAGCATCGGCCCCGGTGGGTCTTGTTCCGGAGTGATAGCCGCGCCGATGTAGAGATCGGTGGGGCCCTGCAGCTTGCGGCCGGCCAGATCGCGCCCTTGATTGAGCGAGAGGATGACCTGCATGATCCCGATAGAATCGAGATCGTACACCGGTTTCGCGTCCTTGTGATCCCCGACGGTCGGATAGTCACCTGTCAGGCAGAGGATGTTGCGGATGCCCAGGATATGCGCGGAAAGCAGGTCGGACTGGATCGCCAGACGATTGCGGTCGCGACAGGTCACCTGCATGACCGGATCGTGCCCCATCTCGTAGAGCATACGACAGACCGACAAAGAGCCGGCTCTCAAGATGGCCGCTGTGTTGTCGGTGACGTTCACGCCATGGACCTTGCCCAGCAAGGCCTTGGCGTTGTCCATGATGGGGGTGATGTCCGTGCCCTTCGGTGGGTTGTACTCCACCGTCGTGACGAACTCGCCCGACTGCAGGACCTCTCGTAATCTCCGCACGCCCATCCCTCAATGCACTCCCGTTTTCGACGCGAACCGCTGGGCCGATTCGAGGGTGTTCTGCAAGAGCATCGCGATAGTCATCGGCCCGACCCCGCCAGGGACCGGGGAAATCCATCCTGCCTTCCGGCTGACCGCCTCGAAGTCCACGTCGCCGATGAACTTCCCGTCCTCCGTCCGATTCACCCCGACATCAACGACGACCGCGCCTTCCCGTACCATGTCCGCCGTCACGAACTTGGCCTTGCCGATCGCCACGACCAGAATCTCGGCCTCGCGGCAGACGGCAGGCAGATCCTTCGTCTTGGAATGGCAGATCGTCACGGTGGCGTGCCGGTGGAGCAACATGAGGGCCACCGGCTTCCCGACGATGTTGCTCCGGCCCAGCACCACCGCCCGCTTGCCTGCGATCCCGACGCCAGTGGATTCGATCATCTTGATCACGCCCCGCGGGGTGCAAGCTTCGAAGATCGGAGTGCCTTCCACGAGCCGGCCCATGTTGTAAGGATGAAAGCCGTCGGCGTCCTTCTCCGGCAAGACGGCGTTGAGAATGACCTGGCTGTTGATCTGCTTGGGGAGCGGGAGCTGCACCAGGATCCCGTGGATCCGCGGATCGCGATTGACCTTGTCGATCAGCGCTAGCAGTTCGTCCTGGCTGGTCGAGGCCGGCAGCTTGTGGTCCGCTACATGGATCCCAACCGCTTCGCAGGCTTTCTGCTTATTCTTGACGTACAGGTGAGAGGCCGGATCGTCGCCAACCAGGATCGCCGCCAGGCCCGGTTTGATGCCGGTCCGCGCCAGAAGGGCCGCGGCGTCCTTGGCGATCTGGTCCCGGACCGCTTGGGAGAGCGCTTTGCCATCGATGATGTGTGTGGGCATCACCACTCCTTGTCTGCTCGGTGCGCGAGCAACTTCACACGCGAAGCGCAGAATAACAAGGGCCCTTGTTGGGAGTCAAGGATCGTAGTAGAGTACGTGCGTGCCAGTGATTGCACGCATGAGCGAGCCCATCCTCGCGGCAGTCCTCTTCTCGATCCTCTCCGGCGGCGTTGCGTTCGCCCTGCAAGTGACCGGCCTGAAGAACCCCTCTGGCTTCATCGTGGACCCCGCGACGGGCAGCTACTTCATCTCGAACGAGAACGGCCAGCCGACCGAGCGCGACAACAACGGCTTCATCACCAAGCTGAACGATCAAGGCCGGATCCTCCAGCTGAAATTCATCGAAGGGGGCGTGAACGGCGTCACGCTCCACGCGCCCAAGGGCCTGGCCATCATCGGCCGGACCCTCTATGTCTCTGACATCGATCAGGTCCGGCGCTTCCATGCCGACACCGGGCGCGCGCTCGGTGAGCTCGACCTGACTGCCGCCAAGGTAGACTTTCTGACCGGGTTGGCCGCGGATGGTCATAGCACGCTCTACATCGCGGACGCCGGAGCTGACGCGATCTTGAAAGTCGACACGCATCGCAGTTCCAAGCCCACGGTCCTCGTGAAGGATCCAGCCTTGGCGGGCCCCTACGGTCTGGCCGTCAATCCTGCGACAGGTGCGCTGGTCGTCGTCAGTTGGAACACCGGCAAGATCCTGGAGGTCACCCAAGAGGGCACCGTGAAGGTCCTCTTCGCCAATTCCTTCTTCAGCAGCCGGTTCGGCAACCTGACGGGCGTGGACTTCGACGCGTCCGGCAACATGTACGTCTCGGACTTCTCACAGGGCAAGGTCATCCGGATCGATCCCAACTTCCGCTTCCAGACCATCGCCGAATTCCTGATGACGCCAGCGAGCCTGGGCATCGACCGGAAAAACCACCTGATCCTGGTCCCGTACCGCTCCGGGGACGCGGCGGAAATGAACGGCCTGGGTCGCGAACGCAAGCGCTGAGGAGCGGACGATGGCCACCACGTGCGACTATTGCCACGGCAGAAAGGGAAAGCGGAGTTGCCCCGCCTTGAACGGCCTGATCTGTTCGACCTGTTGCGGGGAGAATCGCCTCACGAAGATCGCCTGTCCAGCGGATTGTCCCTATCTCGAAGCCGGCACGGACTATCAGCGGCAGCGTGTCGGCGAACTCTTCCGGCAGGACCGGCGGCGGGTGTATCGGGAGATCCTCGAGATCGGCGGGGAGAAGGCCGCTGGGCTGTTCAACCTCATCGAGATCGTGTGCTTCAGTTACTTCCACAACAAACCGTCCGGGCTGGACGGCGAGGTCGTCGCGGCCTTGGAGTTCATCCGACGGCTATTGAGCCCCATCCACTTCCCGGCACCCACCGTGCCGGCGTTCTCCCAATACCTGCACAAGGAGTTCAAGGCATTCCTGGAGAAGGAAAAGGTCGATCTGGAACAGGCCCAGCAGGTGGTGGATCTGGCACTCACGCTCGTCAAGGAGTTCTCCGGAACAGGGCTCCGCTCCAACCGCTTCCTCACGGGGCTCATCGGCTGCCTGACGATGGACCATCCCGACGTGGTCGCGCATCTGAAAACGCAGGAGACGGACCAGCCACGCATCGTGCTGGCGGGTGAAGGGGAAATCGCTGGAGCAGCCAAAGAGCAGGCCCAGCGGGAGAAGAGCCGCATCGTGATCCCCGGGGCGCCTGCGCCCGCGCACGATCACGAGCACCACGGCCACAAACACTAAGGCTGCAGCGTCACCTTCCTCATGACGTCGCCTTCCTGGACTTTGGGTAACACGTCCAGGCCCTCCACGACCTGCCCGAAGACCGTGTACTTGCCGTCGAGGAACGGCTGCGGCTCCAAGCAGATATAGAACTGGCTGTCAGCGCTGTCCGGATTATCGCGCGTGTGGGCCATGCCTACTGTGCCCGTTACGTGCTTTTTCTCGTTGAATTCAGCCAGAATCGTACGCCCTGACCCTCCAGTCCCATCCCCGTTCGGATCGCCGCCCTGGATGAGAAATCTCGGCATGACGCGGTGGAAGGTTAGGCCGTTGTAGAATCCCCTCCTGACCAGTTCCATAAACCGGGCTACGGTCTTGGGGGCCACATCCGGCAAGAGTTCCAACGTGAGCTTCCCACGATCCGTTTCGATGAGGACACGCGGCGCGGGCTTGTCCGTTTTGACAGGTGGCGTGGCCGGCGAGAGCGGTTGGTCAGGCTCGGCGCTAGCCGACAAGAAGCCGGCGCCGATCAGCGTGACAAAGCAAAGCCAAGTGGCCAGCCCGGCATGCACCATGCGCGCCACGGCCAGCCTCTCCGCGCCTTAGCCGACCGGCTTCTCGACGATCGTGACGGTCATCTCGATCCGCTCGTTCGGCAGGTCATTCTGGCCTCGCGGCGAATTGACGATCTTGTCCGCCACGTCCATCCCCCGGATGACTTCGCCGAAGACGGTGTACTGACGATCGAGGAAGTTGGAATCCTTGACCACGATGAAGAACTGCGAGCCCGCGCTATCCGGGTTATTGGACCGAGCCATTGAAACGATCCCGCGGGTGTGGGACTTGGCAGTGAATTCCGCCTTGAGCTTGTGGCTAGGGCCGCCCATGCCGTACTCGCTCTTCTTGTTGGGGTCCTTCGTGTTGGGGTCCCCGCCCTGTATCATGAATCCGGGTATCACGCGATGAAACAGCGTCTTGTCGTAGAAGCCCGACTTGGCGAGCGTGATGAAGTTCTCCACGTGTTTGGGCGCCAGGTCCGGAAAGAACTTGATCTCCATCTCGCCAAACTTGGTCTTAATGATCGCGTGCGACTCCATTTTCCCTCCTTCTGCCGGCTTCTTGTCATCGGCTCCGAAGACCGCTCCCAACATGCCCGCTAGCAGCAGCGTCAATGCCACAATCCCTAATTGGTACCGCATGGTTCTCCTTTTTCTTGTTTCAATTTCTCCAGGGCGTGCTTGGCGGCCATCTGCTCGGCCTCTTTCTTGCTTTTGCCGACGCCAACCCCGTAGCGCTCGCCTCGAATCAGGATCTCCACCTCGAACTGCTTCTCATGGTCCGGCCCTGTCTCCCGGATTGTCCGGTAATGCGGGAGCATCTCGAACTCCCGCTGGCAGAGCTCCTGGAGATCGGTCTTGAAGTCGCCCCTGGCGAGGAGCGACCGATCGCACGAAGCCAGCTCCTCGCTGAACACGGCCTTGACGCTCGCCGCCGCTGCGTCAAGCCCCCCATCCAGATACACCCCGGCGAAGACCGCCTCCAGGGTGTCCGCCAGGATGGACGGCTTGTTGTGCCCTTGCGTTTTCATCTCGCCGCGCCCCAGACGGAGAAGCTCCCCGAGCCCGATCCGTCCGGCCGCCCGCGCCAGGGTCTTCTCGCTCACAAGCCACGCCCGGAGCTTCGAGAGCTCGCCCTCGGCGGCGTCCGGAAACGCGGACAATAAGTGTTCGCTCACGACGAGGTCCAGGACCGCATCGCCTAGAAACTCCAGACGCTCGTTATCGAGCTCGCCGGTCTCCTTCGCTTCGTTGAGGTAGGACTTGTGAGTCAGGGCTTCGATGAGCAGGCTATGCCGCCGGAACCTGTACCCGAGCCGGCGTTGAATCTCATCCAGCCCGTCTGTCTGCATGAGCGGTTATGCCGTGCAACGGGAGAAGATCAGGCAGGCGTTGACCCCGCCGAAGCCGAAGGAGTTGGAGAGCACCGCGTGGACCTCGGCCCGACGGGCGACATTGGGGACATAGTCCAGATCGCACTCGGGATCGGGCACCTCCTGATTGATGGTCGGTGGCAGGATCCCGCGGTGGATAGCCAGCACGCTGAAGACCGCCTCCACGCCGCCGGCCGCTCCCAGGAGGTGCCCCGTCATGGACTTCGTGGAACTCACCGCCAGGCGGCAGGCGTGGTCGCCGAAGACCTGCTTGATGGCGCTGGTTTCGATGCGGTCGGCCATCGTTGAGGTGGCGTGCGCGTTCACGTAGCCGATCGCGGCCGGCGGCAGTCCGGCATCTTCCAACGCCCGCCGCATGCATCGGACCGCCCCATGGCCGTCTTCCGGCGGCGCGGTGATGTGGTAGGCATCGGCCGTCATGCCGTAGCCCAGGATCTCGGCGTAGATTCGCGCGCCGCGACGGCACGCCAATTCCAGTTCCTCCAGCACCAGCACGCCGGCACCTTCTCCGAGCACGAACCCGTCGCGCTCCTTGTCGAAGGGGCGGCTCGCCCGCTCCGGCTCGTCGTTGCGCGTCGAGAGCGCCTTCGCCGACGCGAACCCCGCCACGCACAACGGAGTGATCGCGGCTTCCGCGCCGCCGGCGATCATGACATCCGCGTCTCCCCGCTCGATGAGCCGGAAGGCGTCGCCGATGCAGTGGTTGCCGGTCGCGCAGGCCGTCACCGCGCACGAGTTGGGCCCGCGGGCGCCGAGCCGCATCGACACCTGTCCTGAGGCAAGGTTGATGATGACCATCGGAATGAAGAACGGGGAGACGCGGTCAGGGCCCTTCTCCAGCAGCACCTTGTGAAAGGCTTCGATGGCGGGCAGCCCGCCGATGCCGGACCCGATGTAGGCCCCGACCCGGTCGGCGTTCTCCGGAGTGACTTTGAACCCGGCATCATCCACCGCCATCTGGCTCGCGGCGACGGCGTAATGGATGAAGGTGTCCATTTTCTTGATCTCTTTCTTCTCGATGTAGTCGGCAGGGTCGAAATCCGTGACCTCTCCCGCGATCTGGCAGGTGTGCCCCGACGGATCGAACTTGGTGATTCGCCGGATCCCCGACTTGCCAGCGCACAGGGCATTCCAAGTCTTCTCCACGCCCATGCCGAGCGGCGTGATCAGACCCAAGCCCGTGACGACGACCCGTCTTTTGCGGATTTCCTTGCCCATCAGGCGCGTGCCGACCGTCCAGGGGATTAAATATTTTCTTTGATGAAGTCCACGGCGTCCTGCACGGTCAGGATCTTCTCGGCCTTCTCATCCGGAATCTCGATTTCAAAAGCCTCTTCAAAGGCCATCACCAGTTCGACCGTATCCAAGGAGTCTGCGCCGAGATCCTCCACGAACTTGGCGTCTGGGACCACATCGTCCTCCTCGACACCCAACTGCTCGGCGATGATCTTCTTCACCCGCTCTTCTATGGCTGCCATAGATTTCGCCACCTCCCTACCCTCCCCTCAACAAGCAACACACTGTGCGAGGCCGCTCAACGCCTCACACCATGATCATTCCGCCGTTCACGTGCAGCACGTGCCCTGTGATATACGCCGCCGCCGGAGAGACCAGAAACCGCACGGCCTCGGCCACATCGTTGGCAGTTCCGAGCCGGCCCAGCGGGATCTGCTTGAGCAGCGCTTCACGGACCTCCCCGCTCAGCTTGTCGGTCATGGCCGTCTCGATGAATCCCGGCGCCACCGCGTTCACGGTAATCCCCCGGCTCGCATACTCGCGGGCCACAGTCTTCGTA
Organism: uncultured Nitrospirales bacterium; assembly: GCA_964610095.1. Classification (GTDB taxonomy): domain Bacteria; phylum Nitrospirota; class Nitrospiria; order Nitrospirales; family NS-4; genus NS-12. The sequence goes on along the minus strand of CAZSUT010000033.1, from coordinate 18,792 downwards.
AGCCCGATCACGGCCGCCTTCGAGGCCGCGTAATTGGCCTGCCCTGCGTTGCCCATGACGCCCACCACCGAAGCGATGTTCACCATGGCGCCGCTCCGCTGCTTGGTCATGGCAGGCAGGACGGCCTTGGTGCAATGGAACGTGCCCTTCAGGTTGACGTCCAACACCGCGTTCCAGTCTTCTTCCTTCATGCGGAGCAGCAGGCTGTCCCGCGTGATGCCCGCATTGTTGATCAGCACATCGATCCGGCCGAGTTCGGTGAGCACTCGGTCGGCCATCGCGGCGACGTCGGCCCATTCCGCTACGTTCGCCTTGATGACCAGCGCGCGGCGTCCCTGCGACAACACCGCCCGCGCCGTCTCTTCGGCGCGGGTCACCTCGAGGTCCACCACCGCGACATCCGCCCCGTCCCGCGCCAAGGCTTCAGCGATGGCGCGCCCGATTCCCTGGGCAGCCCCCGTCACGATCGCGACTTTCCCGGCCAGCATCACGACCGTGCGGCGGCCAGCGCCTCGACCGTCGCGGCCAGGCTCAGCCGGTCGTACACGTTCAGCAGTCGGAGTTCGGGCGCGATCCGCTTGGCCAGCCCGGTGAGAACCTTTCCGGGCCCGACTTCCACAAGCGTGTGGATCCCCATCTTGACCAGCGCCTGCACAGACTCCTCCCACAACACAGACGAGGCGAGTTGCCGCACCAACGAAGTCCGTACGTCCGCGGCACTGCAGATCGGCTTGGCCTCAACATTATTGATCAGCGGCACGATCAGGTCCTGCATCGGCACCCGGTCCACATCCACGGCCAATCGTGCAGCCGCCGCCTGCATCAGCGACGTGTGCACCGGCACGCTCACCGGCAGGGGAATGACCTTGCGGCACCCCTTTGCCTTGGCCAAGCGCACTGCCTCTTCGACCGCCGCCTTCTCCCCCGCGATCACGATCTGGCCGGGCGCGTTGAAATTCGCCGGGGCCACCACACCCAACGCCGAGGCCGCACGACAGACTTCCGTGACGACAGGGCGCTCCAGGCCTAGAATAGCGCACACCAAGCCTCGTCCGGCTTCTACGGCTGCCTGCATGTAGCGCCCACGCTTGCGGACCAGGGCCACGGCATCCGGAAACGCCAGCCCCCCGGCGGCTACCAACGCCGTGTACTCCCCCAGGCTGTGCCCTGCCACCGCGCTCGGCCGAAGACCCGCGCGCTCCAACAGCCGGAGCGCGACGACACTGACCGTCAACAGCGCCGGTTGCGTGTACTCCGTGAGGTTGAGCTGTTCCGCCGGTCCCTGCAAGCACAGGGCAGCCAAGTCATACCCCAGCACCTGACCAGCCTGCTCGAACAGCGCCCGCGACTCCGGATTGGACTCGTAGAACTCCTGGCCCATCCCCACGGCCTGTGAGCCCTGGCCGGGAAAGACGAAGGCCACGCCCGGAGTCATGGCGCTATCATATGAGGGAATTCCGTCCATGTTGTCAACTGAAAACTCCCCTGTTCGCCACTCCTGGACAGCAGCTAACTCCTCAATCTACAACAAATTCGCCGCCATCAACGCAGATCACGTTGCCGGTAACCCACTGGGCCTTCGGGTGGGCCAGAAGCCCGATCGCTGCGGCCACGTCTCGGGTTGTCGTCAACCGGCCGGACGGGTTCTTGGCCTGTGCCATCTCGATCATGCGGTCGGAGCCAGGGATCTTCCGCAAGGCCGGGGTGTCTGTTACCCCCGCCATGATGGCATTGACCGTGATCCCGTGCGGGCCCAACTCCAGCGTCAACTGACGGACGTGCGACTCCAGGGCCGCCTTGGAGGCGGAGACCGCACTGTAGGTCTTCCACACGCGAGCGCCGCCTGCGCTGGTCATGGCGAAGATCCGCCCGCCCCGGCCCATCAGGTTGCGCCGCACGAGGTCCTGGGTCCAATACACGAGGCTGTTCGCCATGACGTCTAGCGTCATGTCCATCTGGGCCTTGGTCAGCGCGTCTGCTTCGACCTCCGTGATGAAAGGCTTCAACGTGCCGAAGGCCAGGGAGTGCAGCAGGACCCGAATCGGAAATTCTACGCCCGACCGTCCGATCCGCGCTTGAACGGCGTCCAAGACCTCGCGGCGCTTCTCGGGATCGGCAGCGTTCACGTTGAAGAACAGGGACTCCCGCCCCTTGTTTTTGATCTCGCCGACGATCCGATCGACGTTCGGCTGAGTGGACTTCCGATCCAGATGTACGCCAACGATATGCATCCCGAGACCGGCGAGCTCGAGCGAGACAGCCTCGCCGAACCCGCTGGAAGCCCCCAGGATGAGCGCCCAGGCTCCTTCTAGCGGCTGCAGCTGCATACCAACCAACTGCTCGCCTCCTACCACTTCACCACGGCCGATGCCCACGTCAGGCCCGACCCGAACGCCACCATGAGAATCCGACTGCCAGGCGAGATCCGCCCGGTCCGCACTGCTTCATCCAAGGCCAGCGGGATCGACGCCGCCGAGGTGTTCCCGTAACGGTCCATGTTCAGGAAGACCCGGTCCTGGGGCAACCCGAGGCGCTCCATAACGGCCTGGATGATGCGCACGTTCGCTTGATGGGGGATGAACAGGTCCACATCCGCGACTTCCAGCTTGTTGGCCTCCAGAGCCTCGCGGGCCGTTGCCTCCAAGGTCTTGACAGCCACTCTGAAGGTCTCGTTGCCCTTCATCTTCACGTACTGCTGCCGGCCGGCGAGCATCGCGTCCGACGCCGGCATGCGGGAGCCGCCGCCCGGCACACACACCAAGTCCCAGAGGTCGCCGTCGGAGTGTAAGTGGGTGGAGAGGACGCCCCGATCGTCGTCGGACGGTTCCAGCAACGCCGCGCCGGCCCCGTCGCCGAACAGGATGCAGGTGCTCCGGTCCGTCCAGTCGAGCACGCTGGACATTACCTCCGTGCCGACCAACAACACCCGCCGGCATGTCCCGGAGCGCACATAGAGGTCGGCCACCGAGAGGCCGTACAGGAATCCGGAGCAGGCGGCGGCCAGATCAAACGCGATCGCCCGGGAGGCCTTCAGGTTCCGCTGGATGAGGCAGGCCGTCGACGGCAGGGGCATGTCAGGGGTGCAGGTGGCGACCAGGATGAGGTCGAGGTCAGCTGGGTCCCACCTGCTCGCCGCCAGCGCCGCACGGGCCGCGTCGGTGCCCAGATCGGAGCTGGCCACGCCGTCGTCCACGATCCGGCGCTCGCGAATCCCGGTCCGCCCGACGATCCACGCGTCGGAGGTGGCGACCATGCGTTCGAGATCGCTGTTGCGCAAGATCCGCCGAGGGACAGCAGACCCGGTAGCCACGATGCGGGCCCTCATTGGGCGGGGTCCTTGCTCATGCCGTCGAAGAGGGCCACGCTCTCCTCGATATCGCGCTGGATGTGTTCGTTCACGTGCCCCTCGAAAAACTCCTTGGCCACGCGAATCGCGTTTTTGATGGCCCGGCCCGAAGACCGGCCGTGACAGATGATGCAGATGCCGTTCACGCCCAGGAGGGGCGCGCCGCCGACCTCGGCGTAATCCATCCGCCGCTTGAACCGACTGAACGCGCGCTTGAGCAGCGCGTAGCCCATCCGGCTCAGCAGGGCGCCGGCAGCGATCTCCTTGAAGAGCATTTTTTTCATGGCCTCGGCCACGCCTTCGGTGATCTTGAGGGCCACGTTCCCGATGAAGCCGTCGCACACCACGACGTCCGCTGCGCCAGTGAAGACGTCACGCCCTTCGACGTTCCCGACGAAGTTTAGCGGACTCTCCTTCAGTTGCTTGAACGTCTCCTTGGTGACCTCGTTCCCTTTGGTATCCTCCTCCCCGATGCTGAGCAGACCGATTGCGGGATGCGCTTTGTTAAAGACATGTTGGGCATACTCGTGCCCCATGAGCGCGAACTGGGTTAGTTGGGACGGCGTGCAGTCCACCGTGGCACCCACATCCAAGAGGATTGTGTGGCCTATCAACGTAGGGAGCAGCGTCGCGATGGCCGGCCGCTCGACGCCCTTGAGGACACCCAGCAGGAAAAACGCGGTGACCACAGTGGCGCCCGTGTTCCCAGCGCTGATGATGGCAACCGCCTCGCCTTTCTTGACCAGCTCCGTGCCGACCCAGATCGAGGAGTCCCGCTTGCGGCGGACGACCTGCGAGGGCTGCTCGTGCATCTCGACCCTCTGGGAGGCGTGGTGCACCGTCAAGCCCGGCAGATCCCCGACGCCCTGCCGGCGGAGCTCCGCCTTGAGCAGCGTGTCATCACCCACCAGGACGACCTCGACTCCGTATTCACGCACCGCCAGCGCGGCGCCCTCGACCTCCGAGGCCGGGGCGTGATCGCTACCCATCGCATCCAGTGCGATCTTCATATCGAACACGGACCTCGCGTCAAGCTTCTTCGACGGCGATGACTTCCTGGCCTTTGTAGGTTCCGCACGTCAGACAGGTGTAGTGCGGGAGTTTCGGCTGGTGGCACTGGGGGCAGACGGAGAGGCTTTGGGGACGGATCTTGACCTTTGCCGTTCGCCGTCTGTCGCGCCGCGCCTTTGAATGCTTGTGTTTGGGATTCGGCATGGGACCCTTCCTTCATGTACTCCGGATGACCAGGACGCTACTTCCCCTTCAGGTATTCACGCAACACCGCCCACCGGGGATCTGGAGGCGGAGCGCACGCACAGGTGCCGACATTGAGGTCCTGTCCGCACTGGGGACACAATCCCCGGCAGTCCCCCCGGCACTGGGGCCTGAAGGGGACTGCCAGGATCACTTCCTGCCGGACGAGATCATCCAGGACGACCACATCGTCCTGATAATAGTAATCTTCGGCCGCGTCGGGGGGCATTCGATATTCCCCTGGCGGCAAGGGCGGCAGCGCCGGCAGAAACTGCGTTGCGACAGGGATGTCCAGGGGGACCAGCAGCCGGCTCAGACACCGGACGCACTCACACGTGACCGACGTCTTGATGCGCCCCGTGGCGCTGATCGCCTGAGCGGCCTTGACCAGGATCAGGTCCACCGCGATCGGTTGCAGGAAGCGCGCGCCCGGGACGGCGAGATCGAGCTCGGCCGGATCCTCGCTGTAGGAGAGGGGCAGCCCCTCGTCCGGAATCTCCGCGATCGGGATCTGGGTCATGGCGATGTCCCTTGACGTATGCAGTGGGCGCTCCTCCGGTGGTCGGCGCAGCGCGACTACCGCTCTTCCGCAAAGCCCACGAGCGCGATCGTCCGCGCCCGCTTGATGGCGATCGTCAGCTCTCGCTGATGCCCGAGGCAATTGCCCGACATCCGGCGCGGAATGATCCGGCCCCGTTCGGTCAGGAAGTTCCGGAGCAGGCCGACATCCTTATAATCAATGGCGATCTTGTCATGGCAGAACCGGCACACACGCCGGCGCTGAAAACGTCCCCGTTCCACGATCCTCGTCCTTTCTCGTTCTTAGGCCGGCTCGTCCGACTCGGATGGAGGAGGAACCTCGTCGAGCGGTTCCCGCACGGGCGCCTCCCCGCCCTGATCCATCCGCTTGGGGAGGAATCGGACGGTCTCAGCCACGACCTCGTGCTTCGTCACCTTCTGCCCGTCCTTCGTCTCGAACTTGCGCATCTGGAGCCGGCCTTCGACCAGGGCGCCGTTCCCCTTGTTGAGGTACTGGCCGCAGGTCTCTGCCTGCTTGCCGAAGACGACGATGTCCACAAAGCAGACTTCTTCCTTTGTTTCCTCGCCTTGCCGGTACCGGCGATTGACCGCCAGCCCAAAATTGGCCACAGGCGTCCCGCTGGGCGCATACCGGATCTCCGGGTCCCGGGTGAGGTTTCCCATGAGGATGACTTTATTGAACCCCGCCATGCTCCGGCTCTTTCGCGGGTTCGGTCGCGGCGGATCTCAGCTTGTTGTCCTCGATCTTCACGGTGAGATACTTAAGCGCGGAGTCGTCCAACCGGAACAGGCGTTCTAGTTCGGCAACAACGGCCCCGTTCCCGCGATAGTTGAGTTGGACGTAGATACCCTTCTTCTCCTGCTTGATCTCATAGGCCAGCTTCCGCTTGCCCCAGTTGGACAAGTGCTCGACGGTCCCGCCGGCCCTTTCCACCGTAGCCTTTACCTTGTCCAGCATTTTGGGGATGTCTTCATCGGCCAGCGAGGGACGCAGGATGAAGAGAGACTCATAGAGCTGTGGCATACTGCAGAATCCTCCTCCCGGATCTAAAGCCCCGGAACCGGGTCCGGAGCAAGGGGGCGATCGACAACAAAAAAGCGGCTCACCCTAACACAGCGCTTCGTCATAATCAAGCGGCGCCTGCGGCTTTCCCTCACACGTTGAACCGGAAGAACAGCACGTCGCCGTCCTTCACAACGTAGTCCCGCCCCTCCAGCCGAAACAGCCCTTTCTCCCTGACGCCGGCCTCGCTGCCGCACGCGATCAGGTCGTCGTAATGATAGACTTCCGCTCGGATGAATCCCCGTTCCATGTCGGAATGGACCTTCCCGGCGGCCTGGGCGGCCTTTGTGCCCTGGCGGATCGTCCAGGCACGGGACTCGACATCGCCGGCGGTGAAGAACGTGATGAGGTTCAAGAGCTCATAGGCCGTGCGGGCTAGCCGGACCAAGCCGCCTTCGCCCATGCCAAGTTCTCGGAAATAGTCCGCCCGTTCTTGGGGAGGCAAGGCTGCCACCTCCGCTTCGACGGCGCCACAGATCGTCACGGCCCGGGCCCCGCGGGCGCGCGCCAATTCCTCGACCCGCCGCACGGCCGGACTGCCGTCCTGCCCTTCCCCGATGTTGACGGCGAACACGATGGGCTTGGCTGTCAGCAACTGGTACTCGCGCAGCCAGGCCTGCTCCGCCACCGAGGCCGTCTGACCCCCGATCCATTCTCCTTTGCTTAACCGCTCGATGAGCGCGTCCACGTACGCTTTCTCCTGCGCGGCACCCGTCTCGCCGGCCCGCACCTTCTTGTCCAGCTTCTCCAGCCGCCGCTCCAGCGTCTGCAGGTCCGCCAGCATCAGCTCGGTTTCGATCAGCCCGATGTCCCGTTCCGGGTCCATCGCGCCCCCCACGTGTATCACGTCGGGATTTTCGAAGACGCGCACCACGTGCACCAGCGCGTCCGCTTCCCGGACCTGGCTCAGGAACTGATTGCCCAGCCCCTCGCCGAGGCTTGATCCCTGCACCAGCCCCGCGATGTCGCGAAACTCGATGGCCGTCGGCGTCGTTTTCCTGGACTTGAAGATCTGCGTCAGCTTCGCCAGCCGTTCATCCGGAATGATCGCCACGCCTACATTGGGCTCGACGGTGGAGAACGGGTAGTTGGCGACCAGCGCCTTGCCGCCTACCAGAGCGTTGAAGATCGTCGATTTGCCCACGTTGGGCAAGCCGATTATTCCGCAATTGAGCGCCATCGTGTGTCGTCGGGGGAAAAGACGTTATTCGTTAACCGTTAAACGGCAAGAGAAAAGATTCCGGGAATCCGGAGAGTCTTCACCATTCACTTATATCGATTAACGTTTAACGACCTTAAGACTCGCGTTTGACATTGAATCGGTTCATGGCCGTCATCAAACCTTCGCCGACCCAACACTCCACCGCCCGCGCGGCCTGCTGGACTGCCTTCTCCAGCACCGCCCGCTCGCGGGCGGACACAGGAGACAGCACGTAGTCCGCAGGCTCCACGCCGTCCGGCGGACGTCCGATCCCGATCTTGACGCGGGCGAACCGGTCTGATTCCAGAGCGTCGATGATGGAGAGGACCCCGTTGTGGCCGCCGTGCCCCCCACGGGCCTTGATACGGAGGCGACCAGGGTCGAGATCGAGATCGTCGTGGATGACGATCACCTCGCTGAGGTCGAGGCCGAGATCGCCGATCAGCGCGGCAACGACCGGCCCGCTGCGGTTCATGTAGCTCTGCGCCTTGGCCAGCGTGACCGCCTGCCCGGCCAAGCGTCCCCCGGCCCTCAAGACTTCGCCGTGCCGCCTGAACCGCATCCCGGCCTCGGCCGCCACGGCTGCCACGACCCAGAAGCCCACATTGTGACGGGTTTCGGCGTAGGCCTGACCAGG
>CAZSUT010000033.1:0-10651 GCA_964610095.1 uncultured Nitrospirales bacterium | reverse complement strand
GCGCAACGCTACTTCTTCTTCTCCCCCCTCGTGTCCTTTGCTTCCTTGCCTTCTTTCTTCTCCTCTTTCGCTTCAGCAGCAGGTGCCGCGGCGGCTTTCGCGCCAACCTTCTCGCCAGCTTTCGCGCCAGCCTTTTCGCCAGTTTTCTCACCGGCTTTCTCGCCAGCGGCTGCGGCTTCCTCGGTCACTTCTTCCTCTTTCGCCTTGCCGATCAGCTCGGGTTCCGCCGCCGTTTCGCCAGCCGGCGTCGTGGCAAGCAACGCCTCCAGCTTTGCTTCCGAGATCGGGGCCGCGACGCTGACCACCATCATGTCAGGGTCGTCCAAGATTCGGATGCCGTGGGGAACAGACACCTCCTTGACGTGGATCCCCTGATTGATCTTGAGCGGGGTCGGGTCCACCATGATGTGCGCTGGGATCTGCCTGGGCAGACACTCGACGTGGAGTTCGCGCATGTTGTGCTGGAGAATGCCCCCTTCGGCCACACCCGCCGGCGTCCCGTCAGTGACGGCCACCGGCACGCGGACGCGGATCGGCTTGTCCATCGCTACCTCGAAGAGGTCCGCGTGCAGGATCGCCCCGGTCACAGGATCCAATTGGTAGTCCCGCAGCATCGCGGTCCGCTTCATCTCTCTGCCGCCCTTCGCAATGCACAGGTTGAGGAGAGTGTTGGAGCCGGACTCCGAATGAAGCACCTTGCGGATCTCGGCAGGATCGATCGTCAGGCTGATGCACTCACTCTGCCCGTAGAGGACACCCGGAATCTTGCCTTGCCGCCGTAAGGTGCGGGCGACTCCCTTCCCGACCGCCTCGCGAGTCTCCACCTTCATGTCAACCTGCATTGCCGACCCTTTCTTGAACCCGGCCGTGTCTACACAAACAGCGAACTCACCGACTCTTCTTCATGGATGCGCTTGATGGCTTCCGCCAGCAACGACGCCACGGAGAGCACCTTCAGCTTGGCACACCGACGGTCTTTGCCGTTGAGCGGAATCGTGTTGGTCACCACCACTTCCTCCAATTTCGAAGCGTTCAAGCGATCCAGGGCCTGCCCCGAGAGGACCGGATGCGTGCAGGCCGACCAGACACGGCGCGCGCCGTGCTCGATGCAGGCCTGCGCGCCCTGGGCGATCGTGCCGGCCGTGTCGATCATGTCGTCCAGCAGCAGGGCGTCGCGCCCGGCCACCTCTCCGATGATGTGCATGACGTGGGACTCGTTGGGACCCTCCCGCCGCTTGTCGATAATAGCGAGACTGGCCTGCAACCGCTTGGCGAAGGCCCGGGCGCGCTCTACGCCGCCCGCGTCCGGCGAAACGACGACGAGGCCCTGGTCTCCACGCTGCGCGACATATTCCAGCAACACCGGCGACGCGTACAGATGGTCCACGGGGATGTTAAAGAACCCCTGGATCTGCCCCGCATGCAGGTCCATCGTCAGCACCCGATCGGCGCCCGCCGTGGTGATTAAGTCCGCTACTAGCTTGGCGGAGATCGGTACGCGAGGCTGGTCCTTCCGGTCCTGGCGGCCGTAGCCGTAGTACGGGATCACGGCGGTGATCCGGTAGGCCGAGGACCGTTTGAGGGCATCGAGCATGAGCAAGAGTTCCATCAAGTGCGTGTTGACCGGATCACAACACGACTGGCAGACGAAGACATCCTTTCCCCGCACGTTCTCGTTGATCTGCACCCGAATCTCGCTATCGCTAAACATGGAAACGAGCGCGTCCCCTTGCCCGATCCCCAGGCAATCGCAAATCTCTTTGACGAGCGCCGGGTTCGAGTTCCCGGCGAACATCTTCAACTCATGCACCCGGATGTTCCCTTCGATGTGGATGCCAGTGATTCGTCACGGAGGAGAACGACCTACCCTAATCTATCGTTCTTCTGCTTGTCAACCGAGGCAGGCCGGCGCCGGGTCCCACTGTGTCCGGGTCACCCAGGCCTTCCAGCCGGAGGAGCGATCGAGGCCTTCGGCCGCGATCCGAGCCGACCGCTCGTCGCCAAACACCCCGAAGACAGTCGCGCCGCTGCCGGCCAGCATGGCTGTCTGCGCACCGCGCGTGAGCAGCAATTCCCGGATCTCGCACAGCACGGGATACTCCCGTTCCATCACGGGTGCGAAATCGTTCTCGATCAGCGGCAGCAAGTCGTGCCACTTCACCAGTTGCGGACCCTCCACGCCATGATCGACCGCGAGGCGGGGCAGCCGACCTGGCATTCTGCCGATCTGTCCCGCCCGAACCGCTGCCAGACGATCGTAAGCCCAGGCGGTCGGAATCGCAATGCCGGGGTTCACCAACAACAGCCATCGCTCCGACTCCAATTGCAGCGGGGTGACGCGCTCCCCTCGCCCTTCGACCAGTGCGGTAGGCCTGTAAAAGAAGAACGGCACGTCGCTGCCGACTTCCTGCCCGAGTTGGGCCATCTCGGTCCGGGACCACCCGGTGTCCAGCAAGGCCGCCAGCGCCTGGATGGTCGCAGCTGCGTTGCTGCTCCCGCCGCCAAGACCGGCCGCCACCGGCAGCCGCTTGCGCACATGAAGACGCAGCCCCTTGCGCCGCCGGACCCGCGCGAGGACGCGTTCTGCCGCGCGATAGGCCAGGTTCGCCGAGTCGGTTGGCAGGTCGGCGCCCTCGCAGGTCAGCCGGATGCCCGATTTGCCATTGAGCTCCACGACCACGGTATCCGCGAGCTCGAAGGTATGCATCACCGACCAGAGATTGTGGTACCCGTCGGGTCTCCGATCCAACACGCGGAGGATGAGGTTGACTTTCCCAGGCGCCACCACTTCGATGCTGCGGCTAGTCACCCTTCTCACCTTCGTCTTCCTCCGGAGCGGTGCTCGCCCCGTCCGCAGGCTTGATATCATACTTGTCCAGGCGATAGCGCAGAGAGCGGGCGTTGAGTTTCAACAGGCGGGCGGCCTCCTTTTTCACTCCTCCGCTGCGCTCCAACGCCCGAACCAGCAGGTCCCGTTCAATGCCGTTGATCAGACATTCCAGGTCGAGCCCCTCCGGCGGAATATCTGTCGGAACTCTCGGCTCTCCGTTGGGTGAAGGTTCCCGTACCCATTGGGCAACATCGTCTAAGGTAATTTCAGGGCCCGGCACAAGCGCGACAACCCGTTCCAGGACGTTCTCCAGCTCCCGTACGTTGCCTCGCCATTCATACTGCTGGAACGCGCGCATGGCGGCCGGCGCCACGGTCAGCGCCGGCTTGTTGGCCCTCTGGCCGAAGACGGTGAGGAAATGCTGCGTCAGCAGGGGAATATCGTCAGGATGGGACCGTAGCGGGGGCAGTGTGATCGGGATCACATTCAGACGGTAGTAGAGATCTTCCCGAAAAAGCCCTTGCGCGACCGCTTTGTTCAAATCCTTGTTCGTGGCGGCGATGATCCGCACGTCCACCTTAATCGTGTTCGTCCCGCCGATCCGACGGAATTCCGGCTCCTGCAGCACCCGCAACAACTTGACCTGGATGCCCGGCGGCGCTTCTGCAATCTCGTCGAGGAACAGCGTGCCGCCGGCGGCCACTTCGAAGAGTCCCTCCTTGTTGGACACCGCACCGGTGAAGGACCCCCGCATATGGCCGAACAGCTCGCTCTCAAGCAGGGGCTCCGGCAGGGCGCCGCAGTTGACGGTGACGAAGGGGCGGTCCCGACGGGGGCTGTTGTAGTGGATCGCGCGGGCGACCAGTTCCTTGCCCGTCCCGCTCTCCCCGCAGATCAGGACGGTGCTGGAGGTCTCCGCCACCCGGCGGATCAGGGTAAAGACCTTCTGCATGCCCTCGCTGGTCCCGACGAGATTCTCGAACGAGGCCTGCCCCTTTAACTCTCTCTTCAGCAACAGGTTTTCGACAGTCAGTCGCTTGGCGTCCAACGCCTTCCTGACAGTGAGTACCACATGATCGTTGTTGAAGGGCTTGGTCAGCACATCGTAGGCGCCCAGCTTCACCGCTTCGATGCCCACCTCCAGCGTCGCGTACGCCGTGAGCACGAGGACCACGGTGTCCGGCGCGATGTCCTTCACAGCCCTGACGACGTCCATTCCTCCAAGACGGCCTGGCATTTTCAGATCCGTGATGACGAGATCAAAGATATCCGATCCGATAACCTGGAGGGCCTCCTGGCTATCAGCAGCCGTAACCACGCTGTGACCAGCTCGTCCGAGTATGGTGCTCAGGACCTCGCGCATGCCCCGCTCATCGTCCACGACGAGGATCCTGGCCGGCACTACCACCATCACCGTATCTCCTGCGCGACGGTTCCGGTAATCGGGAGCGTCAATTTTACACACGTGCCCTTGCCCAGCACGCTCTCCACCAGCACACTGCCCTTGTGCTCATCCATGATCCGGTGGACCAACGAGAGCCCAAGGCCAGTACCTCCTTCCTTCGTAGTAAAGAACGGGTAAAAGATCTTGTGCAGGTGCTCCTCCGGGATGCCCGGGCCGGTGTCTTCAAACACGATTTCGACGGACTCGCCTTCCGTCCCGCCGACCGGTGGGGCCACTCGTCGGGTCGCCACCGTCAAGGTACCCCCGTCAGGCATCGCCTGGCAGGCGTTCAAGCCGAGGTTCCAGCACACCTGTCGCATCTGGTCCGGATCCACCATCGTGACGACGCTGTCGGGCGCCAAGTGCTGTATGAAGCGGATCTGGCCGCCGTATTCGGGCGTCTGCTCAAGCAGATGGATCGTCTCTTGGACCAACTCATTGATGTCACACTGTTTGAGGTTCAGCGGGCGCGGGCGCGCGTACTGCAGGAAGTCCGACACGATTCCGTTCAGCCGCTCGGTCTCGCGGAGCGCGAGGTCCAGCAATGGCCGGTTGACGTCGGTCGTGTACAGATCTTTCCGCATCACTTGGATGGCGCCGGAGAGCGCCGCCAGGGGATTGCGGATCTCGTGGGCGAGGCCAGCTGACAGCTCGCCGATCGTCGCGAGCCACTGTTTACGCCGCACTACCTCCTCCATCTTCTTGAGAGGCGTGATGTCCTCAAAGACACCCACGATCCCGGCGCTCCACCCTCGAGCCTGGAGGGGGGCAAGGCTCATCGCCAGGATGAGACGTGTTCCGTCCTTGCGGCGCCCCACTTCTTCCAGGCGATGCGATATGCCGGCCGGCAGAATCCCGCTCTGGCCGGTCGGAGCCGGCCAGGCGAAGACCTCCCACCAGAACCGTCGCCGGACCTCCGCTTGGCTATACCCCATGATCTCCTCGGCACGCCGGTTGAATGACGTGAGGCGTCCTTCAGGGTCGGTGGTGAAGAGCCCGCTGTCGATGCTCTCCAGGACGAACTGGTGAAACTCCTGCAAGCCGGTGAGGTCGCGATCCTTCTCCTCCAGACGCTCACCAGTGCTTCTCAGCTTCTCCGCCAGGGTGCCGCTCAGGTACCCAACCATGATGAACGCGAGGAGGTTCAGCGATAGGTTGTAGAAGATCTCGGTCACCAGAAGCTCGGTCCGCGGCAGCCAGTCAAAGAGCGCGATCTGAAAGGTGGAACGGTAGTACTGCAGATCCACGATGGCCCCATAGAAGATGCCGGCAATCGAGGCCGCCGCCAGTCCGCCCTTACGGGACAGCAGCGCACTGGCGGCTGTAATTGACAGGATGAAAAGCAGCGAGAAGGGGCTTTCCACGCCCCCGGTGATAGCCACCAGGACTGTTTCGAACACGATATCCATGCCGATCTGCAGGTACGCGAATGGGACGAGCCACTCGATTCGATTAACGAGGAGGCCGTAAAGGATCGTGAGGAGGTAGGTCGCGACGATCAGGCCATAGTAGGCGGGAATGGCCTGTGTGCTCTTACCGATCTGAAGATAGATCAGCACCCCAAGGGTGAGAGTGACGACGGCGACCCTGATGCCCATGAGCCATTTGAGCTTGTCCCGCAGGGCCTCCATACATTTCGTGAAGCCGCACTCGCACCCTAGCCGACAACCGACGCCATCTTGAAGATGGGGAGATACATCGCGATGACGATGAACCCGATGACGGTCCCCAGGAACACCATCAACATGGGCTCCAGGAGTGAGGTCAAGGCTGTGACCGCCGCGTCCACTTCTTCGTCGTAGAAATCCGCGATCTTCCCGAGCATCGCGTCCAGCGCCCCCGTGGCCTCGCCGACGTTGATCATCTGGACGACCATCGGGGGAAAGACCCCGGTCTTGCTGAGTGGCTCGGACAGCGTTTTCCCCTCGCCCACGCTCTGCCGCGCTTCCAGAATCGCGTTCTCCACGATCTTGTTCCCCGCGATCCGCGCGACGATTTCGAGCCCTTCCATGATCGGCACGCCGCTCTGCAGCAGCGTCCCGAAGGTGCGCGTGAACTGCGCCACCGCGATCTTCCGGATTAGATCGCCCATCACCGGCACCTTGAGCGTGAGCGCATCAATCCTCAGCTTGCCTCCGGGGGTGGCGTAGTATCTCTTCAGCCCATAAAGGCCCACCCCCGCGGCGATGACCATGAAGATGATGTTCTTCTGCATGAAGTCGCTGATGCCAATCACGAGCAGGGTCGGAGCCGGAAGCACCCCGCCGAAGTCCGTGAACATCTTTGCGAAGATCGGGATGACCCAGACCATCAGCACTGACACCACGATAATGGCCACGCCGACGATGGCAGCGGGGTAGACCATGGCGGCCTTGATCTGGGCCTTCAGTTTCGCGGCCTTCTCCAACTGGCTCGCCAGACGCTGCAAGGTGACGTCGAGCGCGCCGCCCACCTCGCCTGCCTGCACCATGTTGCAGTAGAGGTTGCTGAAGACCTTGGGATGCTTCTTCAGCGCGTCGGCATAGGTCGTCCCGGATTCGACGTCCATCTTGACCTCGCCGATCAGCTTGCCGAGGGTCTTGTTATCGGACTGCGTGGCGAGGATCTCGAGGCATTGCACCAGCGGAAGCCCGGCGTTGATCATGGTCGCAAACTGCCGGGTGAAGATGACGAGGTCCTTGTCGGTGATCCTCTGCTTCTTCTCGCCGAAGAGGGACTTAGCCTTCTTCTTCTCCTCGATGCTTTTGACGGTGATACCCTGGGAACGTAACTGCTCGATCGCCGATTCACGAGTATCAGCATTGATCTCCGCGGTGACAGACTTCCCCCCTCGGGCTGTCCCGGCGTATGCGAAGACAGGCATGCAGTCACCTCATGTAATCAGTTATGGCCTCGGACCTACTCGACGATCGAAACGCCCTCGACTTCCTTCAGCGTCGTGATCCCCTGGCAGACCTTGGTGATCCCGCTCATCCGGATCGCCTTGACGCCCTCGTCAATCGACATCTTCCTGATCTCGTCCGTCGACGCGCCACGCAGAATCCCCATTCGAATTTGCTCCGTGATGGGCATGATTTGGTAGAGGGCGACTCGTCCCTTGTACCCTTTATTGTTGCAGGTCGTGCAGCCCTTTCCCTTCATCGGAGTCATCTTCGCGAATTCCTCTTCATTCACTTTGCTGGCACCTGCCAGTTTCAAGATTTCCGGAGTCACCGTGGAGTCTGGCACCTTGCAGTCCTTGCAGATGCGCCGGCAGAGACGCTGGGCGATGACCAGAATCACGGAGGAGGAGACCAGGAACGGCTCAATGCCCATGTTGAGGAGCCGGTTGATGGTGGACGGCGCATCGTTGGTGTGGACTGAGGCTAAAACCAAGTGGCCGGTCATGGCGGCCTTGATCGCGATCTCGCCCGTCTCGAAGTCCCGGATCTCACCGATCAGGATGATGTCAGGGTCCTGCCGGAGGAAGGACCTCAGGGCCACCGCAAAGGTCAGTCCGATGTCCGGCAGGACCTGCACCTGATTAATCCCCATGAAGTTGAATTCGACCGGCTCCTCGGCCGTGGAAATGTTCACGTCCGGAGTGTTGAGGGCCTGCAGGCAGGAATAGAGGGTCGTGGTTTTCCCGCTTCCGGTCGGGCCGGTGACGAGGATCATCCCGTAGGGCATTGCCAGGGCAGCATTGATGTCGGATTCCTGTTTTTTATCAAAGCCGAGCTTGTCCTTGTCCACCTGGATGTTGGCCTTGTCCAGCAGACGAAGACAGGCCTTCTCGCCGAACAGAGTGGGCAAGACCGACACCCGGAAATCGATGTCACGCTTGGGGCCAAGTTTCAGCTTGATGCGTCCGTCCTGCGGGAGCCGCCGCTCGGCGATGTCCAGTTTCGCCATGATCTTGATGCGGGAAACGAGGGCATTCTTGACCTTCAAGGGCAGGTTCATGACCGTCTGCAGATCCCCGTCGATCCGGTACCGGATTCGGAACACGGTCTCATATGGCTCGACGTGGATGTCGCTGGCCCCCACCTTCATGGCGTTGACCATGATGCCGTTGACCAGCTTGATGATCGGGGCTTCGACCTCGGTGATCATGCCTTGGTCCTGATCGGTCTCCGCCACTTCTACTGAGTCGAGCACATCGCCCACGGTCTTGTCGAAGTCCTCGACGTCCACCATGGGCCCTTCGTCCGCTTTGCCGAGATTGGCTAGCTCATCCTCTGAACCGCCTTCAGGGATCGTGTAGTCCTTAGCCTGCAGGATGGCGGCAGCGGCCTGGGCCGCTCCACCAGCGACGCCATCCCCGTAGTACTTCTTGATCGCCTCGATGAGCGCCGACTCAGCCGCGATCACAGGCTCGATCGTGTAGTTCGTGCGGAACTTGAGGTCGTCCAAGGCGAGCATGTTCGTGGGGTCCATCATCCCCACGGTCACGGTAGCCCCAACCCGCCTCAACGGCAGCACCATGTGTTTCTTGACCAGTTCCAGCGGCACGAGCTTAATGATGGCGGGATCGATGTGCTGGTACATCTTCAGGTCCACGGCAGGCACCCGATACTGTTGGGAGAGGAACTGGAGGAGCTTCTCCTCCGGGATGTAGCCCATCTTGACCAGGGTGCTGCCGAGCCGGGTGGCGCCTTTGGACTGCTTCATGGCCGCCAGCGCCTCATTGAGCTGCCTCTCAGTGATGAGGTTGGCAGAAACGAGCAACTTGCCCAATTTGTCAGTAACCGGAGGCATTGCTTCGCTCCATCAGGTGGCAAAAGTTGTCCGGGAATAAAAGCACGAGAAACATTAGGGAAAGAGTGTACTGCGTTATAGGGGTCTTGTCAACGAACATCCGTCCCGACCCTCTGAAATCCCCTGAAATGTTTCACGGCGTGCAGGACGCGTTAGACCAAGTCCGGATGATAGGCGCGGATGCCCCGATAGACATAGTGGAGACCAGAAATGACCGTCAGTGTCAGCATGAGCGCGAGCAGCGGCATCAATTGGTGCACGTCTTTCTGCAACGCGATGAGTACCAGCGCCAGCACGAGATAGGTGAGCTGGGCCAGCGTCGTTCCCTTGCCGAGCGCCGTCGGGGCCACCTCAATCGGCGTCTGGGTCACATGCAGCAGCAGCGTGCCGGCCACAATGATGAGGTCCCGACTGACCACCACGATCGCCACCCACCCCGGCACCAGATGCAGAATCGACAAGGTGACGAATGACGAGGTGAGGAGGAGCTTGTCAGCCAGCGGGTCCAGATACGCGCCAAGCTTCGTGCGCTGATTCGCCATCCGGGCAATGACCCCGTCCAGAATATCCGTGACGCCGGCGGCGAGGAGCGTCCACAGTGCCCACATATAATGCCCATAGGTGAGGAATCCAATAAAGAACGGAATAAGGAGGATCCGAAGGACCGTCAGGGCATTAGGGAGATTCATGGGTTCCTGGGAAGCGAGCCGCGCACGTGGAGTGAGTGGATTCTAGGAGAGGACGTAAGTGAAGTCAACCGCAGGGGACGCCCAGCCGCGTTCCTTGACAACCGCCGTAAAGCTTCGCTAATGTGGCAGTTCTAGATGATTTTTCCGCTGTAGAGGGCCGGGCACCAATGCGGGTTACAATCAACGGCAAGGCCGAGGAGATGTCGGGCAGCACCGTCTTGGAGATTCTGACAGCCAAGGACGTCAGCCCCCAGATGGTAGCCGTGGAGCTCAACTCGAAGATGCTGGAACGTGATGAACTCAGTAGCACAGTCGTGAAGGACGGCGACGCGATCGAACTCCTGTTTTACATGGGCGGGGGCGTCTAGGTGCTTCGCGCCTCGCACGCCATCACCGAGTTCATCGGGTGCACTCCCCTGGTCCGGCTCAACCGCCTGTCCCAGGAGGGGGCCGCCACCATTTATGCCAAGGCCGAGCACTTCAACCCAGGGGGCTCGGTCAAAGACCGCATCTGTCTCAACATGATCGACGAGGCGGAGCAGCAGGGCCGGCTGAAGCCCAGCGCCACCATCGTCGAGCCGACCAGCGGCAACACGGGCATCGGCCTGGCGCTGATCTCCGCCGTGCGCGGTTACAAGCTCATCCTCGTCATGCCGGAAAGCATGAGTATGGAGCGCGCGAGCCTGCTGTCGTCCTACGGCGCGCAACTCGTGCTTACGGCGGCCTGGGAAGGGATGAAAGGCTCTATCAAGGAAGCCGAGAGCCTCGTCGCCGCGAACCCGGACTATTTCATGCCGGACCAGTTCTCGAATCCCGCGAACCCCGCCATGCACCGGAAGACGACGGCGCCGGAGATCTGGGAGGCGATGGACGGCCGGATCGATGCCTTCG
Organism: uncultured Nitrospirales bacterium; assembly: GCA_964610095.1. Classification (GTDB taxonomy): domain Bacteria; phylum Nitrospirota; class Nitrospiria; order Nitrospirales; family NS-4; genus NS-12. Next base: position 60 of record CAZSUT010000033.1, on the reverse strand, counting down.
TCGCGGCGGTCGGCACCGGGGGCACGATCACGGGATGCGGCGAGGTCTTCAAGGAACGGA
>CAZSUT010000032.1:0-26752 GCA_964610095.1 uncultured Nitrospirales bacterium | reverse complement strand
TAAGGGCCGTCAGCCGGTCCTTGGTGGGTTCGACTCCCACTCTCTTCCGCCAATTTAATAGAGGTGTGCTATGTCAGACGTTCGATTGACCAGTTTGACGTCCGGCGGTGGATGCGGCTGCAAAATCGCGCCCTCCGTGCTTACGGAAATCCTCGCGAAGGTCCCGCGCCAGTTCCTCGATCCGGCGCTGCTCGTGGGTATCGAGACCAGCGACGATGCCGCCGTGTATCGCCTGAACGACGAGCAGGCGGTCGTCGCCACCACTGATTTTTTCATGCCGATCGTGGACGACCCGTACGATTTCGGGCGCATCGCCGCGACCAACGCGCTGTCCGACATTTACGCCATGGGCGCGCGTCCGATCTTCGCGCTCGCCATCGTCGGCATGCCGCTCGACAAGCTGCCGGTGAGCGTGATTCAGGACATTCTCGCGGGCGGGACCTCGGTTTGCGAGGCCGCGGGCATTCCCATCGCTGGTGGTCACTCGATCGATTCGGTCGAGCCGATTTACGGGCTGGTGGCGCTCGGTGTGATTCACCCGCAGCGCGTCAAGCGCAACAGCACCGCACGCGCCGGTGACGCCATCGTGCTCGGCAAGGCGCTGGGCGTCGGGATTCTCAGCGCCGCGCTCAAGAAAGGCGCGCTGCCGGAGGAGGGATACCGGCAGATGCTGGCCTGTACCACGCAGCTCAACACCGTCGGCCATCGGCTGCCGGAGATGGAGGGGGTGCACGCGATGACCGATGTCACCGGCTTCGGCCTGCTCGGCCATCTCGCCGGGATCTGCCGCGGCTCGCAGCTCGGCGCGCGCGTCGCGTTCGAGTCGCTGCCGGTCCTTCCCGCGGCGCGGTCGCTCGCGCAACAGGATTACAAAACCGGCGGCGGCTCGCGGAACTGGGCGAGTTACGGCCATGACATACGGCTGCCGGACGATCTGGCGCCCTGGCAGCAGGCGCTCTTGTGCGATCCGCAGACTAGCGGCGGATTACTGGTCACCTGTGCGCCGCAGGCGGTCGCCGCGGTGCTGGCATTGTTACGCGGCGAGGGATTCGCCAGTGCCGCTGTGATTGGACAGATGCAGGCCGGCGCGACGCGCATTACCGTGGATTACCGGCTGGATCTGCAACCGGCTGATGAACGGATGGCGATCGAGATCCAGTAGCGCGCGGCACCGCCACCAATAGCGTTGAGGCCCATGCAATATCGTGACGCATCGTGCGGAGGTGTCCACGCTGTCAGCTGGAAAAGGGGAAGATGAAATCGGCCTCGGTGTTTTGCGGGGGCAAGAGTGAAGAATAGCCGAAGGGAGAGCACCATGTCAGGTGCACGAAGAAGTCTTCGAGCGATACTCACCGGTGTGCTAGGACTGTCAATGGCCGTGGCTCTCAGCGCTCGCGCCGCGGATCAAGACAACGCGCGCACCATCTCCTTCACGTATGAGGCGGAGGTCCCGGTACAGCCGGCCGGCACCGGCTCTGTCGATGTCTTCATTCCACTCGCCGTCACCGATGCCCATCAGACGATCCTCCGCCGCGATGTCAAGGCGAGTATCCCTGGTCGGGAGACGATTGAGAGCCGGTATGGCAACACGTTCTGGCATGGGCACGTGGATCGTTCGGATGGCAAGCCCATCACTGTTGTGGTGGACTACATTATTCAGCGCCGGGTATTTCAGCAACAGCGGCTGGCATCATCCGGCATCAGAGCGTACAGCCCAAGCGAGCGGAAGGAGTTGGCGCTTTCTTTGGGCCCAGACCTAAGAGTCCCGATCGCCGGCCCGCTCATCGATAGTGTTCGAGCCGACCTGCCTCAAACCGATCCATCTCCCCTCGCCCGTGCGCGAGCCATCTACGACTATGTGATCGATAACATGGAGTACAAGAAGGTGGGCACGGGCTGGGGGAACGGCGACACCTTCTGGGCGTGCAGTGCGCGTTACGGCAACTGCACCGACTTTCACGCCCTCTTCATCTCATTGGCCAGGTCGGAAGGGATTCCAGCCCAGTTCGAGATCGGCTTCCCGATCTCCGAAGACCGGACCTCGGGCGTGGTCGATGGCTATCACTGCTGGACGGAGTTCCACCTGCCCGATGTGGGATGGTTCCCCATCGATGCGTCCGAAGCATGGAAGCGCAAGGAGCGCCGCGATTTCTATTTCGGCACGCAGCCTGCGGATCGCATCCAGTTCACCATCGGGCGGGATCTGGAACTGGGAGACGGCCACACCACCGGTCCGCTGAACTACTTCATCTACCCTCACGTTGAGGTGGCGGGAAAGCGACTCGACAATGTAAAGCGCTCGTTTCGCTTCTCCGAGATCCCAGACGCTGACGTCGCCCAGAAGTTATCCTTGGGAGGATCATTAGAACGGCTTAACGTAGTGACTCCTTGAGGCGCTGCAGTCTATTTAGGTCCAGCTTGATGTAGAGGCGCTTGTCTTGGGTGACGGTGACGAGGCCGGGCTTAGCCGCGCGCGGCTTAAGGACGTACTTGCGGTAGGCGTAGAGGACTTCCCCCTGGCCACTCTTGCGCAGGTCGCTGTAATGCAGCGCCATGGTCGCTGCATCCAACAAAGATTCCTTCCGTAGCTCGGCACCCTTCTCCAGCCGGAGAACCACATGGGACCCTGGGGCGCCGCTGGCATGCAGCCAAAGGTCGTGGCTGCGGGCTAATCCGAACGTGAGGTCCTCGTTCTCGCGGCTGTTGCGTCCGACCAGGATGGCGTCGCCTGCTTCCGAAGCGAACCGGAGAAAGGGCTTGGCCTGCGACTTCTCTTTGCGTGGCGGCCGTGCCGGCTGTTCGCGCCGGAGCGGAACGGAAATCTCGAGGTCCGTTGGGAGGCCCTCTCGATCGAGCGCGACCAGGCGTTCGCGCAGGGCCGCCGCTTCGGCCTGAGCGGCCACGAGGCGCGGGCGGATCGCCTTCTGGGCGTTCTGGTACTTTTTATACTTCCGGAAGTAGTCGTCCAGATTGCCCTGGGGGCTCTTAGCCGGGTCCAGCGGCAGGACGATCTCAGGCAGCGCCGGGTCGAAGTAGTCGGGGACCATGACGGATGCGGCGCCTTTGCCGATATCCCCGAGGTGTGATTTGAGCAGCTCCCCGTAGCGATTGTATTCGCGGTAGCGCTCCGCCTTGGCCAGGTCCGCATCCAGGGCTTCGATGCGCTTGAGCGTCCGTTTGAGCGTTTTCCGAAGACCCGCTTTGATAGCGTCGAGTTGGCGAGCCCTGGCCCGCGCCTCGTCGCGCTCCTGATAGCGCCGCTCCAGCTCGGCGCTGATGGAACATTCTTCGGTTGCTTGTGTGTCAGTTTGAATCCCTCCTGCCTCTCCTGGCGTCTGAGACTTTGCCACCGGTGCAACATGCGTCTCGCCATGTTTCAATCGTCCCTTTCGTAACTGCCCTCTCACAATTCCGGCTTCGTCGAGCAGGAACAAGTTGGCCGTCCGTCCGGTCAGCTCCGCCATCAGGGTTACGAGTTTTCCATCGCGCTGCAGGTCGAGCCGCACGATGCGATCGTCGCCGACTTGTTCGATGCGTTCAAGGCGGGCGCCTTCGAGGCGGGCGCGCAGCAGCAGGCAGAACGGTGGCGGGGTCGGCGGGTTAAGGGGTTTCTTTGACAGGAGGTGCAGGCGTGCGGTCTCCGGATCGGCCGAGAAATAGAGCGTGAGGGTCTTGCCCTTGGCCCGGATCTCAAGGGTGACTGCCTCGGGGTGAGGCTGGTAGACCCGCTGCACGCGCCCGCCGACGAGCGGCGGAGCGATCTCTGCAAGGACCTCTCGGATCTCTATGGTGGTCAGTCTGAAATGACCTTCACCCAATGCCGAAGAGCTTCGCCACTTTCTTGACGTCGCGGGGCTTGACCCAAAGGATCGCGCCGTAACGACCGGCACCGGCCGAGATGGCCTGCAGGGCGGTGACGTTGATCTTCGCCGCAGCGAGCCTACTCATCAGTTCGGCACCGGCTCCGGGGCGGTCATCCCCTTCGGTCAGAAAGCAGGCCTTGGGGCCCAGGACCTTGAGCTTGGCCTGCTTGGCCACAGCCTTGAAGGCGATCGGGTCGGCAGGCACAAAATCGAGTTGCGCGCGACGATTCCGAGGAAAACCAGAGAAGGCCAACAAATTCACGCCGGCATCGCGAAGCAAACTGAGGGCGCGGGCGCCTTCTCCTGCCTTGTCCGGAGCCGCCATTTTGAAATATGAAGCAATACGAACGTAATCTGCCATGGCTCCTCCTCCTTCCCAATATCCACTACCACCAGTGAACTTTTCGAGCCGTCATTTAACCAGATTTCTGTCGGTTCAACAACTACGCGTCAAGTCCTATCCGGACGGATAGGACCGTCCCGAGCTTCGCAGGTACCCATTGCCTCGGAACCACTGGATGGCGTCGCGGATGGCGGTCTCAACCGGGCTGCGGGGGTAGTCCAGCTCGCGGATCGCCTTGGAACAATCGTAGTGCTGCATGTGAGGGAGCATCTCCACGAAGAAACTAGGAACGGGGGACGGTCTCCTCAGGACCGTCTGGAAGGTCCATTCCATTACCTTGGTCCCGTTTCGCGCCAGCGGAAAGGGGACCGGTGCCAGCGGGGCCATCACCCCGGCCACTCGGGCGATGAGGGTATTGAGCTCCTTTTGGCTGGTGTTCCAGTTGCCCAGAATGTAGCGCTCACCGGGCCGACCCCGCTCGGCCGCCCGCACCATCCCCACCGCTACGTCCCGGACGTCGATGGCGTTGACCTTGCCCGCGATATATAGGGGCATCAAACGCCTCGCGATCATCAGGATCTGGGTCCCGCTTGTGGGCTTGCTGTCATAGGGACCGAAAAAGGCGGTCGGATTGACGACCACCGCAGGAAGCCCGATTCGCGCGGCGTCCAGAACCAGGTCCTCCATGGCCGCTTTGGCCATCAGGTAGGGATTGTTCGGGAACAGCGGCTTGAACTGGCATGCTTCGGTGGCCAGTCCGCCGTCGGCCGGAAATCCGATGGTGGTCAACGTGCTGGTGAAGACCAGCCGGTCCACCGCAGCGCGCTGCGCGGCAGTCAGCAGATGCTGCGTCTCCAGTAGGGCTTGGGCCGTGGCGGCGTTGGCCGGGACCGTCTGCGGCGGGTAGTAGCTGGCGGTCTGATAGATGACCTTGACACCCGCACACGCGCGGGCCAGCGAATCGGGATCGCGCAGGTCCCCGAGTACGCGCTCCACGTCCAAGCCATTGAGCGTCCGGGTGCTGCCCGTCGGGCGCACCAGCGCGCGGACCTGTTGCCCGTGGGCCAAAAGCGCACGTACGAGGTTGGATCCCAGGAATCCCGTAGCGCCGAGGACGAGGGCCTTCATGCCCGCTCTCCGACGCAGGCGAACTTCTCCTGCGCTTCCTTGTACAGCAGATCGCCTTGCCCCGTGTAGCGCGGGGAGAAGTGGAACACGACCAGCTCCCTGACGCCAGCTTTCCGAGCCAGCAGACCGGCCTGCCGAGCCGTCAGGTGGTACCGCTCCTGCGCCTTGTCGGCGTCCTGGTCCAGATAGGGGGCTTCGCAGTAGAACACGTCGGCGCCCTGGGCCAGCGCGACGATCTTGGCTTCGTTCTCCTTGTCATAGCGGGCGTCCACCACGTACGCGACCTTCTGACCGCGGGAGACCGTCACGAAACGTTCTTTTAATTCACCCAGTACGAATTCCCGCTCTTTCTTGCGGTGCTCGAAGTACAGCGTCGCGGTGAACCGGAAGTCGTCGGGCCGGCCGTCCCAGAGATGCTGCTTGACTTCCTTCAGCCACGACCCGACGGGCAGTCCTGCGGCGTGCAGCTGTTCCTTGTTGATGTTCACGTGGAACTTCTCCTGCAGGACGTAAGCGAAGGACGGGATGCGGTGGTTCAGAGACGTGGCGTAGACCGTGAACATGGGGTCCACCAGGACCGGAAACAGCTCGCCCTCGGGCCTGACTTCGATCGGTCCCTCGGCTGGCTGGAAGGCCTCGGTGGCGCGATAGACGGCGGTGCGGATCTGCCGGGGGTGGAATTCGCGCGCCTCGATCGTCAGCGGGTAGCCGTCCACCAGGTTCCAGGTGTAGCCGCGCAATTTCCCATCGATGTTGGTGATCAGCCCCGGCGGTCCGTAGAGGCGGAGGGTCTTGCCCCGGCCCAGCGCGATGCGCAGCAGCCGGTCGAACCCGATGAAGTGGTCCATGTGCGTGTGCGAGACGAACACGTCCCTGGCGCGCAGCAGCCGCGTCGGGCTCAGTGCCGTGTTGTCGCCCAGGTCGAACAGGAGCGCGCGCCGGGCCCAACGGATCTCGACATATAGGCCAGGGTCACCGAACGGCGGATTGACGAGGTAGGTGGAGAACGAGGGGTTCATGAGGCGTTCTTTCGGGCGATTGCGATGCTGCGCCGGAGGCCCTCGTGGGTCGTGCGGCGGACGGCGCTGTGGCGAAAGACGGTCTGGAACTCCGCGGCGGATTGCCGCGCCAGGGCGTCCAGATCGGGATTCAACGTGAGCGGGGTGGCGCGGAATGCGGGCTCGGCCGTCGGGGTTGCCTGGTGGTTATAGGGGCAGACGTCCAGGCAGTCATCGCAGCCGAAGATGCGGTTCCCGAGCTTGCGCTGGAATTCATTTGGGATTTGCCCCTTCTGCTCGATCGTCAGATAGGACAGGCAGCGGCACGCGTCCACCACATAAGGCTCGGTGATGGCACCGGTCGGGCAGGCGCGGATGCACAGCGTACAGGTCCCGCAGAGATCGGCGCCGGGCTCGTCGGGGTCCAGGTCGGCCGTCGTCAGCACCTCTCCCAGCAGCAGCCAGGAACCATGCCGAGCGGAGACCAGGTTCGAGTGCTTGCCGATCCAGCCGAGCCCGGCCCGCTCGGCCCAGGCCTTCTCCATCACGGCGCCCGTGTCCACATAAGGGCGGCTCCGCGAGTCCGGCGCCTCCGCCTGCAGGAATGCGGCGAGCACCTTCAGCCGCTCGCCAAGGACCTGGTGGTAGTCCTCGCCTCTGGCGTAGCGGGCGATGCGCCCGTGTCCCGGGTAGTCGTCCGGCTGGTCCTCGGTGTAGTAGTTCATCCCGACCGAGACGATGGTCCGGATGCCGGGGAGGAGCAGGGCGGGGTGCTGCCGTTTCTTCGCCGTCCGCGCCATCCAGCCCATCTCGCCCTGGTATCCCCGCGTCAGCCATTCAGTGAGGTGGGCCGCTTCCGGGCGGTCGGACGTGACGCGGCTGACCCCCACGGCCTGGAAACCCAGATCGAGGGCTTTCCGCTTCACTCGTTCTGTGAGGGTCATGGGGTCTTGGGCTTGCTATCCGGCTGCGGGCAGTCAAAATAAACCGTGAACTTGGCGCTGCACTGGCGAGCCTGGCAGGCCGCGCAGGTGCCGGTGATGTGGTTCTTCCAGTCGGTCAGTTTGTTGTCGAAGCGGCAAGAGATACCGCCGGATTTTTCGATGTCAGCCCAGTGCGTTTTCGTCGTTGCATTGATGGCGACCTTACAGCTCTGCGGGATGGGCACCTCGCACTGCTTGCCGCTGGCACCTTTCTTGATGTTCCCGATTTGGCACGAACTGGACGTCTGGGTGTCGCGTCCCAGCGGCTGGGCGTCGGCGGACACGGTCGCGCCGATGGCGATGAGGAGCAAGCCGTATACCAAAAGGGGGACATGTTGCATGGCGTTCATACGTGTATAGTACCCACAACTGACTTGACAGCAATCTGTCATTGCGAGCGTAGCGAAGCAATCTCAAGACCCTGTCAATACGAGATTGCTTCGTCGCTTCGCTCCTCGCAATGACGTGATCTCTACAGGCAGTACACTAGCAAGGTCGGTAATGGTGGGTCAACGTCGTTTCGGCAATGTGTTAAACTCCCTCCCGTGACCAAGCGTGAGATCGCGGCCGTCCTGGAGGAGATCGCCTTTCTCCTGGGGCTGAAAGGCGAGAATCCTTTCAAGGTGAAGGCGTATGCAACCGGGGCGCGAGTGATCGAGAGCCTCCCGGAGGAGCCGGCTGTCCTGATGCAGAAGGGTCTCCTGCGCAACGTCAAGGGGATCGGACAGACCTTGGAGGGCACGGTCACGGAGCTTGTCACGACGGGGCGGTCCACCGTGCACCAGGAGTTGAAAGCAGCCTTTCCCGCTAGCTTGCTGGACATGGCGGCGATTCCCGGGCTTGGCCCCAAGAAGTTGAAGGCGATCTATGACCATTTGGGCATCAGCACGGTCGGCGAACTGGAGTACGCCTGCATCGAAAATCGCCTGGTGGGGCTCCAGGGGTTCGGCCAGAAGTCGCAGGAAAAAATCCTGGCCGGGATCCGGCAGTACAAGCGGCGCCAGGGGTTCCACCTCTACGCGAACGTCATCGAGGAGGCGGAAAGCATCCTTGCGGCCGTCCGTGGAACGCCCGGTGTCGTGTGCGCCGAACACGCTGGTGAGATTCGCCGGCGGTGCGTAGTGGTGCAGAGCATTGCGGTGGTCGTTGCGGGAGGCGAGCCGTGGGATCTAGTGGAGGCCCTGGCCAGCGTGCCGGATGTCACACAGGTCAACGTCCAGCCGGAGATGAACCGCATCACCGCGCACTCGCCCCAAAGCCTGCCGGTGGTCGTTATGTTGGTTGATAGAGCCAACTACGGGTGGGAGTTGCTTAAGGCCACCGGCAACGCTGAGCATGTGGAGGCGCTCACGCGGCGACTCGAGGCACGAGGCTCGCCGCTGCGGGGAGAAGCCGAAGAGGCCGTCTATGCCGCTGCAGGCCTCCCGTATATCCTGCCGGAGTTGCGCGAGGGCCATGGGGAGATCGAATCGGCTGAGAGCGGGCGCCTACCGTTACTGCTCGAGCCGGGACAGATCCAGGGAGTCTTCCACACGCACACCATCTACAGCGACGGCTCAGCAACACTGGAGCAGATGGTGGAGGCGACGCGCTCGCTCGGGTATCGCTACATCGGCATCTCCGACCACAGCCAGTCGGCCTTCTACGCAAACGGCTTGAAAGAAGACCGCATCCGGGCGCAGCATGCCGAGATCGCCGCGGTGCAGAAGAAGTTTCCGGCCGTCCGGATCTTCAAGGGCATCGAGGCTGACATCCTCGCTGACGGCGCGATGGACTATCCCGACGAGGTGCTGGCCACCTTCGACTTTGTAATCGCCTCCGTGCACAGCCGGTTCAATCTCTCTGAAGAGGAGCAGACCCGCCGCATTTGCCGGGCGCTGGCCAATCCCTACGTCACAATGCTGGGCCACGCGACCGGGCGGCTGCTGCTCTCACGTGATGGCTACCGGGTGGACATGCGTCAGGTGCTGGACGCGACGGCCGCGCACGGGAAGATCGTCGAGATCAACGCGAATCCCCACCGGCTTGACCTGGACTGGCGGCTGTGCGGCTATGCCAAGGAGAAGGGCGTGAAGTTCAGCATCAACCCCGACGCTCACAGCACGGAGGGGCTGGCCGATGTGCCTTTCGGCGTGAATGTCGCCCGCAAAGGCGGCGTGACGGCCGCCGACGTGGTCAACACGCTGCCAGTCGAAGCCATGGCCGCCAAGCTCCAGGTCATGCGGCCCTGACGCGGGTCCTGTCGCCGAGCAGCCCCGCTGAGCCGGGAACCCGTTGCTCTTTGAGCGGGTCCTGCCCCCGCATAGCCCAGCTCAGCTGGGCGTTTCGCCGTCGAGGCCCCGCAGACCCGGCTGTACGCCCTGCGCTGCATCTGGGCGCCCATGCGGTGTCACCCGCTCGATTGCAACGGGTGGCTTCGGCGTCGCAGCCCCGCGGACTCGCCTGTAGGCCCTTCTGCTCCGCCCGGGTCCCATGGGCGCCACCCGATTAGTATCCGTGGTACTACTCCGGAAACTTGAACTCGCGCAGTTCGACTTTCTCCAGGGCTTGCTTGACCAGCCCGTGGATGTCCAGCAGGGACTCAGCCCGGCGGACGTCTTCCAGGTTCGCCTGAGTCGTCGGATTGGGAGGCGTGAAGAGCCGGCAGCAGTCCTGGTCTGGCTCAATTGAAGTCTCGTAGGTGCCGATCTTCTGCGCCTGCTCGGTGATCTCCGCCTTGTCCATGCCGATCAGCGGGCGCAAATAGGGCAGCGTCGCCGCTTCATCCACCACGGTGAGGTTGCCGGCGGTTTGCGACGCAACCTGGCCTAGGCTGTCGCCACTCACCAGCGCCCAGCACTTGTTGGCGCGGCCGAGCTCTTCCGCGATCCTGACCATGAGCCGACGGTAGAGGACGACCCTGAGCGGGGCCGGTGCAGTGAGGACGATCTGTCGCTGGATGTCGCCGAAGGGGACCAGGTACAGGCGCGAATAGTACTGGTGGCGCGTGAGGTGGTGGGCCAGTACTTCGGCTTTGTCCGCCGAGGCGCGGGTCACATAGGGATGGCCGTGAAAATGAACGAAAATGGCCCGGCAGCCCCGCTTCATCATCCGGTACGTCGCCACTGGGGAATCAATCCCTCCCGACAGGAGGCAGGCGACTTTGCCAGACATGCCGACCGGCAACCCGCCGGCGCCGGGGAACCGCTCATAATAGTAGTAAGCGCCGACGCCCATGATTTCGATGTAGATGGTCAGTTCCGGGTTGTCCAGGCTCACGTGCGCGCCGGTGCGCTCCACGACCGCAGCGCCGACATGGCGGTTCACGTCCATGGAAGTCAGCGGGTAGGACTTGTCGGCCCGCTTGGTGGTGACGCGGAACGTGTGGAACGAGAGGCTCTGGACGGATTCGCAGATCGCCTTGGTCATGGTCTCAAGGTGGCTAGGGATATGGATCGCCGGAGCGAAGTTGGCGAGGCCGAAGACGGCGTCCAGCCGGGTCTTGATCGTGGACCACTGGGTCGGTTCGTCCAGCGAGATCCGGATGCGACCGGCCAGGCTTTCCACATGGCAATGGGTGATGCCACGGAGGGCTTCGCGGAGATTCCGCACGAGCCGGTCCACAAGGAAGGGACGGTTGCGCCCCTTCAGCGCGAGCTCATGGTAGTGCGCGATGACGTAGTGCATGGGGGCTCAGTGCCCCGACGATTCCAGGTAGCGCTCGCAGTCCATTGCGGCCATGCAGCCGGAGCCGGCGGCGGTGATGGCCTGGCGATAGATGTGATCCTGCACGTCGCCGGCGGCGAACACGCCGGTGACGCTGGTCTTTGTGCCATCGTGCGTCAGGATGTAGCCCTTTTCATCCAGCTTCAACTGGTCCTTGAACAGCTTGGTGTTGGGTGAGTGACCGATCGCGACGAAGATTCCGTCGCATGGCTTCTCGGTGATCGCGCCGCTCTTGAGGTCCCGCAGTCGCACGCCGATGACGACCGGGTCGCCCAGGATGTCCTCGACCACCGTGTTCCAGATGAAGTCGATCTTCGGGTTCTTCCGGGCGCGGTCCTGCATGATCTTGGACGCCCGGAGCGTGTCGCGCCGGTGCACCACCGTGACGCGCGTGGCGAACTTTGTCAGGAAGGTCGCCTCCTCCATGGCGGCGTCCCCGCCGCCGACCACGACCAGCTCCTTGCCGCGGAAGAAGAACCCGTCGCAGGTGGCGCAGGTCGAGACGCCGTGTCCCAGCAGGCGCCGTTCGGACTTGAGACCCAGCATATTGGCGGAGGCGCCGGAGGCGATGATGAGCGTGCGGGTCTCGATGGTTCGCTCGCCTCCGATGGTCAGGGTGAACGGCGTGCGCTTGAGATCCACCGCGGAGACATCGCCTTGCAAGAATTCCGTGCCGAACCGCCCCGCCTGGGCCCGCATCTCCTTGATCAGCTCGGGTCCCATGATGGCGTGGTAGAAGCCCGGATAGTTTTCTACCTCGGTGGTCAGAGCCAGTTGCCCACCGGCCTGCACGCCTTCGATCAGCAGGGGTAACAGGTTCGCCCGCGCCACGTAGATGGCGGCGGTCAGCCCCGCCGGCCCGGATCCGATGACGACGACATTACGTGCTGTCATAAGAAAACTTTAACACAGGGCGCGAGAGAGAGGAAGAGGCGGGCAGCTCAGGCCTGATGCTTGAGCTCGTCGTAGATACGCTGGACCTCCTTCCGAAGCTGCTCCAAGGGGAGCGTCCCGTCGATGACGTATTCCGCTGCCTTGACCTTCTCGGCCAGCGGCATTTGGGCGGCGATGCGCCTCGTGGCTTCTTCCGTCGAGAGGTGGTCCCGGGCCTTTAGGCGCGCGAGCTGGGTCTGCTCAGCGGCGGTCACGACGATAATTTTGTCCATGCGCGTGTGAGCGCCTGCCTCGATCAGCAAGGCGGCGTCATAGACGATGACAGCATGCGGATCTTTCCCCGCGATCTCACGGCTCCGCTGCTCCTGCGCGACCGCCACGTAGGGATGGACGATGGCGTTGAGTTTTTCGAGTTGCTTGGGATCTCCGAAGACTACCTTGCCGAGACGATCTCGATCCAAAGCGCCGTCGGGGCGGAGCATCTCACGCCCGAAGGTCTCAGCGATCTTTCGCAAGGCCGGCTGTCTGGGCGTCACAACTTCGCGGGCCAGCACATCGGCGTCGATGAGATGCGCGCCGCACTCCACGAAGAGGCGCGAGACCGTGCTCTTGCCGGTGGCGATCCCGCCGGTTAGTCCTACCTGCAGCATGGCAAAACTCTAACACATTGCATCGCCGCGACAAAGCTCGGTACAATCCGCGCGCCATGAGCGTTGAACTGCTGGATGAGGCCATGAAGGCCCAGTTGGCCCTGGAATGGGACCGGCTACGGAAAGCGCTGTCACAAGCCGGGGCCACCGGCGACTTAAATCTGGAAGAGGTGCGGGTCGTGGCGGACCGGGATCGCAGAGGGCTTCCGCCGGCTGTGTCGGTGGCGGCTGTGCAAGGAGCCCTGAAGCTGGAGAAATCCGGCCTTCGCGTGCAGCCGTTCCGTGGTGGGGAGGAGACCAAAGACCCCACTATTCGGTTGGCCGCGAAGGCCCAGGCCCACGAGATTCGGATCCAGGACGCGGATCACAGCGAAGTGTACGCAGCCCTCGCGTATCACGCTGGGAAACGGTTAGGGTTGAATGAGAACCAGGCGGCGGTGTTCGGAGATGCTGTGGCCTATCTACTGACAGGGTGGATGCAGGCTCATGGCGACAGCAACAAGGCTGATCGGGTGATCTATGAGTTCAAGAAAGCAGCGGGCTCGCCGCCGGAAGGCGGTTTTCTCTGGAGCGATCTGCACTCGCTGACCTGCCGCAAAGGGTTCAAGGCGATGCTCGAGTTGACCCGACAGATGGGCACAGCGGCGTTCCGATGATCCCGAAAGGGGGACAGGGCTTTTTTAAAAAAGTAGCATGTCCCTTTTTTGTGGCGCTGCTCTCAGGGGGAGCAGCCATGGCCGACAGTGCTCCTGTCGGCCGGACCATGGTCGTGGCACCGGACGGCTCGGGCGCCTATCGCGAGATCCAGGCGGCCATTGACGATGCGAAGCCGGGGGACACGATCTTCATCAAGGCCGGGCACTACCGGGAGGATGTGGTCGTCCACAGCAAGGACCGGCTGAGGCTGATCGGCGAGTCCCGCGACCGGGTGACGATCTCCGGCTTGAAGCGGGTGGGCGCGTTTCGGATCGGCAAGTGGCCATATGGCGCCAACGAGATCGAAGTCCGCGATCTGACCATTTCCGAGAACGGCGGCCTAGCTGTCGGCATCTTTAACTGCACGCGCATCCTCCTCTCGAACGTTCGCGTCCAGGGACAGCTTTATGTTCAACAGGCCAAGGATGTCCGGATCGAAAAGAGCCTGCTCGGCGGCAGCGAGACCACCGGCGTGTCGTTCTCGGATGCTCAAGGGGAAGTGGTCGGCAACGAGATCCGCGATAACGACTATGGAATCAAGATCGCCGGGAAATCCGATGTGCGGATCGAGGGCAACGTGATCGCGAGCAGCCTGTATGAGGCCGTCGTCTTTCAGGCAGGGTCCAAGGGCGCGGCGGTCGGGAACAGGCTCATCAAGAACGGCGGCGGGATTCTCGTCCAGGACGGCGCCCAGGTCAAGCAGGCCGACAATATCGTACCTTCCGCTCCCTAAAAAAATCCTTTGTTTCGAAGAATGGATGTGCTAGTATTCACCTAATGGAAGCCCCTTCACCAAAGAAGCGGCTACTTCTGTGGAGGAGGCGGTTCTACGTCCACAAGATCCAGAGGACGTATGCGATTTGGTTCGGTTTGTTCATGTTCTTCTCCGCACTCCTGGTTTTCGGCCTCGCATTTCTCGTCCCTTTCATCCCTCCGGCCCTTAAACTCGCCTCGCCCCTCCCTCTCGCAGAGCGAGCAAGAGCCGCCAATCAATTCCTGGTCCTCGCCGAGACCGTCACGGTCTGGCCAGCCCTTGCCATATTGATTCCGGCGGCAGCCGTTTTCAGCATTTACCTGACCCATCGGCTGGCAGGACCGCTATTTCGCTTTGAACAGACCGCCCGAGAGCTGATTCGTGGGAACCTTGCTCTTCGTATCCGCCTCAGGAAAGGGGATGAACTGCATGAACTTGCCGGACTTCTGAACGAGGTTCTCGATACGATCGAACCCGCATTCCGGGAGATCCGGGAAAGCGATGCCCATGTGCGCGAGGCCGTATCCTGGATTATGGACGAGATGAGGAAACAGCCATCGGTTAACCGGGAGGCGCTGAACCGTCTGGAAATAGCCTTGAAGGGCTCGCAACGAATCAATGAGACTCTGAAGAGGTTTCAGCTCTCCGAGCCTACTTAACGGCTCCAATCAGGCAAGGCATGAGACCAAAGCTGAGGACCAGCGATTCGAAGGGATTTACTCTACTCGAACTGCTGATCGTTGTTGCTATCCTTGGCATCCTTGCCTCGTTCGCCATTATAGGGTTTCAGATTTATCTGAAAAAGGCTAAATCGATTGAGGGTGAGACGGCCTTAGCCGACATCAAACGGCTTGAAGAATCCTACTACGCTGACAACGGCCAATTTTCGGCTAGTCTTCCGACCATCGGGTTTAATCCTTCCGCTCCGTTAAAATATTACACGATTACGATTCAATTGAACGGAGCCGGTCCCCCTCCATTTCTCTACCAGGCCACGGCCACAGCCAACCTGGACGACGACCCAGACCTGGATGCGTGGGTGCTCACGGTTGATGTGAATTTTGCGCCTACCCTGCAGCATGGTTGTATCCCTGGTGGGGTCGGCGCAGTCGATTTCACCTGCACGGATTAGCCAGCGGGTTCCCAGCGCACATGGATTTAGAAAATGGGGCGGCTCATTTCGAACTCGAGACCGCCACCGATACGGCGGCGGAAAAAAAGGCGCCAGGGTCTTGCCGTGCGCGCGCCTCGTGCAGGAGGGTCTTGGTGCCGGGCACTACCGTTCCCTCGTACGTCACGTCTCCGTTGGTCACGATCGTCACCGGGCGTGAGAGGTCCACTAGGTTCTCATTGAGATAGAGCGTGTAGCGCCGGATGCGGTGCGTGCGGACCTCGATCTTGTTGGGCCCGACGACTTCCGCCTCCAACCTGGCGTAGCGTTTGGTGGCGATGGCCTCGTCGCGTCGGTCGGTGAGGTTCTCCGAAAACTCGGCGATGCGGTCCGTCGCGTCGATCCGCACCCAGTTGAACGGCAGGAGATGCGACGCGTCGCGCACGACGGTCAGTTTCTTCGGGTACGGGTTCCGGTGCCGATCCGCCAGCCAGGCGATCAGGTCAGGCAGTTCCTCCCGCGGGAAGAAATGGCCGCCGACCATCGGGTGGATGCGATTATGCTCCCGGTACACGTGCGGGTAGCCCAGCTCGGTCAGGGCCTCGTCTATGAGGCGGCTCAGGGAGACTGGCATCACCTGGTCCTGCCGGCCGTGGATGATATACAGCGGTGTCTGTCGGAAGTTTTCCAGGAACGGCATCAGGATGTCGTCCAGCCCGGCGGCCATGGGTACGACGGCGGCGAAGCGCGAAGCGTGATGTGCCCCGATCAGGTACGCTCCGATCCCGCCGTTGGACATGCCGGTGAGAAACACGCGGTTGGGATCAACATGGTAGCGGGCCTCAACCGCGCGAATGGTGGCCAAGACGAGGTCCTCGGCAGTGCGGGTCCACCAATTCCCCATGCGCAGGGTCGGGCAGGCCAGGATGTAGCCCTCGCCCAGGCGGGTCTGCCAGCGTTCCAGATAGGTGTCGCCTGTGAAGCCGGCTCCGTGCAAGCAGATGACGAGCCCGTACGCTTTGTCAGGGCGATACGAATCCGGAACGTACAGGCCGTAGTAAAACGCGCGCCACCCGAGGCGAAGTTCACGGCTGGGCAGGGCGCCCACCGGTTCGGCCCGGTAGGTGCGGCCTGCGGCGAGGATGGCCGCGACGGCCGCCGGTGTCGCACCCTGACGGCCCAGAATCTCAGCGAGGACCTGATCGGCGCGCTCGGCGTCCTGGGTGTCCAGGTATTCGTAGATGGAGGCTCTCAGGACGGGATCGATCGGGCTGGCGGTCTGATTGTCCTGCGCAGCAGGGCCTGCGCACGCGCTGAGCAGCAAGACGAGCAGCAAAAAGCAGGCTGCACGGGCGGGCATGTCCAACGCTATCACGCAAGTCCGGCCTTGTCAAAACCCCTTTTCTTTTTCACATCCCATGCAGTACCCTGTTAGCTCCACGTCACCCACTTGCAGAAGGAGTGCTGTTTCATGGCCGGATTCCCGATAGAGCCCTCGAGCCGGATCAAGACCTTGCCGCCGTATCTGTTCGCCGCGATCGATGAGATGAAGCAGAAGGCTATCGCCCGCGGCGTGGACATCATCAATCTGGGCATCGGCGATCCAGACCTGCCGACCCCCGCGCCGATCGTCGAGCAGATGCGGCAGGCGGTGGGCAATCCGAAGCACCACCAGTATCCGTCCTACGAGGGGATGCTGAGCTTCCGGCAGGCGGTCGCCGACTGGTACAAGCGGCGCTTTGACGTTACGCTCAATCCGGCTGACGAGGTTCTCACGCTGATCGGCTCGAAGGAAGGCATCGGCCACGTGCCGCTGGCCTTCGTGGACCCCGGCGACGTGGTCCTGGTGCCAAGCCCCGGGTATCCGGTCTATCCGGTGGGGACCGGCTTTGCAGGCGGCACGCCGTACGTAATGCCTCTGACGAAGCCCCACCACTACCTGCCAGACCTCCAAGCCATTCCGAAAAACGTGGCGCGCAAGGCCAAGCTGATGTTTCTGAACTATCCGAACAACCCGACTTCGGCGACGGCCGGCAAGGACTTCTTCAAGCGCGTGGTCGAGTTCGCGAGCGAGCACCGGATCATCGTGTGCCACGACGCGGCCTATTCCGAGATTTACTATGACGGACGGCGCCCGCCCAGCTTCCTGGAGGTGGATGGCGCCAAGGAGGTCGGAGTCGAATTTCACTCGCTGTCGAAGACCTTCAACATGACCGGCTGGCGGATCGGGTTCGCGGTCGGTAACAAGCAGGTGCTGGCCGGGCTCGGCAAGGTCAAGAGCAACCTCGACTCCGGCGCGTTCCAGGCCGTGCAGGAGGCCGGGATCACGGCCTTGCGCCAGGGGGATGCGATGGCCGACGGGATCCGGGCGGTCTACCAGGAGCGGCGCGACGCGCTGCTTCCGGGGCTCAAGAGGGTCGGGCTTGAGGTGGAGCCGCTCCACGCGGCGTTCTACGTCTGGGTCACCGTACCAAAAGGCTTCACCTCCACATCCTTCACGGCGCACCTGTTGGAGAAGGCCGGGATCGTCACGACGCCAGGCAACGGCTTCGGGGAGGCCGGGGAGGGCTATATCCGGATGACGCTGTGCACGCCGAAGAAGCGTCTGCTCGAAGCCGTCTCGCGGATGGAGAAGGCAGGCCTGTAAGGGTGGGCGGATGGTTGAAACCTACATCGGGATCGGGTCGAATCTCGACGATCGGCGCGACTTCTGTGCCCGCGCGCTCGGGTTGCTGGGCATGCTCCCGCAAAGCCGATTGGTTGGCTACTCCTCCGCGTACGAGACGGAGCCGATAGGCGACGTCGGCGGGCTGTTCCTGAACCTCGTGGCGCGGGTGGACACTGACCTGCCAGCCTGGCGTCTGCTGCTGATCCTCAAGGAGACGGAGCGGGGGCTGGGCCGTGACCCCGACCGTCCCTCAGGACCCCGCACCATTGATCTTGACCTCCTGTTCTACGGGGCCCAGGTCATCCACGACAATGGACTGGAAGTTCCGCACCCGCGCCTGCACGAGCGCCGCTTCGTCTTGGCTCCCTTGGCCGAACTGGCACCGGCCTTCCAGCATCCGGTGCTGGGAGAGACCGTGGCGTCGCTTCTAGCCGCTCTCAAGGATCCGCACGCGGTCCGCCGTCTGGAGGAGCCTGTCGTCCCGTGGACGCGCGAGGGTGGCGCGTGTCGGCCTTGATACGGCGGATTCGGACCGTCCACGCCATGCGCGCTTGGTCTCGAGGGCTCCAGCGGGAAGGAGTGATGATCGGGTTGGTGCCGACCATGGGCGCCCTGCACGAGGGGCACCGCTCGCTGATCCGCGCGGCGAGGCTGGCCTGCGACGCGGTGGCCGTGAGCATCTTCGTCAATCCCCTGCAGTTCGGCCCGCTGGAAGACTTCGACCGGTACCCTCGCTCGCTCACGCAGGATCTCCGCCTCTGCCAGTCAGCCGGCGTCGACACCGTCTTCATCCCCCGCGCCCAGGAGATGTACCCGACGGATTTCGAGACGGCCGTCTCTGTGCAGCGCCTCACGCGTCGGTACGAGGGGCTCTCACGGCCTGGACACTTCGGAGGCGTGACGACGGTCGTGACGAAGCTCCTGAACATCGTCCGTCCTGACAAGGCGTTCTTCGGCCAGAAGGACTATCAACAGGCGGTAGTCGTCGAGCGGCTGGCCAAGGATCTGAATCTGGATACGGAGGTCGTCGTGCGCCGCACCGTCCGAGAACCGGACGGCTTGGCGCTCAGCTCGCGCAACCGGCACCTCTCGCCGGAAGAGCGGAAAGCAGCGACCGTGCTCTACCGTGCTCTCTCTGATGGCCGAGAGTTGATCCGGGCCGGGGAGCGGTCAGCGAAGAAGGTCGAAGCGGCCATGACCCGGCTCACCAGGGCAGAGCCATTGGCGCGCCTGGATTACCTCGCCGTGGTGGATCCCATCACGCTGGATGAAGTGCGCAGCGTGCGAGGACGTGTGGTGCTCTTGCTTGCCGTCTGGATTGGTGAGACCCGATTGATCGATAATCTGATCGTGACTGCGCGGTGAGGCCTTCAATGATTTCTCGTGACGATGACGTCGGCCTGTATCTCCACGTGCCGTTCTGCGACCGGCGGTGCCACTTCTGCGGCTTCTTCACCCGTGCCCGTCGAGATGACCGCGTTGCGGCCTTTGTGTCCGATCTGCTGGCGGAGATCCAGCTGCACGGCAGGACCAATACGCTCCGCGGGCGGACTGTTGAGACGATCTACTTCGGCGGTGGAACGCCCACGACCCTCTCGTCCGGACAACTGCTCAGCATCCTGGAGGCCTGCCGGCGAAGCTTTGTCGTGGATCCAGCCGCCGAAGTCTCGATCGAGGCCAATCCAGCCTCGGTGGAGGAGTCATTCCTACGAGCGCTCCGGGAAGGTGGGTTCAACCGGCTCAGCTTGGGCGCGCAGTCGTTCGACGATGCAGAGTTGAAAGCGGCCAACACCCCGCATACGACCCAGGAGATCGTGCAGGCTGTCGGTGCCGCTCGCCGGGCTGGCTTTGCCAACCTGAATCTGGACCTGATCTACGGGCTCCCGGGCCAGTCCCCGACCCGCTGGCTGGCCAATCTCGACGCTGCGATCGCCCTGGCGCCCGAGCATCTCGCCTTCTACGGGCTGACGATCGAAGAGGGGACGCAGCTTCACCGGGAGGTGGAGCGCGGGCAACTGATCCTGCCTGACGAAGACGCCCTGGCCGATATGTATCAGGAGGGGCGGGACAGGCTGAAGGCCGCAGGCTATTTCCAGTATGAGGTCTCCAACTTCGCGCGACCGGGCCACATCTGCCGGCACAATCTGGGCTACTGGACCGATCGCGAGTGGCTGGGATTGGGCCCTAGCGCCCATTCGTACCCAGACGGAGCGCGGTTCAGCGCGGTGGCATCGCTGGAGGAGTACCATCGACTGGTTTCAGCCGGCGTCCCACCCATTGCCGAGAGGGAGGTAGGGACGCCGGACCTGCGGTTACGGGAGGCGGTGGCTTTTGGACTCCGCACTGTCGCGGGGGTGGCCTGCGCTTCCCTGCGTGAGCGGTACTGTCTCGATCCGATCGAGCGATTCCGGGAGCAGATCGAGAGGCTGGTCCGTGGCGGGTGGGTGGTCCTGGAAGGCGAAGTCCTTCGGGCCAGTGATGACGGGCTTCTGCTGGCCGACGAACTGGCCATCGCGTTGCTGTGAATCAGTACCTGAACAAATGTGAAGGGTCTAGATTCTTCGCTTTGCCCAGAATGACCATCAGTGCACGCCGACGCGGGTCCCACAGTATGGGCAGGTCTTCCACTCGAGCTGAAGGGAGCGCTTGCAGTCCATGCAGTTGCGGCTGAGGATCGTCTCGCAGTAGGGGCAGGCCATGAAGTCGTACTGGACGATCCGGGCGCAAGTTGGACAGATCGACTCGGTCTTGCTCGACACCTCAATCACCCGCACTAATTCCTCGAGCGTCGTCAGGCCCGCTTTGGCCTTGTTGAGGCCGTCCTCGCCCAGCGTGGTCATCTTGGCCGCAAGGGCGGCCAGGCGCAGCTCCTGCTCAGACGCTTCCGCTGAGATCATCTCGCGCATCCGGGCGTTCGGGTCGAGGATTTCCATGATGGCCATCCGCCCCAAATACCCGGTTTTCCCGCACTCTTTACAGCCCTTTCCCGCGTAGAACTGCACGTTCGACAAGGTTTCCGGCGGGATCCTGAGAGTCATCAGCGTGGCCGGGTCCGGCATTGCCTTCTCCTTGCAATGCGGGCAGATGGTCCGGACCAGGCGCTGGGCGATGACCCCCTCGACCAGCGAGGCTACTAGATAGCGGGGGATGCCGATGTCGATGAGTCGCGTGATGGCGGACGGAGCATCGTTGGTGTGGATTGTGGAGAGGACCAGGTGGCCGGTCATGGCAGCTCGGAAGGCGATCTCCGCGGTCTCCTGGTCCCGGATCTCACCGACGAAGATGACGTCCGGATCCTGGCGCAGGATGGCGCGAAGGGCTGTGGCAAAGGTCAGACCCGCGTCGACGTTGACCTGGGTCTGGCTGATCCCGTCGATGTTGGTTTCGACCGGGTCCTCGACGGTGAGCAGGTTGATCGCCGTGGACTTAATGACGTTCAGGATGGCGTAAAGGGTCGTCGTCTTGCCGCTTCCCGTCGGGCCGGTCACGAGGATGATGCCCTTGTGGCGCTGGGTGAACGACTTGATGGTGGCGTAGTGTGTCTCGGAGAGGCCAAGAAACTCCAGACTGGTCAGGGATTTCGTCTGGTCCTTGATCCGCATGACCATCTTCTCGCCGTACTGGGTCAGCAAGGAAGACACGCGGAGATCCACGTCCCTCCGTTCGATCTTCAAGCGAATGGCGCCGTCTTGCGGCAGGCGGCGCTCGGAGATGTCCATCTTGGCCAACACCTTGAGACGGGAAATGAGCGCAGCGTGGGCTCCCTTCGGGACCCGCAAGGCCTCACGAAGCAGGCCGTCCACGCGGTACCGGATCAGGGTGTCTTTCTGTGTGGGTTCGATGTGAATGTCGCTGGACCTGGCCCGGACAGCCTCGGTCATGATCATGTTCCCGAGCCGGACGATGGGGGCACGACGAGTCTCCTCTTCCAGGGTCTGGAGTTCAGCCACCGTCGTCTGGTCGGTGTCGGAGAGGACCTCCAATAAGTCCTCGTCAAACTCCTCCGTGCTGTCGATGATGCGGCTGATCGAAGCCTCGATTTCCTGCTTCACGTAGACCTTTTCAAGCGCCTCTATGATGGCCGACCGGCCGGCCAACACCGGTTTCACGGTGCATCCGCTCAAGAACGAAATATCTTGAATGGCCTCGAAGTCGAGAGGGTTGTCCATGGCCACAGTCAAGGATTTGCCTTCTTGGCGGAGTGGAACGGCCTGGTAGCGTTTGGCTATGGGTTCGGGAACGATGGAGGCCAGCTCGGGGTTCAAATCTTCCCTGGCGAGATCCACCAAGAGGAAGCCTAGCTGGTTAGACAAACACGACGTGAGGTCGTGCTCTGAAACAATGGTCTGGTCAACGAGGTATTCGCCCAGCCGTTTGCCGGATCGGGCGCATTCTTCGAGCGCCTTGGTTAGCTGGTCCTGCGTCAGAAGCCCTGCCTCCAGCAGGACCTCACCCAGCTTGCGCCGACGCTTGGGTGACCCCGACTCCTCAGGTTTTAGATCGGCGGTGCCCATGATTGATTGTCCTCACCCTTAACCATACGAGGGGCACTAAAATTAGGCAGGAGTATATCCGAAACGCGGGGAGGCTTCACCATTTTTCACGGGGAGCGTTCTTGCACCCCGGCCGGAACCGCCATCCCTTTGAGTATTGAGTAGTGAGCGAAACGGAGCGGGAAGTCACCTGGCTTGCAAGAACCCCACCTTATTTATCCTAGTGCCTGTCCCTGTCCTCGTCCTTGTCTTTGTGCGACCGCTGAACCACTTGCAGGAGCACCACGTCGGCGTTTAGTGTGGTCAAGTTGTTTGCAAACGTTCGCCTCTTCACGTGCGTCACGATGGGAACTATGGAATCGCCGGCGGTTTGATCTCTCCTCAGGCAATCCGTAGGAAAATCCGAAGTCGGGACACCTGGCAAAAGAAGGCCTTCCAGGCTCTTTGGAGTCGGAAAATTCGCAAGTTTGAGGTATGTGGGTAAGGCGAAAAATACCATAAAGTCTTCATCCACTCCTTTGCACTTTACAATATGGAAGATAACTTCTTGAGCGGGTGCGATGAGCGTCAGCGTGCCCTCAAGGGCTGGACCGGAGAGTCGAAGGTAATTTTCCACGAACTGGTTTTTTCCGTCGTCATGATCATCGTCGCCATATCCGGGAGCCGTGATGCCGATCACGAGCACGACGAGAGCCATCAGCATGACTTGCAACGACCCCTTGCGTTTCGAAGTTCTCAACATAGTGAAGTCCTTTTTTGGAACCTTTTCAGCCTTTCCTGACAGTATCAAGATCAAGTGCAAGTGCCATGCCTTAACCCATATGGAAAATTCTTGCAATACTGCCATGAGATAGCAGCTACTGGACTGCACGGCAAGGTTCAATCCTGTGTCTCTCAAGATATAAGACTATCTGAAAAGATACCTTTTCTGGTTTTACGAGGAACGCATGCGTCGGCGTCCCCGCTTTCCGGTATCAGTACTGCGTAGCCTGCCAGGTCACGACTTGCACTCCTCCGCTTGTCCCGAGCGTCGCATTGACGAGATTGCCGGCATAGTTGATTTTCGGGGCGTTGGTGGTTGTGTTGCCGGTGATGTAGGGGCTCCCGGTAACAACCGTGCATACTGTGGCCTGGTCTGCCGCGAGCAGAGTACCGTTGATCGTCAGCGTCGAGGTGCCGTTTACACCAATCTGTTCGTAGGCCAATAGAAAGCCTGTGAACGTCGCGGTGCCACCGCTTGGAGGGTGGATGTAGATATCGCCGCCCGCAAGAAAGAGGATATTTTGTGTCGCGGCCTTGTAGAGCGCTCCATCGGTTGACGCGGGAGGTCTTACAACAATGTTCAGGGAACTCACATTGATCGATTTGGCGGCGATGATCGAGACGATCCAGGGAATCGTGGTCGTGCCAACGGATCCTGTGATGACCACATCGCCGTTCACATACAGAGTGCCGTTTATCGTCGAAGAGGAGTTCATCGTCCAGGTCGCGGCCGAGCACGTGCCAATGTAGCTCCAGCCATTCCACGAGCTGGTTGCCTGGAGAACGCCGTTCACGTCATAGACTTTTCCATCACAATCCAACAAGTAGTCTCGCGAGGCGTAAAAATTGGTCTGGTTATTAGCCGGCGAGATCGCGGCGATCGCTTCAAGAGGCTTCGAGCCGCCCGAAGTCCCCCCAATCGAAGGGGTCCCCGCGTTTGTATATGTGCCGCTGGCTGTGGCATCGGCGGCGATTGTAGGACTGTTCATAATAGTGAGGTTGACATTGGCGTGCACCCCGCCGCCCGTGCCTTGGATCGAATCGTTCGCGCTGACCAATAAGTTTTTACCGGTTAAGAAGGCGTATTTGGCGGGAATGTAGGAAAGGTTGTTTGTCATCAGGCTCTGGACGACCGCCGTGGCGGTGCCGGCGGCGGTGCCGGTCGAAGTGAGCAGAAGGCTCCCGTTACCCCCACCTTTAACGGTGACACTGTATCCCCCGGTTTGGCCCAGCGCAGTATAGGGGAGAAGGGTCTGCACCTGCGTGGTGGCATAGGTATTCCAGTTGCTCTGATTCTGGTTCAAAAACGTCTTGGCATGCTGGATTCCGGCATCGGCCAGGTAGAAGGCCTGCTTTGACGTCAGGACGTTCTTGGACCTATTCTGATTCACGGATGTCGTCATCACGGCCGCCATCCCTGCCCCGGTGAGAAGGACCACCAGTAAGACGGAGGCGAGCAGGGCCGTGCCCGACTCTTCCTGCATATATCTGCGTAGGTTTCTCATGGCCAAGCTCTTCTCAATTCCTCTTCAGGACTGTATCGGTCAGGCTGTAAGAGATGTATTGTCCAGTGTGGGGGTCGGGGTTGCTGGTCTGTCCCGTCAGGGTAATGGCGATCGAGTTAGGATCATAGATGGCATAGAGCGATGTCGCATCAGGGAGCGTGCCCCAGGAGCCCGATAACGTGAGTTGGGTTGCGCTGTTGCCGCTTATGTTCAGGACTTGCCCCGAACCGGTGCCGGCAGTGATCTTGACGGCATACGCGGGGGTAGCGGAAGGAGCATAGGCGTTCGCCGCCCAGTTTTTTGTCGTATCATTCAGTGTGGTGGCGGTGTTGCCGCCCGAGGAATGGCCCGAGTCTTTCGTCTGGTTAAAGGACAATTGGGTGATATTGTCGGCGATGGGATGATACCCCCCGTTCCCTCGTTGATACCCCAGCTTGTTCGCAGCGGTCCTGGTGAACCCTTCATTCTGATAGATGAAATAGAGCGATGTCGCATCAGGGAGCGTGCCCCAGGAGCCCGATAACGTGAGTTGGGTTGCGCTGTTGCCGCTTATGTTCAGCATTTGCCCCGAACCGGTGCCGGCAGTGATCTTGATGGCATACGAGATACCTGCTGTAGCTGAAGGAGCATAGGCGTTCGCCGCCCAGTTTTTTGTCGTATCATTCAGCGTGGAGGCGATGTTGCCGCCCGAGGAATAGCCAGCGTCCATGACTCTGTTAAAGCTGATCGTGTCGCCGGCTGTGAGCGTGGTGGTGATGTTCAAAGGAGGCGTGGGAGACCCGGTTGTCCAGTACATGTTTTGCATTTCTCGGGCCATCAGCTCCATGGCTGATTTGACTTGCAATTGCATCTGGACAGCATCGGATTGGCCTTGGGTGGTCTTCGACGACTGGACATAGAGATCGAAGGTGCTCGTCAAGACGATCAGCCCGACCGCAGTGGCGAGAGAGACCTCCATCAAGCTATACCCTCTGTCTGACCTGAGCCGTCGCACCGTTGCTGATCTCCTCGGCCTACTGGGCGATGATGGTGGACATCGGAACCGTGTTCGTCTTCGAGCCATCCGTCCATGTCAGGGTGACGGTGACGGTCTTCGTGTTGGTCAGCGGGCTGTCGGTCGTGACCGTGACCGTTTTGGTATACGTCTTGCCATCCGCCCCCACGACCTGTGTGGCTGGTACGGACACGATGTTCGCATACGGCATCGTGTTGGGGTTTTTGAGCGCTTCCAGCGTCGCTTCCCCGAGAGAGGCGGCAGTCGTCACTCCCTGAACGGTCTTGTTTCCGCTTGACGAGATGACCTGGAGGTCTGCAACTGCCAGCACGCCGATGGTCAGGACCACCAGTGCCAGCATTACATCGATGAAGCTAAATCCTGCTGAGCCAGTGAGGTGCCTCGAGTTGCTCGTCACGGTCGGTGTTTGCAAACTGTTGCGGGTCATCTTCAACATGGCCATACGTAAAGGTGCAAAGGTGGTGCCCCCGTGTGAGGGGCCGTAGGGTACGGAAACCAGCAGTAAAAAGCTTGTAAAATCTATATGCTCAGAAATTTGTCATGATTTGTCACAAGGCGGAAGCCTACTTTTAAAAGAGCCAAAACTATCTGATCAGATAGACCGCTTATCGGATCGGATAGAAGGGCCTGCGGAGACGGAACAGATGCAGGAAGGAAAGCAAGGGCTTACGTGATGCCGAGTTGCTTGCAGAGCCTGAACAGGTAGGTCGCCTGGAGGTTCAACAAGGCGGCCGCCTGGGTCTTGTTCCCCTTGGCCTTGTTGATGGCATGACTGAGCAGGGCTTTCTTGTGAGCCTGCACGGAGACATGGAACGGGAGGTCCAGGAGTGAGGCAAGATCTCCCATCGGCATGTCTCTGGAGCCTAGGGCGAGATCATGTGGGCCGATTTCGTTCTCGGTGGTCAAGACGACGGCGCGCTCGATGACGTTCTCGAGCTCCCGCACGTTGCCAGGCCAGTTGTGCTCGGTGAGGAGCTTCATGGCACCGGAGCTGAAGGTCATCGGGGTTCGTTTCATGTCCCGACAGTACCGCCCCAGGAAAAAGTTGGCCAATGCTGGAATGTCCTCTTTGCGCTCGCGCAGGGGCGGCACGATAATGGCGACCACGTTGAGCCGGAAGAAGAGATCCTTGCGAAAAATTCCCGCTTGAGCGGCTTCTTCCAGATCTTTATTCGAAGCGGCGA
>CAZSUT010000031.1:0-26982 GCA_964610095.1 uncultured Nitrospirales bacterium | reverse complement strand
GTGATGCAGTAGAACTGATACCCCTTCTCCCACAACGGGTTCACGTGCCGCTTGGCCTCGTTCCACGGCAGCTTGGTATTGCGCACGTGCCGGTCATCATGGTGCATGGCCGTGATCGGAATGCCGTAGTCGTCCGGCCGCACGAACGGGTTCGTGCTGATAATGACACTGGGCAGGTACGGCGTCGCTTCGACGTCCTCGCGGGCCACGACGAAGTTCTCGCCGTACTCGATGCACTCGGACTCGATCCGATAGTTCTCGAACCGTCCTGTCCGTGTCCACATCGGCTTCGCCTCGTTGACGTGCTCCCAGAACGGCTGCCGCGGATACGTCCGCGTCATCACAAACCAGCCCTTCTCCGACTGCATGAGCGTCTTCGCGTTGTAGCCGTATGTCGTGCTGGCGGCATCAAAGATACGCTGCAGGTAAATGTCCACCTTGTTCTCAGTCACGAACTTCCAGAGGTCAGTGAACTTCTTATCACCGGTCATCTCGGCCCACTTGATGGCCACCCCGATATAGGTATCCAGGTCGTTGCGCGTGTCGTACAGCGGCCGAATCCCACCCTTCCAGACCTGCAGCCACGGATTCGAGCACGAATTCACCATCTCCGGATACGTGAACTCCATCCAGGAATTGATGGCCATGGCCATGTCCGCGTAGTTCACGCCGGACGTCATCTCCAGGTCCTGCACCACGATGCACTCGACGTTCGAGTCCACGTTCTTGACCATGTCGTAGTGGTACTTTGCGTTGTTCAGGAGGTTCACATTGACCGTCCACTCGACCTTTGTGGGCGAAGGCATGTGCGTCTTGCCCGTGAACACTTTACGCCCGTACTTCGGCGTGTTGACGATCAGCCCACGATCACCGTGGTTCCAATACGCCGGCTCCTCGCCGTACGCATAATACTTGGTGACGATCTCCTTGCCATGCGCCTTGGGGTCGAGGTTCAGGTTGAACGCATCCTCGGCGCCCCACGCCCCAATGCCGGCGCCGCTCCAAGGAGTCCCTTGGCAGACACCGGTCTTGTAGTTGCCCGACCAGTTATGGGTGCCGGTCCCGAACTTGCCCTGGTTGCCGGTGACGATACAGAGCATCGCCGCCCCGCGACCGTTGGTCGTCCGGTGGAACCAGTGGTTCACCCCTTCGCCGGAGTGAATCGCCGCCGGTTTGACGGTGCCCATGTCTCGCGCCCAGCGGACGATCAGGTCCTTCGGCGACTGCGTGATGCCATGCGTCGTGTCTAGGTCGTAGTCCTGCACGTGGATCTTGTACATCTGGAACACCGGCATCACGTCCACGTCCTTGCCGTCCAACAGCTTCACGCGGTACGTGCCTTCCAGCGCCGGATCAATCCCGGCTTTTGTCATGTTCACGCCGACCATCTCGCGGTGCATCGGCACCGCCTGGTTCTTCGCCGTGTCCCACACCATGAAGTCGCCCAGCCGCTCCCGATATTCCTGCTTGATCGCCTGGACATACTTCGAGTAGCCGTGGGTCAAATCGAACAGCTTGTAGTCCTTGATCACGTCCCGCGGGTCGAGGTACTGCAGTGTGTCGGTCCGGATCAGGATCGGACTGTCCGTGTACTGCTTGCAGAAGTCCGCATCGTACAGGTTCTCGTCCATGAGGATCTTGAGGACCCCCAGGAACAGCGCGGCATCCGATGCAGGCCGAAGCGGAATCCAGTAGTCGGCCTTCGTCGCGGGCGGGCTGTACTCGGGCACGATGACCACGATGCGGCCGCCGCGCTCCATGCACTCGATGAACCAGTGCGCTTCGGGCATCTTATGCTCGACGAAGTTCTTGCCCCAACTCACGTGCATCTTCGAGAAGCGCATGTCGGCGTGGTCAATGTCCGAGGTCTGAATGCCGTTCCAAAAAGGATGGTCCGGGGGCTGGTCGCCGTGCCAGGTGTAGCTTGACCAGGGCCGACCGCCGACCGCCTTGTCCGGCCCGACTTTCCTGATATAGGCGTCGAGATGCGCCAGGTTCGAGTTAGCCATCCGGCCAAACCCGATCTTGCCGACCTGTCCCAAGGCCGCCATACCCGGCCGGTATTTAAAGGTCCGCACCCCCGCGCCCTTCATCGTCTCGATCATCTCCGGCGGATAGCCCTGCTCGCGCAGGCGCCGCGCGCCCGCCTCGCCCGAGTACCGCTCCGCGATCTTCAACATCCCCTTGGCCAGGTACGCGGCGCAGGTGTCCCACGACACACGTAACATGTCGTCCTCGCCGCGGCTGGTGTATCTATACTTGGCTTTGACTTCCGGACTCAGCTCTGGGCAGCCGTCGTCCACCCAGGCCTTCCATCCCTTGCGGATCATCGGGCCCTTCAATCTGTACGGGCCATACACGCGCCGGTGGAACGTGTACCCCTTCAGGCACATCCGCGGATTCCACGCAAACGTCCCGCGGTTGCCGTACAGGTCCTCATAGGTCTGATGGTCGTAGTTCTGCTCCACTCGCATCACCACCCCGTTGCGCACAAACGCCCGAACGCGGCATTGGTGCGTGTCGTTGGGCGAGCAGCAATAGGTAAAGGACGAGTCGTAGCGGTACTGGTCATGATAGACGCGCTCCCAGGACCGGTCCGGGTACTCGCCGAGGGGGTTGCCCACCTCGATGACCGGCTGCAGCGCGGTCAAGGCTAGCGCCTTGTCCGCGATCGCGAGCGCCGCGATCGTCCCCGCGCTCGCTTTCATGAATTGCCGTCTGGTTAGAAACATCGTCGCGACCTCCCTGTTTAATTGAAAACCTTCACAACTAAAGGAGTCCGTGTTGCGCTACATATTTCAACACTATCTCGGGCCTACGGACTGTTAAGGTTTATGGCTCTCCGTCCCGAGAATACGTATCACCTCCTCTTGTTCCCTGCGATCGTTCCGCAACTGATTTCCATGGCCGCCACTCAACAAAACCCGCGTGTCCTTCTCACCTTGTTCACGCGCAGTTGGAACGCGTTGAGCCAAATAGCGATAGCGCAACATCCATGCCGAATTCTTCATGAAGTCATGACGTGCGGAAGCGATGGATTTTTCACACGTCTTGCCGAAATTTCCGCTTGAGAGAAAATGGTGATCCCACGAAATCTCGCGGGCAGATCGCGTGGTTTCCGCGAAATTTCGCGGAAACGCACTGAAGAGCCTGATTATAAGCGCGATTGTGTGGTGGTCAGGAGACCTGACAATTTGGACCCGACACAGGTCTTAATGACCGATGGAATGAAAAGAGTTCCCGGTGGGGAACTTGTCCGGACGTTTGATGCCGAGCTTTTTCAGTCGGCTTCGGAGGGTGCTCGGGTGGAGGCCGAGTTGCCTGGCGGCGCCGTATGGCCCATCAATCCGCCAATCTGTTTGCTCAAGAGTCCTCCGAATATGCGCGTGTTCCAGATCGTGCAGTCTCGTCGGCGACTCTGCATGCCCGTTGGAACCGGAGGACGCGAGCAGGCGCGCGTCGATCTCCACCTTGGGCGAGTGCGTCAGGATGACGGCCCGCTCGATCACGTTTTGAAGTTCTCGGACGTTCCCAGGCCAGGAGTACTGGACCAGGCGTCTCAAGGAGCCCTCTTCGATCTCGCGGCACGGGCGTTTCAGGTTGAGACTGTACTGCTGGACGAAATGACGTGCCAGAAGTGGAATATCTTCAGGACGGTCGCGAAGAGCAGGGATGGCGATGGGAAACACATTCAACCGATAAAAGAGATCTGGCCGAAATCGTTCTTCCGCAATCACCATCCCGAGATCCGAGTTCGTTGCGGCAATGATCCGCACGTCCACTGGAATCGGGTGGCGTCCGCCCACACGGTCGATGAGTCCGTCTTGAAGCACCCGGAGCAATTTGGCTTGCGTCTCGAGAGGCAGCTCGCTGATTTCGTCCAAGAAAAGTGTGCCGCAGTCCGCCAGTTCAAACCGTCCCTGCCGACGTTGGCTGGCGCCGGTGAACGCCCCGCGTTCGTGACCGAAGAGTTCGCTCTCGACGAGTCCCTGCGGGAGCGCCGCGCAGTTCACACGCACAAAAGGTTTGTCCCGTCTCGGGCTGAGCTCGTGAATCGCGCGCGCCAACAGCTCCTTGCCGGTGCCAGTCTCTCCGGAGATCAGGACCGTCGAATTCGTCGGGGCCACGGTCTCCGCCAGCTGTACAACTTCCTGAAGCGCCTGGCTCTTTCCCACCATGACGCCAAAGTTGTGGGTGAGCTTGATCTCTTCCACGAGGTATTCGTTCTCTTTCGCCAGTTGCTCGCGGAGACGATTGATCTGCTCGTACGCCCGGACGTGATCGAACGCGAAGGCAATTTGAATGGCCACTTGTTGGAGGAACTCCAGGATATGTGGCTCCGGTTCTCCGGTCTGGACGCTGCCGATGTTCAACGTGCCAAGGCATGCCCCACGCACCAAGAGCGGGAGATTGATCATGCGCCCCAAGCCTTCCTGGAAGTAAATGTCATCCTCCAGAAAGAGGCGCGCGACGCGCAAATTCGGCCGCACGTGGATCTGTTTATGGTCGTAGACCCACCCGACGGCGCTGCCGGTGTGGGGGATCACGGCGTCTCGCTGTAGGATTTTCGTCGTGAGGCTCGTCTCGACCGCGTAAAAACGGAAGGAGTCGCTGTTGGCGTCGTACCATGTCACCCCAGCCCGCTCCCACGGGATGATCTGCTTAATCTGTTCGGCGATCGCGCTCCAGAGGCTATCCGTGTCGTGCTGCGAATTGAGGACGTTCGTGACTTCCAGCAGTATGCGGTAGCTGAGGTCCACTTGATTCATGGTGATATCCCGTTTGTAGGTTAAGTGATTTACCCACAGGCACCCCATTTGTGCAATCACCCGTTTGGGTGATATTCGCTATCTGGGATGTGGAGAGATGCCGGGGGTCGTTCCATCTACCTTCGGCAGAAAGGGTACGAGGAAAAACGCCGCCAGCGTGAATGCCGTGGAGATCCAAATGAGCGGCGTCATCTGTTTGTCGAGCACGTGCTCGTAAAGGTGCGCGCCCCATATGGCGGAAACCTGGGACGCCCCATTGAAGATGGACATCAAGCCGGCGAAGGTGAACCCTTCGGCATGCGGCGGACAGGCCGCCGCCGCCAGGCTGAGCATCGTCAAGAACGGAACCATGCTGATGAGTCCGGTGGAGAAGAACAGGATGACAGCGCTCTGACGGTCCGCCAGGAACAGATACGCGACCGTGCTGATCGCCCCCAGCAGGATGCTCTGATACACGAGCGCGGTGGTCGAGAAGCGACCGGCCAGAAACCGCTTGAACACGAATGCCCCGATCACCGATCCGACCGATGAGACGGACCCGAGCTGACCGATGAAGTACTGGTCGAATTTCAGGTTGTCCACCATGTGGTAGTACATGGGGGTGCCGAAGCTCGGGCTGAAGTTCCAGAAGGCCAAAAACCCGGCCACGATCCACAGCGTTTTTGATTTCAGCGCAGAGATGAGGCTCCCTATGCTGGCCTTGAACTGCACGAGGTCGATCGCCGTTTTCTCCTCACGAACTAGGAAGGCGGTCGCGACTGCCACAGCCGCCGGTGCGCAGGCCGTGATCAGCGCGGCTGTATGGAGGGCCCTGGCGGGTGTGAGCGCTTCGCTCAGCCAGCCGCCGAGGATGCCGGTCATAATCGCCGCGATGTTGAACCACATCCATTGCTGGCTCTGAAACCGCTTGATTTGTCCAGTCTGCTGTCCTCTTTCAACCATGAGGGCATCCACCAGCACGTCTGAGGAGGCAATGCCGAGCGCGGTCAAGACCATTGCCGCGACGATCCATTCCGGCGTCAGCAACCCGGTGAGCCAGAGAAACCCCGCGGCTGCGAGTCCGTTCATGAGGAACAGATAGCTCTTACGGCGGTACCCCAAGAGCGGGACCAAGTCACTGATCAACCCGTAGAGCGGCTTGATGATCCAGGGGATGGTCAGCACTCCGAGCAACTGAGCGACCTGGTCGGACGTCAGGCCATTCGCCTTCAGATAATTCATCAAGGGCTGGTTAATGAGCCCGCCGGCCTGCCCGAGACCCTGGGCAAAGTAGACCAGACCGAAAAAGACCATCAGCCGGCCGATCTCCGACTGCACGGGTGGTGACAGGGGCGACACGGTGGCTACCGTTTCGGCTCGCTACGCTTGAGCGTGATCAGGGCGAGCTCCGGCCGGCAGAACAACCGGACCGGCAGGATGCTGGTTCCGATACCCCGTGTGACGTACATCCGCGCGTACTGGCCATAAAACCACCCCGACTCGAAGGGTTCGCTGCCGGCGGGTAGCCACAGGGCGCCGATGCCGGGCAGCCGGACCTGCCCCCCGTGCGTGTGCCCGGCGAGCACGAGATCAAATTTGATGAGATCGGCATTCATGAAGATTTCCGGCGAGTGTGTCAGCAAGACCGCGAACGGGGTGCGCTGCATGCCCCGGAGCGACGCGCCCAGGTTGGCGTATCCCGAAAAGGGGTCGTCCACCCCGATCAGCGAGAGAGTGTCTAGGCCCCGGCCGATACGCCCACCTTCGTTGACCAGGAGGGCGGCGCCAGCGTTGTTGTAGAACTGCCGGATCGCATCCTTACTGGACGCCAGCGGGTTCCAGTGATCGTAGTTGCCGAGCACGGCCCAGATGCCGAAAGTCGGCTTCAGATCGCGCAGAGCCGTCAGGAACTGCCGAATGGTCGCCGGGTCGCTCCCCTCCAGCGTGAGGTCGCCAGTAATGACGATCAGGCCCGGCTTGGACTCGGCCAGGCGCGCCACGACCCGTTGCTCCCGGGTGCCATACTTCCGGATGTGCAGATCCGACAGATGGGCAACCAGCAGACCGTTGAACTCCTCCGGGAGATTCTTGAACCAGGCTTCGTGGTTCGTGACCTCGATCCAGTTCGGCTCGACGATCCCGGCGTAGATCAGAAGAAGCTGGGCTAGGGTGAGGATGAGGACGAATCGGCGGCTGATCCGTGAGGTCAACCCCCTCACGCCCATCACGGACGGTCAAAGAGACCTAATTGCAATTCCTCGGCTTTGGTGAAGGGAATGGGATAGTTCTCAGTGAAACAGGCGTTGCAGTAGCGCTCGCCGTTGCCGGGCGCGGCGGCCAGGAGCCCTTCCAGGCTCAGATAGGCAAGCGAGTCGGCGGTAATGTACTTGCGAATCTCCTCGATCGAATGCGTCGAGCCAATCAGCTCCTTCTTGGTGGGCGTGTCGATCCCGTAGAAGCACGGCGAGATGACCGGCGGGGACGAGATCCGCATGTGAACCTCTTTGGCCCCCGCGTGGCGGAGCATCTTGACTATCTTGCGGCTTGTGGTGCCGCGCACGATGGAGTCGTCCACCACGACCACCCGCTTGCCCTCCAGAACCTCCGGCACGGCGTTCAGCTTGACCTTAACGCCGAAATGCCGGATGCGCTGCTCTGGCTCGATGAAAGTTCGGCCCACGTAGTGGTTGCGGATCAGGCCCAGCTCAAACGGAATGTTCGCCCCTTCGGCGTACCCCAGCGCGGCCGGCATGCCCGAGTCGGGTACCGCGATGACGATGTCGGCCGGCACGCGGGATTCCTTGGCGAGTTGGCGCCCCAGGGCCTTGCGGGCGGAGTAGACGTTGTTCCCGTAGATCTTGCTGTCCGGCCGGGCGAAGTAGATGTGCTCGAAGATGCACATTGCAGGCTTGACCTTGGGGAAGGGATGATAGGCGTGGAGGCCCGTGTCGTCTATCAGGATCAGTTCGCCCGGCTCGATATCACGGATGGTCTCGGCGCCGATCAGGTCGAAGGCGCAGGTCTCCGACGCCACGACCCATGCGTCCTTGATCCGGCCCAGGCACAGGGGGCGGAACCCCCAGGGGTCGCGGGCGGCGATCAGCCCGTTGTCGGTCAGGAGTGTGATGGAGAACGCGCCGCGCACCTGGTTGAGCGCGTCGAAGATACGATCCAGTAGCAAGCTCTCTTTAGACTGTGCGATCAGGTGGATGATCACCTCACTGTCGGACGTGGACTGAAAGATGGCGCCGTAGGCCTCCAGTTCGTTGCGAAGCATCTGGGCGTTGATCAGATTGCCGTTATGGGCCAGGGCCAGGTTGCCAAAGGCGAAGTTGACGACCAGTGGCTGGGCGTTTTTCAGGTCGCTGGAGCCGGCCGTGGAATACCGGTTGTGACCGATCGCCGAGCGGCCGGGCAGGCGCTTCAGCCGGTCCCTGGTGAAGACGTCCGCCACGAGCCCCATACCCTTTTCCCAATGGAACTGCTCGCCGTCGTTGGAGACGATGCCGGAGCTTTCCTGGCCGCGGTGCTGCAAGGCGTACAGGCCGAGATAGGCGAGGTTTGCCGCCTCCTTGTGCCCGTATACGCCGACGACGGCGCATTCGTCGTGGAACTTGTCGGGGGTGATGACGGCGCTAGCCTTGCTCATGCGTGTCCTCCTTCCCCGGTTTCCAGGGCGGCTCGGAGCGCCCCTCGCCACATTCTATCAAGTTTGTCGCACGGCCGGTCAACCCAGAGGGCCGTCCGGCCCCGATCGTCCCGAATGGAGATCATCAGCCGCTGGCCGCGGACAAACCCCAGAACCGAGCACGGCACGTCTTCTTGCCTGGCCAACGCCTCTATTGTCTCACGATTGGCCGGTTTGACGGAGAGAATAATCCTGGACTGGGACTCGCCAAACAGGAGGCTGTCCCGCCGCAGCCCGTGCCTGTGCAGCACGATCTCCGCGCCTAGTGGCCCATTTGTTGCCGACAGGCAGGACTCGGCGAGCGCGACGGCCAAGCCCCCTTCCGCGCAGTCGTGGGCTGACCGTACCAGGCCCTGCGCGACAGCCTGCAGCACGGCGCGTTGCAGCGCGACTTCTCGATCAAGGTTGAGCACGGGAGGCGTCCCCTGCTCCCGGTGATGGACCGCCCGGAGGTACTCGGTCCCGCCGAGGTCCTCGCCGGTTTCGCCTAACAATAGGATTGTATCGCCTTCCGCTTTGAACCCCTGGGAGACCGCCCGCTCGACGTGATCCAGCAACCCGACCATGCCGATGATCGGAGTCGGATAGATTGACAGCCCCCGAGTCTCATTATAGAAGCTCACATTCCCACTCACCACGGGAATCCGCAAGGCCTTGCAGGCGTCGGCGATGCCCTCCACAGCCAGGATGAACTGCCACATAATGTCCGGGCGTTCCGGATTGCCAAAGTTCAGGCAATCGGTGAGGGCCAGCGGCCGTGCGCCCGCGCAGACGAGATTGCGCGCGGCCTCTGCGACGGCGCTGGCAGCGCCGGTATAGGGGTTCAACACGCAGTAGAGGCTGTTGCAGTCCGCCGTGACGGCCAGGGCCTTGTCTGTGCCTTTGATTCGCAGGACCGCGGCGTCCGATCCGGGACGGATCACGGTGTTGGTCTGGACCATGTGATCGTACTGCTCGAAGGCCCAGCCTTTGTAAGCGATCGTCTGCGAGGTCAAGAGCGTCTCCAGCACAGCATTGCAGTCTTTCGGCTCCGGGATCAGCTCAAGCGGCAGGGACTGCAGGGCATCCTGATAGGCGGGTGCGTCCGCCGGCCGCTCGTACGTCGGGGCGTTGTCGGTCAGGGCTCGCGCAGGCACCTCGGCAACCACCACTCCTTTCTCGTTGACGCGGAGGAATCCGTCGTTCGTCACCCGGCCGATCACGGCGGCGTCTACGTCCCACTTCTTGCAGATCTCCAAGACCTCCCCTTCCCGTCCGGACTTTGCGACAAGGAGCATCCGCTCTTGGGACTCAGAAAGGAGCACTTCGTAGGGCGTCATGCGCGGCTCGCGCCGTGGCACGTTTGCCAGTTCCAATTCGATGCCAGTGCCGGCCCGCGACGCCATCTCGCAGGAGGAACTGGTCAACCCGGCGGCGCCCATGTCCTGGATCCCGACCAGCAGGTCCTGCTCCATAAGCTCAAGGCAGGCTTCCAGCAAGAGCTTTTCCGTGAAAGGATCCCCGACCTGGACCGTCGGCCGCATGGATTCCGACCCTTCATCGAACGAATCGGACGCCATCGTCGCGCCGTGAATGCCATCGCGGCCCGTCTTGGACCCGATGTAGAGCACAGGGTTACCCGCCCCGGAGGCCCGCCCGCGGAAGATCCGGTCCTTGCGGGCGATGCCGAGACAGAAGACGTTCACCAGCGGGTTATAGTTGTAGATTTCGTTGAAATAGACCTCCCCTCCCACAGTGGGCACGCCGGTACAGTTGCCGTAACCTGCGATCCCCGCGACCACGCCACTGAAGAGGTAGCGGTTCTTGGGCTGATCAAGCGGGCCGAAACGCAGGGAGTCCAGCAACGCGATCGGGCGTGCGCCCATCGTGAAGATGTCGCGGAGGATGCCCCCGACCCCCGTCGCGGCGCCTTGGTACGGCTCGATGAAGGACGGATGGTTGTGGCTTTCCATCTTGAAGACAGCAGCCAGACCGTCGCCGATGTCCACGGCGCCGGCATTCTCGCCGGGCCCCTGGATGACGTCTGAGCCTTCCTTCGGGAGCTTCTTGAGAAAGGTCCGCGAGCTTTTATACGAACAGTGCTCGCTCCACATCACCGAGAACATTCCGAGCTCGGTGAGGTTCGGTTCCCGGCCCAGGAGGCTGACGATCTTCTGGTATTCCTCCTCTGTCAGCCCATGCTGGGCGATGAGGTCTTTGGTCATGGCAACTGGCGTTTGAGGGCGTATTCTAGGAGGCATTACGAAGCCAGGACGGGCTTGGAGCATATCGTCCACTCTTGATGGCGTCGAGCAGTGAGAGCAGGATCAGTCGCCCATCTTCGTTCCCGAGGAGCGCGTCGGCGCAACGTTCTGGGTGGGGCATCATGCCGAGGACGTTGCCGGCTTCGTTGACGATCCCTGCGATATTGTCAAGAGAGCCGTTAGGGTTGGCCTCGGGCGTGACCGCGCCCTCTTCCGTGCAATAGCGAAAAACGATCTGGTTGTGGGTTTTCAGCTTGGTGAGTGTCGCCTGGTCCGCATAGTAGTTGCCTTCACCGTGGGCGATTGGCAGGGCCAACACCTGGCCTGGCTTGCAGCAACTGGTAAAGGGGGTGTGTGCATTCTCGACGCGGAGGTGAACGTCCTTGCATAGAAAGGAGAGGGATCGGTTTCTCAACATGGCGCCTGGCAGCAGCCCAGCCTCCAGGAGAATCTGAAACCCGTTGCAGATACCAAGGACCAGCCCGCCGGCCTCGGCGAAGCGAGTGACCGCCGCCATCACCGGGGAGAACCGGGCGATCGCGCCGGTGCGGAGATAGTCCCCGTAGGAGAAGCCGCCGGGAATGATGACGGCATCGACTTGTGGAAGGATCGGTTCTTTGTGCCAGACGAAGTCGGCTTGGGCGCCCAGGATCTCCGTGACGGCGTAATGACAGTCGCGATCGCAATTGGACCCAGGGAAGACGAGGATGCCGACTCGCGAGGAGACAGTCATTCCGTCAGCTCGATCCGATACTCTTCGATAATGGTGTTGGCCAGGAGCCGCTCGCACATGGCCTTCACCTCAGCCCCCGCGCCGGCCCGATCGTTCGTCGCCAGTTCAAGCTCGATGAGCTTTCCTACCCGCACGTGCTTCACACCGGTATAGCCCAGCGAGCTGAGGGCGTGCAGGACAGCCTGGCCCTGGGGGTCCAGGATGCCTTGCTTCAATGTGACGGAGACCTTAGCCTTCATGCTGTCCCCGCCTGTGAGTCGCACGAGCCTTGCCGGATGAACCGAACACCCGCTTGAAGATCTCGGGGATGTGGCGCGTGTAAGTTTTCGGGTTGAAGCACGTGCCGATCGCCGCAGGTGGCATGTGGCGGGCGATGAAAGGATCCTTTTCGACCAGGTCCCGGAACGGCGCTCTCCCCTGCCAGGCCGCCATCGCCAATCGCTGCACGACTTCGTAGGCCTGCACGCGCGGCACGCCATGACGCACTAGCTCCAGCATGAGCTGTTGCGAGTAGATGACGCCGCCGGTCATTTCGATGTTTTGCCGCATCCGATCCGGGTACACCACCAAGTTGGCCATCAGATCGGTCAACCTGGCCAGCATGAAGTCCACGAGAATCGTGCTATCAGGAATGATGACCCGCTCGACCGAGGAGTGGCTGATGTCGCGCTCGTGCCAGAGGGCGACGTTCTCCATCGAGGCGAGACAGTTTGCGCGGACCAGCCGGGCCAAGCCGCAGAGGTTCTCCGAGACGATAGGGTTGCGCTTGTGCGGCATGGCGGAGGAGCCCTTTTGGCCTGGCGCGAACGGCTCCTCGGCCTCCAGTACCTCCGTCCGTTGCAGGTGGCGGATCTCGGTCGCGAACTTCTCGATGCTGCTCGCGAGCAACGCCAATGCCGTGAGATACGCTGCGTGCCGGTCGCGCTGGACCACTTGGTTGGAGGCGGGCGCCGGCTTGAGCCCCAGCTTCTTGCAGACGTAGGCTTCAATGTCTGGCGACAGGTGCGCGAACGTGCCCATGGCGCCCGACACTTTGCCGCACGCGATCCCGTCGCGCGCGGCTCGAAACCGCTCACGATGGCGTTTCGTCTCGTCGTACCAGATGGCCAGCTTGACGCCGAACGTGATGGGCTCACCGTGGATGCCGTGAGAGCGTCCGATCATGAGAGTGTCACGGTGTTCCCAGGCGCGGTCGCGGAGCACGGCGAGCAGCCGGTCCAGATCCTCCAGAATGGCATCGGCGGCCTCGACCATCAGGACGGCCAACGAGGTGTCCAGGATATCTGAGGAGGTCAAGCCCAGGTGCAGGTAGCGGGCCGCCGGCCCGACCTGCTCGGAAATGGATTCGATGAAGGCAATGACGTCGTGCTTCGTGACCCGCTCCAGCGCCTCGATGCGCGCTGGATCGATGCGGGCCTTGGCGCGGATCTGCCGGACTGCCGATGCAGGGATCAGCCCTTTCTTCGCCAGAGCCTCGCAGGCCAGGAGTTCCACTTGCAACCACGTTTCATATTTGCGCGCGGGCTCCCAGATCGCTTTCAGGTGAGGCCTGGAATAGCGATCAATCATGGGCCACCGACGTGACCGCCTCCCGCGCTTTGCTCTGCAGACGTGGTTCCTCGCGCAGGATTCGGTCCAGGATGCCGTTGACAAAGGAGCCTGATTGCTCGTCGCCGAACATCTTCACGATCTCGATGGCTTCATTAAGCGTGACGCGAGCAGGAATGTCCGGCCTGTACAGGAGTTCATAGACCGCCATTCGCAGGACGGTCCGATCGGTGATCGCCATCCGGTGAACGGTCCAGTGCTCGGCGTAGCGGCCGAGCAGGCCGTCCAGCTCAGCCGCATGGGTGATGACCCCGTCGACGAGGCCTTCGGCAAAGGTCTTGGCCTCCGCGTGCGTCGGGTTCTGCGCCCAGAAGTCCTCCAGCCAGTCGGCGGTGTCGCGATGGATATCCCACTGGTACAGAATTTGGAGGGCCAACACACGGCCTTTGCGCCGAAGGCTCATCGCATCCTCTTACGGGCTGGTCGTCGTGTAGTGGTCCCGACTCCACGTCTCGTGGGTTTGGGAAGGGCGGCGAGGCGTTTCATGAGGTTGGCCATTTCGATCGCCGCCAGGCCTGCGTCATAGCCCCGGTTGATCCCTCCAACTCCCGACCGTGCATCCGCTTGTTCGTCGGTATCGGTGGTCAGCACACCAAAGATGACCGGCATCCCGTAGTCATACGACACCCGCGCGATCCCGCGGCTGACCTCGGCACTGATGTACTCAAAGTGGGGCGTCTCCCCGTGGATCACGGCGCCGAGACAGATGATAGCGTCATAGCGGCGGGAACGCGCCAATCGGGACGCGACCATGGGGATCTCGAATGCCCCGGGGACGAGCACCACGTCGATTGTCTCTTCACGGGCACCGCCTTTGCGCAAGGAGTCGAGCGCCCCTTCCAGCAGCCGCTTCGTCACCTCTTCGTTGAACCGGCTACGGACGATCGCGAACCGCAATCCGGCGGCCGCACCTTCCCCTTCGATCACTGTCGGCATGAGGTATTTACTCTGTCTTCGATCAGACTTTGTCCAGGAGGTGACCCAGCTTGACTTTCTTCGTTCTCAGATAGCGAATGTTAGAGTCTTGAGGAGAAATCTCGATCGGCACGCGTTCGACGACCCGGAGCCCGTATCCCTCCACCCCGACGATCTTCCTGGGATTGTTCGTGATGAGCCGGATTTTGTGCAGCCCCAGCTTAACCAGGATCTGCGCGCCTACGCCATAGTCCCGAAGGTCCGGCTTGAAGCCCAGCGCCAGGTTGGCCTCGACGGTGTCCTTGCCTTCGTCCTGCAGCTTGTACGCGCGCAGCTTGTTCACCAAGCCGATGCCGCGCCCTTCCTGGTTCAGGTACAGGAGCACGCCCTGCCCCGCCTTCTCGATCATCTGCAGCGCGCGATGGAGCTGCTCGCGGCAATCGCAGCGAAGCGATCCAAGCACATCGGAGGTGAGGCAACCGGAGTGCACGCGAACCAGCACCTCGTCGTTCGGTTTGATCGTGCCCTTGACCAGCGCGACGTGGGCACCATGGTCGAGGTCGTTCTCGAACACGTACGCGACGAAGTCGCCGAAGATCGTCGGGAGAGTCGCCTGCGTTACTTCGTGAACGAAGGTCTCTCGCTGCATCCGGTACTCGATGAGGTCTTTGATCGTCGCCAGCTTGAGGTGATGTCGCTTGGCAATCTCGTGAAGCTGCGGCACCCGGGCCATGGTCCCGTCGTCGTTCATGATCTCGCATAGGACGCCAGCCGGATAGAGCGCAGCCAGGCGTGCCAAGTCCACCGACCCTTCGGTCTGGCCGGCCCGCTTGAGGACGCCGCCCTTGTCGGCCCTGAGCGGAAAGACATGGCCAGGACGGGAAAGATCGGACGGCTTTGTCTTGGCGTCTGTCGCCGTCAGGATGGTCGTGGCCCGGTCTTTGGCAGAGATGCCAGTCGTGATCCCCCGGCGGGCGTCGATTGAGATCGTGAAGGCGGTGCCGAACGGCGCCGTGTTCTCAGCGACCATCGGGGGCAGTTGGAGCTCCTCCACCCTCTCTGGCGTCAAGGCCAAGCAAATCAAGCCTCGCCCGTGCATGGCCATGAAGTTGATGGCCTCGGGCGTGACCTTTTCGGCCGCCATGACGAAGTCGCCTTCATTTTCGCGGTCTTCGTCATCCACCAGGATGACCATGCGCCCATTTCTGATGTCCGTAATGGCGCTTTCGATCGTATCGAATTTCATGGGTTTTCCACAAAAAGCCTTATCTACTATAGAGATGCGAGCGGTCGGTGTCAAATGCGGGGAACCACGTTCTCGAGGCTCGGACGCCAGAACATCACAACGACCGGTATGATCAACACGCACACTGCGGCGAAGATGGCGAAGCCCGTCGCGTACGTGCCGCTGAGGTCTTTGAAGAGCCCTAGGAATGAGGGCAAGAGAAAGCCGCCGAGGCCTCCGGCCGCGCCGACAAGTCCTGAGATGGCCCCGATTTCTTGCCGGAATCGCTGGGGCACGACCTGAAAGATCACCCCGTTTCCCATACCCAGGCAGGCCATTGCCAGGAACAATGCGGCTAGGGCCGCCGGGAACGGGAGCAAGAGGGACGCGGCCCCTATGAAAACTGCGATGGTCAGATAAAGCCCGGAGAGCATCCGGAGTCCCCCGCACCGGTCGGCGATGAAGCCTCCCACCGGGCGAGAGAAACTTCCGGCCAGTGCGCAGGCCGCCGCTGCCCAGCCGGCTTCCACCCGGGACAACCCGTATTGGTCGAAGAAAAAGATGCTCAGATAGCTGCTAAGGCCCACGAATCCCCCGAAGGTAATCGCGTACAGCACGCAGAACCAGTAGGTATCCGGCTCCCTGAGCAAGACGACGAAATCCCGACGGTGTGCGGAGCCATTCTTCGGCTCGTGGTCCCGGGCCAGCCTCCAATACACTGCGGCGATGACGACGACGATAGGAATCACGATACCGAAGACGCCGTGCCATCCGAACTTGACAGCCAGTAGCGGGGCCACTGCAATGCTGACGATCGCGCCGCTGTTCCCCGACCCGGCCACGCCCATGGCCAGACCCTGGTGCGCGAGTGGGTACGCGCGGCTTGCGAGGGGCAGCGAGACGGCAAAGCTTGCGCCTGCAACGCCGAGCAAGAGCCCGACGCCGATCATTTGCGAGAAGCTCTCCCCGGCCAGCCACGCCCAGACCAATGGA
The DNA here is from genome assembly GCA_964610095.1 of uncultured Nitrospirales bacterium. Taxonomy (GTDB): domain Bacteria; phylum Nitrospirota; class Nitrospiria; order Nitrospirales; family NS-4; genus NS-12. Next base: position 10,829 of record CAZSUT010000031.1, on the reverse strand, counting down.
ACCGCAGCTAGCAACATGCTGGCTACCCCAATCCGTCGAGGCCCGTACCGGTCCGAAAGGATTCCGATGCCGACCCGAAAGAGCGATCCTCCGAGCAGGGGGACCGCCACCAGAAGGCCTTTTTGAGTGGCGGTCAGCCCAAAGTCCTGGGCAATGAAGACACCCAGAGCCCCCACGAGGACCCAGGTCATGAAGCTGACTTCAAAGTGGAGCCAGGCGGCAAAGAGAGACGGCCAGTGGCCGCTGCGAAGGGCAGAGAGGATTGGCACGAATCGGATTATAACAGAGAAATTCGTAAGTTATGAGACCTCATTCGTTTGGCCTCCGCTGAAGGGTTCCGCTATAATAGGCGATTACAATGGAACCCTCAGACTCCATGGATGAGACTCAAAACGAGACCGCGGAAGCCGAGGACATAGAAGAGGCGGAGATCCTCGAATCTGAAGCCTTCCTCGACCGGAAGATTCCTGCGGAGGAGTTTGACGTCCCCCTGTCCATCCAGCAGGGGGCCCGGACGGACGCGTCGCAGGACACCACGCTGGCTCCGTATGACCCGCTCCAGCGCTACCTCGCTGAGGTCCGAAAATATCCGTTCCTGTCCAAGGAAGAGGAACTGCAACTCTTCCACGATTATCGAACGACGGGCAACCGCGAGGCGGCGGTCAAGTTGATCCTCTCCAACCTGCGCGTTTCCGTGGCGATCGCGGCGGAGCACCTCCACTCCGGGGCTGATTACATGGACCTGATCCAAGAAGGCAATGTGGGGCTCATGCAGGCCATCCGGAAATTCGACCCGACGAAGGGCGTGCGCTTCCACTCCTACGCGGCCTGGTGGGTGCGGGCGTACGTCCTTCGGTATCTCCTGAACACCTACCGGCTGGTGAAGATCGGGACCACGCAGAACCAGCGCAAGCTCTTCTACAATCTAAACAAAGAGAAGCGCAAGCTGGAGCGCGAGGGTTTCGTACCCGACACCAAGCTCCTCGCCGACCGCCTGAACGTCCGCGAGCGCGACGTCGTTGAGATGGGTCAGCGCCTAGGGAGCTGGGACATCTCTCTGGACGCCCCCATTGGGCCTGATCAGGAGGGCACCTTGATGGAGATCCTGCCCGCCCAGGGGACGCCGGCGGACGAGACTCTGGCCGGCGAGGAACTCAGGAAGCTCTTCCGGCGGAAGCTCGCGGAGTTCGCCGCCACGCTTGATGACCGGTACGCGGACATTCTGCGCAACCGGATCCTCTCGGAGACGCCGATGACACTCGACGACATTGGCAAGAAGTACAACATCTCGCGGGAGCGCGCACGTCAGTTGGAGGAAAAGATCATCAAGCGGCTGCGGGAGCACATGAAGAAGGAGATCAAGGACTTCGAATTGCTCAAACCGTGACGACCTTCTTCCGATACCTGTACCTGTTGAGCCTCGTCCTCTGGATCGGCGGGATCGTCTTCTTCTCCTTCTTCGCCTCCCCGTCCATCTTCAAGATCCTCCCCCGCGAGCAGGCAGGCCAGGTCGTGAGCGACATCTTCCCCAAATACCACCTCCTGGGCTACGTCGCCTGCGCCGTCGCCATGGGCTCGCTCTTCGGGCTGCGCCAGCTCGGCGTCGCGCAGTCGGTCCGTACCGCCATGCTCTTCTTAGTGGTGATGGGTGGCATTCAAGTCACGATGGGAACCGTCGTCGGTCCGATGGTCATCGAAGCCCGGGATGCGTCGTCGCCGCTCTGCCCGGCTCCGAGAAGGACCGCCTGGAAAAGAGGTTCGGCGGTCTCCACGGTGTGTCCATGCTGCTAAACCTGACGTTGCTCATTCTCGGGCTTATGCTCCTCTACCGGGTCTCCGGTCAATTGCAGCTTTGACGGATCACGCACATCGGAGAGATTGAGTGCATCGGGTAGTCACGATAAGGAGGCGTCCGCTCGACGCCCGGGGATCGTCCCGATTAACACTCCGACCGTAATCAGACCGCTCCCCACCCATCCGAGTGTATCCAAGCGCTCGCCTAGGACCAACCAGGAGAGCCATGCGGCCAAGGCCGGCTCGAGCGCGAAGATCAAGGCCACGCGCTGGGCGGGAACATGCTTCTGCGCCCACACTTGTACGCAGAACGCCAGGGCAGTGGCCAGCACGCCCGTGATCACGAGTGCCCAGACTAGCGTCGGCGTGAAGGCGCCCGGCCAAGGCCGATAGCCCTCCATGAAAGCCGGCCCGACCAACGCTCCGGTCACCATGAGCAGTTGCCAGGCGGAGAAGGCGAGCACCTCACTGCGATGCACGTAGGCTTCGATTGCGATGATGTGTAGGGCGAAGGCCGCCGCGCATGCCAGTGTGTAAAGGTCTCCCCGATTCATCTCGGCTGAAGGGCGGATCAGCAGCCACAATCCGCTCAAGGCGAAGGACAGGGCCGTCCAGAGTCGGAGGTCAAACCGGCGCAGGAAGAGCGGGACCAGCACGACGTACAGAGCGGTAATGAAGGCCGAGTTCGACGCCGTGGTATAGCGCATGCCGACAGTCTGAGTGACATACCCGAGGAACAGGAAGACTGAAGCAATTGCGGCTGTCCGCAGGGTCTCGGCCGTCCGCCCGATGGGCCACCTCGCCAGGATAAGCACGGAGACCAGCACGAGACTGCTGACCAGGAACCGCAGGAAAAGGAACGAGAGCGGCAGCACCTGTTCAAGTGCCAGTTTGGTCGCCGGAAAGGTTGCCGCCCAGATGACCGTCGTGAGCACGAGGGCGAGTTGCGGCATGGGCTCAGCGCCACAGCACGGCGGCAATGACGAGGCCGGTCAACCCCGCCAGCACGGCAAGGTAGATCACGACACTGAAGTCGCGCTTCCATGCAGTTTGCCACTCCTCGGGATACAGCGCGGCGTCCTCCAGATGCCTGCCTTTTTCATAGAGCCCCAGTTCATGCTCGATTTTGATGAGCACCTGCTTCGCCATCAGGTGCCGGGCCTGCTGTTGCACGATCAGGTAGCCCATGATTCCGGAGAACAACACAACCCCCAGGCATACGAGGACCGCTGTCGTAGGGGAGGTCTCTGGCGCGGGAAAAACCTGGACGACCACTAACAAGAGAACCAGCACCACGCTCGCGCACGCGGTCAGCCACATCATCCGCTCGCGGCGTCGGAACACCTCCTCCTTATACCAGGGATAGAGCAGTTCCAACTCCTCTCGGCGTCCCTGGTTCATGTGGAGAGGCCTGCAAGCACCCGTGCGCAGAATTCATCTCGCGTAGAGGCGTCGTAGGGAGCCAACCACATGCTTACGAGTTGAAGCACACACGGGCGCCTATCCAAGATGGACAGGCGCCCGTGGACCTACAGCGCGCGATCCCCTGTTTCTCCGGTCCTGATCCGAATGACCTCGGACAGGTTCGTCACAAAGATCTTCCCGTCTCCGATACTCCCGGTCTTGGCAGTCCGGAGTATCGTCTCGACAACTCTTTCCGCGAGGTTATCGGGCACGACCACCTCGATCTTCGTCTTGGGCAAGAACTCCACCGTGTACTCCGTTCCACGGTAGGCTTCCTTGTGCCCCTTCTGGCGACCGAATCCGCGAACCTCCGTCACAGTCATCCCAAAGACCCCGATCTCCGTCAATGCGTCTTTCACGTCCTCAAGTTTGAACGGCTTGATGACAGCATCAATCTTTTTCATTGGCGCACGCCTCCCTTGTCATGAGCTGGGCCCGCAGCAAAGACCGTACCGTCTTCCTTCTTGCGGTTAGGTCTACGAGTAGGCCCGTTCTTCATGCTGGCTCAAATCCAACCCGACCTGTTCGTCTTCGCTGCTGACCCGCAATCCCATCGTCCAATCCACGATCTTGAGGAGAATGAAGGTCCCGACAAATGCCAACACCCACGCCGCTACCACGGCGATGAACTGGAGCCAGAGCTGGCCGGGGTTCCCGAAGAAGAGCCCATCGGCGCCACCTGAATTGATCGCCTTTGACGCAAAGAGTCCGGTCGCCAATGCTCCCCACGTCCCGCCAATCCCATGAACACCAAAAGCATCCAACGAGTCATCGTACCCTAAGCGCGACTTTACAAGACATGCCAGGTAGCAGAAGACCCCGGCGCCTGCTCCGATGGCGATGGACGAGAGCGGTCCCACAAACCCGGACGCCGGTGTAATCGCCACCAATCCGGCCACGGCGCCACTGGCGGCACCCAGCACCGTGGGCTTGCCGCGATAGATCCACTCCGCCACCATCCACGCCAGCGCAGCCGTGGCCGTTGCGGTATTGGTGACCACAAACGCGCTGGTCGCGAGGGCCCCTGCCGCCACCGCACTGCCGGCGTTGAATCCAAACCACCCGAACCAGAGCATCGAAGCACCTAAGACGGTCATCGGGAGATTGTGCGGAGCCATGTTCTCTTTCCCGTAGCCCAAGCGCCGCCCCAGGACGAGAGCGCATGCGAGGCCAGAAACCCCCGAGCTGATATGCACCACGGTCCCGCCTGCAAAGTCCAACGCGCCCAAGCCACCAAGGGTACCGATCCAACCACCTTTGCCCCACACCCAATGCGCCAGTGGATCATAGACGAACGTGGCCCAGAGGAGCGAAAAAACCAGGAAGCTGCTGAACTTCATTCGTTCGGCGTAGGCCCCACTAACGAGCGCGACGGTGATCACCGCAAACATGGCTTGGAAGATCATATAGGCCTGGTGCGGAACTGTCGCCGCGTAATCCGCATTCGGTTGATCCATCGCGACGCCAGCGAGCCCCATCCATTCCAACCCGCCGACAATATGCCCTTTGTCTGGCCCGAAGGAAAGACTGTAGCCCCACAACACCCACTGGACGCTGATCAGGCAGAGGATGATGAAGCTGTGCATGATGGTCCCCAACGCATTCTTTTCCCGAACCATCCCTCCGTAGAACAGGGCCAACCCAGGGGCGGTCATGGCCAGCACCAAGGCGGAAGAGGTCAGAATCCACGCTGTGTCGCCGGTATCAATCTTTGGGGGAGGAGTCGGAGCGGCAGCGGGCGGAGCTCCTCCCGGCGCCGGCGCACTCGTCGCTGGCGGTGCTTCAGTGGCTGTCTGCGCCATCACGCCATTCGCCACGACACCAAGAATCATCCACACAACGATGCCCGACACCAGCAGCAGGTTCACAATCACTCGTTGTCGTAAAATTGTTTTCATGTCCATCTCCTTTTGCTCGTTTGCGTAAAAAAGGGCGCCAATCCTCTCAGACTGGCGCCCTTGCCAGCAATCCCAGAACCCAGGGTCCGCGCTGACCCCGTCAGCTACCCGGAAACGCGACTATGGATTTCCGGGAAGCGTGTTAAACCCCTCGCTACTGCGTCTCTCGAATGCAATCCCTCCGATTAGACATCGTAGTACAGGAAGAACTCATACGGGTGCGGCCGGATCCGCACTTGATCTACCTCTTTCTCCCGCTTGTAAGTGATCCAGGTCTCGATCACGTCTTGTGTGAAGACGTTGCCCTTCAAAAGAAAAGCGTGGTCTTTCTCGAGATTCCGCAGCGACTCCTCGAGGCTAGCCGGCATTTGCTTGATCTTCGCCGCTTCATGCGATTCGAGATCATACATGTCCTTGTCTACCGGTGGACCTGGATCAATTTTATTCTCGATCCCATCCAGTCCGGCCATCAGCATGGCGGCGAAGGCATAGTAAGGATTGCAGGCCGGGTCCGGGAAGCGAACTTCGATCCGCTTGGCCTTCGGATTTGGGGTATACATCGGGATACGAACCCCTGCGCTCCGGTTACGGCTGGAGTAAGCTAGATTGACCGGCGCCTCAAAGCCCGGAGTCAGCCGTTTGTAAGAATTCGTCGTCGGGTTGGTGATGGCCGCCAAGGCCAGCGCGTGCTTGAGGATCCCACCGATGTACCAGAGGCAGAGCTGTGAGGTCCCTGCATATTCTTTGCCGGCAAAGAGCGGCTTCCCTTCTTTCCATATGCTCTGATGGGTATGCATGCCGGAGCCGTTATCCTGGAACAGCGGCTTGGGCATAAGGGTTACGGTCTTTCCGTGGCGCCTGGCCACATTTTTGATAATGTATTTGTACATCATCATCTTGTCGGCCATGTTCGTCAGTGAGTCATACCGCATGTCGATCTCAGCTTGACCGGCGGTCGCAACCTCGTGATGCTGCTTTTCCACCATGATGCCCATCTTCTGCATCTCCAGCACCATCTCACTGCGGATGTCCAACTGAGTGTCCACAGGCGGCACCGGGAAGTACCCTTCCTTGTGGCGCGGTTTGTTGCCGAGGTTGGTACCTTCCTTGCCTGAGTTCCAGATACCTTCGTCAGAATCGATAAAGTAGTACCCGCTGTGACTGTCTTGGTCGTAGCGAGCGTTGTCGAAAATAAAAAATTCGGCCTCGGGGCCCCAATAGGAGATGTCCCCGATTTTGGTCTGCTTGAGATACTTTTCGGCTTTCTGGGCCACGTTGCGAGGGTCCCGGCTGTAGTTCTCGCGCGTGATAGGATCCACAACATTGCAGATCATGCTCAAGGTCGGGACGTTTGTGAACGGATCCATGACGGCGGTGTCGGGATCAGGGACGACCATCATGTCGCTGTTTTGAATCGCCTGCCAACCCCGAATGGACGATCCGTCAAAGCCGGAGCCTTCGGTGAAGACCGTGTCCGTCAGTTCCTCAATCGGAATCGTGAAGTGCTGCCAGGTGCCGGGGAAGTCCACGAACTTCAGGTCAACCATGACAGCTTTATTTTTCTTCGCAAAATCCAATACTTCCTTTTCAGTCATAAACCCCTCCTTTAAGATTAAATCCCCTATGATTTCCGTTGTACAGTGACCCGATGGACGACCGGGCGCATGGTCTGCGTCTGTCCCAGATATTCTTCGATCCGAGCGGAGATGGTCTCGCTGATGAGTTTGCACCGTCCGGGATCGTCGATCTTCCCGCCAGCCTGGTCAGTGACATAGAAGACGTCCACGACCTGATCCAGTCGGGTCGAAATCCGGGCCGCGTGTACGGACAGGCCCAGATCGAAGATCGCCCGCGTGATCACGTACAGCAGGCCCTGGCGGTCGTCGGCGAACACATCGATGATCGTGAACCGCTCCGAAGAGTCGTTGTCCACCTGAACCACCGTTGGCTCGCGCAGGGGGACGCCTAGGCGGCTCTGACCAAATCGGGTCGCCTCCTGCAAGAGGGCCTCCACCGAGCGGCGGCCCTCCAAGACTGTAGCGATTGACTCGCTGACATCACGGATCCGAGACGGCGGCGGGCCGTCCGGGTAGTCCTGATCTTGGATGCGGAAGACGTCGACAACCATGTCGTCGGCCACGGTGAGGATCTGGGCGTCCAGGATTTGGAGCCCCTTTGCGGCCAGCACACCGGCGATCTTGGAGAAGATGCCCGGAATGATCTTTTCCTGGGTATACACCGTGTAGTCGGTAGTGCCGAGCACGGGATCGTGCTGCGCATCCACCAGGACGGGCGCGTCGGCAAGCTTTGCCAGCCACTCGAGGTGCGTCACGATACGCCCGACCGGCATCGCTGCTAGATAGTGATCAGGCCACGCCTCGAGTTGCTTGCGGAGCCAGTCCTGCGGCAGCCGCTGGCCCAACTGGGCAAGGGCTGCCTGCCGAACCTCTTTCGCCTGATCGAGCAGGCCCTCGTGGGTCGTCTCCGCCTCTTCCCCCCCAGCCAGCTCCTTATGTGTTTTGATAAAGAGATCGCCCAGCAGCGTTTCCTTCCAGCGCGTCAGCACGTCGGGGCCCACAGCCGCAATGTCGGCAGCCGTCAGCACGAACAGCATCTTGAGCGCTTCCGACGTGCCGACCTGGCGGGCAAACCGCAGCACTACCTTTTCGTCGGACGAATCCCGCCTGAATGCTGTGCTGGACATCAGGAGATGGTAGCGAACCAGGAACACCAAGAGCTGTGTCTCGTGATCGTCCAGGCCGAGCCGCTTGGCCACATCCACAGCGATCCGCTCGCCGATGAGGCTGTGGTCCTCCTCCTGCCCCTTGCCGATATCGTGAATGAGCAGCGCGAGGTGCAACAGGTCTTTCCGCTTGATCTCGCGATAGACCCGGCCCAAGAGGCCGTTCGTAGCGCCGATCTCTTCGGCCTGACTCACCGCAAGTAGGCTGTGCTGGTCCACGGTGTACTTGTGATAGGCATTGAACTGCATGAGGCCGCGGACGGTCCCGAACGTCGGGATGAACCGCTCCAACAGATGCACCCGATGCATCGCATCAAGAGCCTCGGCCACACGCCCCGGTCCTGAGAGGATAGCCAGGAAGGATCGTCGTGCCTGCTCTCTTCGAAAAACATCGTCTGTAACAGCTGACACTCGATCGGGCAACTCCTGGACGAGGCCGTCGGCAATGGCGAGCCCGTAGGTCTGCGCCAACTGGAACAGTCGAAGGATCCTGCTTCCGTCAGAGAACGCTTCATCCCTCAAGTCTGGCGACACCGTGATTTCATCTTTTGTCAGCTCAAAGTAGCGTTCTACACGCCGCGCCGGAAGCCAAGCGACCAGCCGCTGCCAGGCCGACCGCGGCATGGCCTGGGACACGAACCGACTGGTAATGTCGCAGACACGGGTGGAATGCCGGTAGTACTGCTGCATGAACTGCTCGACGGCCAGGAGGTGGGGCAGGTCTTTGAATCCCCACAGGCCGGCGATGCGGATCTGTTCGTCGAACGTCAGGATGTCCTGGGCCCGCAAAGCGTAGAAATGGAGCTCGTTCCGAACGCGCCAGAAAAACTCCTGCGCGTCCCAAAGCGCCGCCACATCTCCGGCTGACAGCAGACCGCCGGCGGAGAGGTCCTCCAATGACGATGTCTCGTAGCGCGCGAGGGCTGTCCACTTGAGCAGATGCAGATCCCTCAACCCGCCCCGACTCCTTTTGATATTCGGCTCTAGCAGGAAGTTGGTAGACCCGTACTTCCCATATTCCTGTTGCCGATCTGCGAGCTTTTGGGCCACGTACTCCTGTACCCTTTTCCCCGAGACCTGTTCGCGGTACGTGCGCGTGAACTCGTCAAAGAGGGTTTGGTCTCCGGCCAACCAGCGCGCTTCCATCAGCGCCGTGCGCACGGTCAAGTCGGACCGGCCCATGGACCGGCAGTCTGCGATTGTCCGCAGGCTATGTCCGACCAGGAAGCCGAGGTCCCACAGGATATGGAGAATCGCCGTCGACACGGCCCGGGCCTCCCGTTCGTGCAATGGCTCGTAGAGGAACATCAGATCGATGTCTGAATAAGGCGCCAGTTCCCGCCGGCCGTAGCCGCCCAGGGCGACCAACGCGACACCCGTCGGGTTGAACGTGCCCGCGTATTCGAGCGCGTAGAGGTCATGCAGAATGTCATCCGCCAAGTCGGTCAGAGCCGTGACGGTTTCCACACCGCTCGCGCTGCGGGCATGGGCGGCCGCGATCGACTGGCGACACGTTTCCAAGGCGTCCCTGGTCCACGAGACGCTCGGTGTCCGATTGAGGAGAGATTCCAACATGGCAGCTAAATAGCGCGGTCTCCGGTTTCGCCTGTTCGGATGCGCACGACCTCGTCCAGCTTGGAAACAAAGATCTTCCCGTCTCCGATGCTCCCGGTCTTGGCCGTCCGGATGATCGTCTCGACCACCTTGTTCGCCAAACTGTCCACGATGACGACCTCTATCTTGGTTTTGGGCACGAACTCGATGGTGTATTCGGTGCCCCGGTAGGCTTCCTTGTGTCCCTTCTGGCGACCGAACCCGCGGACTTCCGAGACGGTCATGCCGTAGACGCCCAGCTCGGTTAAGGCGTCTTTGACCTCTTCCAGCTTAAATGGCTTGATAATCGCTTCGATTTTCTTCATGAGCGCCTGCCCCCTTCTTCTCGGACCCGCCCAAGGCGAGTCATCATAGCCGAATCGTCTTTTTCACACAACCGCCGCCTAGCAGGCAACCCTTCATTCTCAGTCCGAACAAAAGGACCGGAAAAGCCTCACGAAATCGGCGGCCGGCGTACGGCATCGGACGACCGGCCGCTCTTCTTTTCTTCACGCAACGAATACCTTAAAAGTTAATGTCCAGCTGGACGGTCCACTTCCACTGGCCGTTGATGACATGGTCGTTGAACCAGACGGGCCCGGTGAGGAGACTGATGTCCTTGGTGAAGTAGTGGTACATCCCGAATCCTCCACCACCGATGTAATTCTTCCCACTGGCGTAGTCGGCCGCGAACACCCACTTATTGTACTCATTGCCCGCCTTGTCCTTGACCGGCCAGAAGCCATAGTCATAGCCGACCATGCCGCCGGTATTCTGATGGTCGGCAGCTTGACCGGGAGCGCAGCCCAAGGAGACAGTGGACCCCGGCACACAACCATTTTTATTCATTAAGACCGATCCAGGATTCCCGTAATATCCGCCTCCATGGATCCTTCCGATTGGTCCGAGCGTTTTCCCTACCAGAAAGTCCACGATGTTCATGCTCGTCACTCCGGATTTCGTTCCCACGTTAAAAATGCCCAAATTGAGGGCAGGGAACCAGCCCCCCAGAAACGCTCCCTCCGGCGTGCCCAATTTCGCATTGAACAGGAAGCTGCTCCCCATGGACCGGAGCGCCGGGTGAGCAAAGACTGCCGGGGCGAGATAGTCGATGCCCATTTCCATGTTGAGCTTTTCAAAGGGTAAGACACCCACAGTCAAGCCGACATCGGTGGGTAAAGCCATACCCTGCCCTTTGTCTAGGTCTTGTTGTGTCTGATACAGCCGGAAGTAGTTGTCCACCCCGATGTGCCAGACGTTGAAGGGCTGGACGTCAGAAGTGGCCGGCGTCCAATAGGTGGTGGAGGGCGTCGCGAAGACTGTTCCTTCCACGAGGA
>CAZSUT010000030.1:25841-27525 GCA_964610095.1 uncultured Nitrospirales bacterium | reverse complement strand
TTGCGAAAAATTCCCGCTTGAGCGGCTTCTTCCAGATCTTTATTCGAAGCGGCGATAAAGCGGATGTCCACGGTGATGGAGACCGTTCCTCCCACGCGCTCGAATTGGTGAGTTTGGAGCACCCGCAAGAGTTTGGCCTGGAATTCCGGTTTCGTATCGCCGATCTCGTCCAGGAAGACCGTGCCTCCCTGCGCCAGTTCCAGGAGGCCCTTTTTCTGCTGGTGCGCTCCAGTGAACGCCCCTTTCTCATGGCCGAACAGCTCGGTCTCGAGTAGGCCTTCGGCCAGGGCCACGCAGTTCACGGCGACAAATGGCTTGGACGCACGGGGACTCCACGAATGGATGGAACGGGCGAACATTTCCTTGCCGACGCCAGTTTCGCCTAGCAAGAGGACCGTGGCGGAGCTTTCCGCAACTTTCCGCGCGGACTTGACCGCCGCGCGGATGCCGGCGCTTTTTCCGATGAGCGTGCCGTACCGTTCGTCGATCTCAGCTTGCAGGTAGCGGTTCGCTTCCTTGATGGAAGAGACGAGGCGGGCGTTTCGAATCGCCACTGAGGCGTGGGCCGCGAACGCGGAGAGGAGCTCGAGGTCCTCTTGGCTGAACCTTCTATCCTTGCGGGGGTTCAGAACCTCAAGGACGCCGATCGTCCGGCCGTGATCTTGCAGCGGGACAGCGAGAATCGCCTTGGTCCGGAAGCCGGTCAACTTGTCGACCTTGTTGGCGAACCGCGGGTCACGCTCAACGTCGTTCACCAGCAACGGCTTGCCATGTTGAACCACCCAGCCGGCAATGCCTTCTCCCGGTTTTAGCCGGACCATCTTGAGCTTGTCGCTGACCGTGCCATGGACCATCACAAACACCAGTTCATTGGTGGCCGGGTCGAGGAGCAATAGGCTGCTATCCTCCGATCCCACCAACTGGCTTGAGGTTTTGAGAATCACACTGAGGAGGTGATCGAGATCCACCGCGGAGGTGAGGAGGCGGCTGATTTCGATCAGCCAGGCCAGCCGTGCGCTTGATGGGCTGGAAGCCGAAAACGATGCTCTGGGTTCGACTTCTGATGTACGCATCGGTGGTAGTCCCCTACCCAGCAGGGGCGCTCTACGGCATGCGCCCGTCAAGAGTGTACAGGGCCGGGAGTATAGAGTTTTGCGGAGGGGAAAAGCAACTCATTGGAGTCCTCCGATCTTACCGATCGCCAGGATGGTGAAGCGACGTGTGCCGGTTGGGCCTTTGATTTCAATTTCTGTCGTATTCCCATCCGCCGTGCCCGTTCTGTCGAAGATGATTCGTCCCCTAACAGCAGTGGTGCTGATAATGACGTTCGGATAGTCCACGCTCAAATTCCGCCTGAAGGCGACCTCCCCGGTGGCAACCCTAACAACCTTGTACGAATCGTGGTCGAACTCGACTCGGATCGTTCGTTTCTCCTTGATGGCGAGCAACCGCGCCCGATGCATGTCCTGCCAGACTTCCCGGGCTGCATTGTTAAGCCTGTGGTTTTCAATGAAATCATTGATCCGCGGAAAGACGACGATCGCTTCGGAACCCACGATTAGGATGACAGCCACAAGGTTGGCTAAAGTGAACCCCTTTCCGGCCTTCGTCGCCATAGGGTAAGACCCCCATGATTTATGGTTTTTTTCGAAAATCTTGTCAAGGATTTAGAGGCGAAAGAGTT
>CAZSUT010000030.1:0-25741 GCA_964610095.1 uncultured Nitrospirales bacterium | reverse complement strand
TTCGAGTCTCTTTTTGTAAGGGAACTCAATGAATCAGCAGTATGGTCAATACTCTGTCCGGCCCGGCCCGGAGGCTTTCTTGCCGCCGGCCGCAGCCTCCATGGGCGTGGTCTTGCCGGACCCGGGTCAGGCGCACATCAATGGACGCATTGTCCCCGAGGAAGAGGCTTTTGAGGAAGCGGCCCGTCTGTTTCTGGGCGGGACGGTGCCGACGATCTTTCCCGGCCCTCTCGTGCTCTGGGCGTGGAACGAAAAGGCGAAGAAAAAGGCCAAGGCCATCAAGTATCTGTTCGACATCCTGAAGGAATGTGCGCCGACGGGGGCCAAGCCGATGCTGATTCCGATGCCGGACTACCGGCCCAAGTATCCGAAGATCAACCCAGAGGTGGAAATTAATCCGAACCATCCGAACCTCACAATCTGGCACAACAAAATTGACGTCTGCATGTTCGTCGGGGTCCACTGCCATCAGGCTAACCTGTCCCTGAAGATCATTCGCGGCGGCACCAACTGTTACACGATCGCGATGTGCGCCCAGGCCGGTCACGAGGACGCCTGCCTGTCGTTCAGGGATGCGTCGGTCGAAAAGATCATGCATCTGGCGGAGTGGGTGAAGAAACTGAAAGACGCGGTGCCGTTCGGCGCGATCAAGAAACATGTCGCCGTACTGGAGAGTAAGGATCGTGCCGGTGGAACCAGAAATTAATTTTTGAAGGAGGCCAAACCGATGGACAGTCATTCAATCATCGGCACCAAGAATAAAAAGGGGCAGACGTATACTGATCCCTATCACCTGTTTTTTGAGGCGCCGCGCATCCCGTCGTTTTTTACCGGGAGCGAGGTCATCAAGGAAGCGATCAGGCGGGCCAGCGTGGATCTGATGGTGGCCTACCCTATCACGCCCCAAAGCGAAGCAGCGGCGCTGATCGGCGAACTGTACGCCGAAGGCTATGTCACCGATTACATGCGCGGCGAGAACGAGTTCGGTGTGATGTCCGAGTGCGCGGGGGGGTCGTTCGGCGGGGCCCGCGTGTTTACGACGACGGCCGGTCCCGGCACCATGCGGGCCATGGAAAATTTCCCGATGTGGGCGGGAGCGCGCTTGCCGATCGAGATGATCGTGACCTGTCGCGGCATCAATTCGCCGTTGAGCATCCAGCCGGACACGCTGGAAATTTACTTCCTTCTGGAGACTGGTATGCTGGTTTGGCATGCGGAGACGGCGCAGGACTTCTACGACTGGATTCTCATGGGCTTCATGGTGGCGGAGCAGCCCGACGTCCACCTGCCGATTGCGATCTGTTGCGACGGGTTCTTCGTCACGCACACAAAGGACGTCGTGAACCTGACGCCCGCAGACATGTGCCTGCCGCCGTATGATCCGTACCGGTCGCCTGTGCCCTGCATGGACATGGAATGCCCGCCGGTCCGCATGATGCGTGACCCGTTCGTCATGAAGAGCAACTACATCAGCTACGCGACCCACGCGTCCTGGCAGCAGGAGATCCGGGCGGCCGTCGAGCGGTCCCGCAAGCACACGATTCCGTTGCTGGGCGGCCTGATCGAGACCGAAAACACTGACGCGGAGATTCTGATTGTGTCCTCGGGGACGGCCGTGTCACAGGGGCGTGAGGCGATTCGCTTGCTGGCCGAGGAAGGGCTGCGGGTCGGGCTGGTCAAGATCAAATCCTTGAGGCCGTGGCCCTATAATGAGATCCGAGAAGCGACGAAGAGCGCGAAGTACATCTTCGTGCCGGAGTTCAACGTGGCGGGCTGGATGGCTCGGGAAATCAAGGCCACTGTTCCCGACAGCGATCGCGTGATCGCCGGTCCGCATGTGGCCGGTGGGATGACGATGCCGCCGGAGGTCATCGTCGAGCACATCCAGCGGACACTGGGGAAATCCGTGGCAACCTTGGCCGGGCGCGGGAGCTGATTGATTATCGACAGCGAAAGGACGCAGCCGGGACCTAAACGTTAGGGCCTGCAGGAAGAGGAGAAGCCCATGAGCAAAGAAAAGATCCAGATCTGTGAAGAGTTCTTCGACATCATGCCGCCGGAATACCGCGACCTGGTGACCAACGCCACCTGGGGGAAAGAGGGCCGGGGCTGGAAGGATGTCGGGATCAACAAGGAGTTGATCGAGCAACACTCTCTGTGCGCCGGCTGCCCCGAGTCCATGGCGTTTCGCTACATCCTGGCGTCCCTACCGAATCCCGAAGACACGGTCATGGTCGGCTCGACGGGGTGCACCAGCCTAGTCTTCCCGCACGTGGCGGTCCATAACATCCATTCGCTGTTTGGGAATCAGAACGCGATCGCGTCGGGGCTGAAGCGCGCGCTGGCCTTGCGTTTCCCGGACCGCGTCAAGGATGTCGTGGTGCTGGCCGGCGATGGGGCGACGGTGGACATTGGACTGGACTACACGCTGCAGTCTTGGTTCCGCCAGGAGAAGTTCACGACAATCTGCTTCGACAATGAGCTGTACGCCAATACCGGCGGGCAGGAGAGCGGCCTGATGCAGAAGGGTTTCGTGGCGAAGATGGCGCCGGTCGGGAAGAAGTTCGACAAAGTACGCCTGCCCGAAATCGCCAAGGAGTCCGGCTGTGTCTATGTAGTCAACTGCACGGTGAGCAAGCCGTCATTGGTCGAGAAGGTCGTGAAGAATGCGGTCCTGATCGCTCGCGAGATCGGCCCGACCTACCTGCAGCTCTACACGCCGTGCATTCTCGAGATCGGGAAGAACAGCATGGAAGGTCTCCAGGAGATGCGCGATTCCGAGAAACCCGGCGAGCGCTTTGCCTATAAGGAGTTCGTCTCGGACGAGGCGAAGGCGTTCCTAGCCGATCTAGCTGAGAAAGAGAAAGCCAAGAAGGCGTCTGCTAAGGAAGCGCTGACACAGGCGTGACGACGTGTTAAGGCGGAGGAGGGCCACCCATGATTAAACGGCGTATCAACATCCGGATGTCCGGCCTGGGAGGCCAGGGCGTGGTGACCTCGGCGCACGTCATGGCCATGGCCGCCGCGAAGGACGGCAGGCAGGCCATTTCCAACCCCTTCTTTGGGGCCGAAAAGCGGATGGCGCCGGCTGAGGCGTATGTGCGGATCGGCGTCGAGCGTATCTATGACCGGGGCGAGTTAGTGTACCCGGAAGTGATCGAGGTGTTCCATCCGCAGGTGATCAACCAGGGTAAGAGCTACACCATGCCGTTCTATTCGGGCATCAAGCGGGGCGGGCTGGTGATTATCAACTCCAACATGGAATTGTTGACCGACGAAGACAAACAGCGTCTGGCCGATCTGGATGTGGCTGTGTATTACGTGAATGCCACCGAGATCGCGCTCGAGATTGCGAACACCGAGTTGTCCACGAACATGGGCATGATCGGGTCGGTCGCCGGAATTACCAAGTGCGTGTCCATGCAAGCGTTGGATTTGGCACTTCAGGACCGGTTCGGCAAGAAATATGTCGCATCGGGCGGTACCGCGACCCTCGATCAGGCGATCACGAAGAAGTTCGCGAAGAAGGAATTGCTGCTCGCCAAGAACTTGGCGGTGGTGAAACAGGCCTACGAACTCGGGGCCGAATGGGCGGAAAAGAATCACGTCGAGTTGATGGTCGCGGCTGCGTGAGCGGAGGAAAGGACGACGCATGTACAACGTAGCGGTCGTGACGGACGAGAAGTGCGTGGCGAAGAAGGGATGTCGCCTCTGCATCATGTATTGTCCCGAAGCAGACTGTATCCTTCTCGATACGAAGAATATGGTGGCCAAGGTCGTGACGGACATTTGCAAAGGCTGCGAGCTTTGCAAGGTCGTGTGCGATGCGGCCAAGCATCAGGCCGTTGAGATGCTAGCCATGGGCGCTGACGGCAAGTTGCTTCATAAAAAGGGAGAAGCGGCAGGGCTCGGGCAAGCCTACGCGGGTTGATTGCATTCTCCAGCGAGTTCTTCGAGAAGCCCCATGGCGTGCGCGTCATGGGGCTTTTTGATTGGAACGGTAAGGGGTCTTCAACATGAACAACGAGATCAGGCAGTCCATCCAAGAAGTCGGAGAAGTCATGTCCCGTGTCAATCAAGCCTTCCAGAACTACGTGGAAGAGTTGAAGTCCTCAGGCAAGGACCCTGCCGATATCCGGCAGGTCGTCAAGAACGCTGACACGCTGAGGGATAGCGGTCACATTTACATGTCTTGGGCCCGCCACTATGCCGGGATCGGCGGCGATGAAGCGTCGACGGAAGACATCGACGAGGACGAAGGCCGGATCGGAGGATTCTAAGACGAAAGGAATTGATCGCAACGGTGTAGCTTGTTTACTATTTCCAAGGGGCTGTGGTATAAAACGCATCCCTGGCTGATGCGCTCAAAGTCCTGAGTCCGTAATCGAACGAGTTCCCCGGTAGCTCAGTTGGTAGAGCGATCGGCTGTTAACCGATTGGTCGCAGGTTCGAGTCCTGCCCGGGGAGCCAATCCTTATGCGAACACTTGAAGAACTGAACTTCCACAACACCTACGCGCGACTGCCGGAGTCTTTCTACTCGCGGGTGACGCCAACCCCGTTCTCGAAACCCCCGTATCTGGTCAGCTTCAACGCGGCAGCGGCCGCTCTCATTGATCTTGATCCGAAGGAGGGCGCGCGTCCGGAATTCGCGGACTACTTCAGCGGAAGCCGCGCGTTGCCGGGCAGCGAGCCGATCGCCCTGCTCTATGCGGGTCATCAGTTCGGCCAGTACGTTCCACGGTTGGGCGATGGGCGGGCCATCCTTCTGGGGGAGGTGGTGAACGAGGCCGGGGGAAAATGGGACCTGCATCTCAAAGGGGCGGGCCAGACGCCGTACTCCCGGGACGGAGACGGTCGGGCTGTCCTGCGCTCGACGATCCGCGAATACCTGTGCAGCGAAGCGATGCACGGACTGGGAATCCCCACGACGCGCGGGCTCTGCATCGTGGGCAGCGATGAGGAAGTCTTGCGGGAAGAAGGCATGGAAACTGCGGCAATGCTGATCCGGCTAGCGCCCACGCATGTGCGGTTTGGGTCGTTTGAAACCTTTTACTATCGCGGACAGCCCGAATCCCTCCGAAGACTAGCAGACTACGTGCTCGCCCAGTACTTCCCCCACCTTCAGGGCGCTGACGATCGCTACCTGCGCTTCCTCACGGAGGTGGTGATTCGCACGGCGCAACTCATGGCCAATTGGCAGGCGGTCGGCTTCGCCCATGGCGTCATGAACACCGACAACATGTCGATTCTGGGGCTGACCCTGGACTATGGGCCGTTCGGCTTTCTGGATGACTACAACCCGGGCTTCATCTGCAACCACTCCGACCGCGGGGGGCGTTACGCGTTCCATCGTCAGCCGGACATCGGCAAGTGGAACCTGCACGCGCTCGCCCAGGCCCTGCTGCCGCTGATGAGCGAGGACGAGGCCAAGCAGGCGCTGGCGGCTTATGAGCCTGCTCTGGTCGAGCGCTATCGTGATCTGATGCGACAGAAACTCGGCCTTCTGGAATGGCGCCCGGAGGACGGGGATCTGGTCACGGGGTTGTTGTCGATCATGCAGGCCAACCATGTGGATTACACGAACTGCTTCCGCGCGTTGGGTGATTTTCGTTCCAATCCTGATGCCCTTAACACGCCGCTCCGGGATCTGTTCCTCGATCGGGCGGCCTTTGATGCCTGGGCGGCTCGCTATCGCGCACGGCTGCGCGCGGAGGGCGGCCACGATGCGGAGCGCAAGGAGCGGATGAACCGCGCGAACCCGAAATACGTGCTGCGCAACTATCTGGCCCACACCGCGATCATACAGGCCACGGAGAAGAAAGATTTTACGGAAATCGCCCGCCTGCTCGAGCTGCTCCTAGACCCATACACCGAGCGGCCGGACATGGAGCCGTACGCGGCACCGCCGCCAGAGTGGGGCAAGCACATCTCGGTAAGCTGTTCGTCGTAGCCGTTTAGTCCAACAGGGCCAGCACGCAGATTCCCAGCACGATCCGGTAGTAGGCGAAGGGTTTGAAGGTATGCTGTTTGATGTAGCGTAAAAACCCGGCGACGACAAGGAGCCCGGTGAGGAAGGCCACCGCCAGACCGACTGGCAACAGCAGCGGATCCTCCTGAAAGAGCAGCGCGCGGGACTTGACGATCTTATACCCGGTCGCGGCGATCATCGTCGGGAGAGCCAGCAGGAAGGAAAACTCCGTGGCGGTCCTCCGGTCCATCCCGACCAGCATGCCACCCATGATGGTTGCCGCGGAGCGCGACACCCCTGGAAATAATGAAAAGCATTGAGCCACGCCGACCCACCAGGCTGCTCGAAGGCCGACCCCTTCCACCGCGGTGATCTGATACGCTTTGACCGTATGCTCGATGACCAGCATCGCGACGCCGCCGACCGCGAGCGCGCCCGCCACGGTGACCGGTCCGAACAGATGGGCTTCGATCCAGCTGTGGGTCGCCAATCCGACGATGGCTGCGGGCAAGAAGGCGGCTCCGAGGCCCAACCAGATCTGCCGGCTGGTGGGGTCTGAGGGAAACTGCTGGAGCAAAACCCAGAGGCGCCGTCGGAAATAGACGACGACTGACAGAATGGAGCCCAGCTGAATCGCGATCTCGAAGCTGACGGCGTGGGCGCCTGTGAACCCTAGGGCGTGTCCGACCAGGATGAGATGACCGGTGGAGGAAATGGGCAAGAATTCGGTCAATCCTTCGACCGCGCCCAAGATGATGGCCGTCCACAGGGTCATACTGGCGGCGGTATCATCGGCGAGGGGGCAGGAAAATGTCAATGGCTGCCGCTGATAACTTGTTCAGACAGTTGACAAAATTGGATGTTTCGACTACATCTTGGCCAACGGTAGTTCTCGCTCTGCTGGAATGATCGTGTTTGACGTGGGGGAGTGCATGAAGGACCAGATTGTGAGGGGGCTCATGGCGCTTGTGCTGGTGGGATTGCCAGGATGCGTGAGCCAGGGCACATATGATCAGACCCTGAAAGACCTTCAGTCTACGAAGAGTGATCTCGACCGTCTCCGCGTCCAGAATGAGGCTCTCAACAAACAGGTCATCGGTCTGAAAGAGTCCGGCGCCAAGCTCAAAGAGGAGCTGGACAAAACCAACGCGCAGATAGCGTCGTTGAAGGAAGAAGTCAGTAAGGAACGCCAGGCTGCCGACAACAAGGTGAAGGACCTGGACCGGCAGGTCAAGGAGTTGGCGAAAGCCAAGAAGGACTTGACGCAGGAACTCGAGGTCCAGAAGCAGCGGTATGAAGACTCATTGAAGACGATCAAGCGGCAGGCGAAGGAACTGAAGGAACGTGAAAAGTCGGCGTTGATTGAGCCTCCCACGCCGCAACCAAAGCCCGCCGCGCCTCCCGAGGACGAGACGAAACTCCCTGAGGCTCCATCACCGGCTCCGAATGAGGCAGTGCCGCCTGCCCCGGCGGCGCCCGTTTCACCCTCCAATCAGGATGTGAGGGCGCCGACGAGCCTCGTGGACATTAACAAGGCCACTCCGGCTGACCTGACCTTGACCCTGGGATTGGCCAAGGAGGATTCCGAAAAGCTGGTCAAAAACCGCCCCTACAAAATGATCGAAGAGCTCGTCACAAAAGCCGGGATCGCCAAGGCTACGGTGGATAAAATTCGGGAAAAGGTCACCGTCGGCCCGTAACAATCGCGACCCATCACGGTTTGACAAGGCCATGCTTCCGCTCGGAAGCATGGCCTTGTTGCTTCCGCGCTTGTTTGACACCATGACAGGGGGCTCCCTAGAATGGACTTTCTGGCGCATGCACCGATGCAGATTCAACCAATTTGATCACCGCGGTGTCTAAGAAAATACGGCCAGTTGTGGTCTCATCCAGGCAGATAGACACTTGTGATGGAAGGAGGCGAGAATGGGACGGAAGATGGTAGTGCTGGTGGCAATAACCGTTGGCTTCTTGATGGGCGAGCGTGGAGGAGTTACGGTGTTTGCGGACGAGCCCAAGGCACTGCAGGCCATACCAGAGGTCTTGACCCTAGATAAGGCCATGGAACTGGCACTGTCCAATCATCCCAGCCTCCGGGTTGCCTCCGGAACCCAAGCGATCAACGAAGCACTGGTAGGGCAAGCCCAGTCCGGGTTCTTTCCGCAGGTATCGGCCCAAAGTGGATATCAGCGGGGAACGGCAAACGCGACCCGCAACTTTACTGGCAGTCCGCTTCCTCGTTCTACCAGGGGCGATAATTTCGGCTATTATCAGAACAACGTCACTCTGAACCAGTTGCTGTATGATTTTGGAACGACCAAGTCCCAGGTCGATACGGCGCGGTTCAACCTCCAAGCCGCCAACTCGGACGCGGAGACTGCCGTACAAACGGTCGTGATTAACGTCCAGCAGGCCTATTTCAGTCTCCAACAGGCGCAGCGTCTGGTCACGGTGAACGAGGAGGCCATCACGCAGTTCCAGAAGCACCTGGATCTCGCTAAGGGGCGGTTCAAGGCAGGCGTGGCGGCCAAAGTCGACGTGATCACGGCTGAGGTCGACCTCTCCAACGCCCGGCTGAATCTGATCACGGCTAAGAACAATGCCCTGGTCGCACGAGTAACCTTGAACAACGCGATGGGCATCCAAACGGCTAGCCCGTACCGTGTTCAAGATCCATCCCAGGGGGAGGCTTATCAGATTACCCTGGACGAAGCGGTGGCCCGTGCTATGCAGCTTCGGCCGGAGATGATCTCCCAACAGGCACAAGAACGAGCGGCTGAGACGGCCATCAAGGCGGCTCAAGGCAATTTCTTCCCGACCGTGACCAGCTCGGCCAGCTATTCCTATTCAGCAACTGACTTTCCTCTGGTCTATAACTGGAACGTCGCAGGCACAGTGAACATTCCAATTTTCAGCGGATTTCTCACGCAACAGCAGGTTGCCCAGGCGCGTGCGAACCTCTTGAAGACCAAGGCGAACGGGGATGTGCTCCGGCAGAATATACTGTTGGAGGTGAACCAGGCCCTGCTGAATCTAGAGGCTGCCAAGGAGCGCTTGCGGGTGACGGGGGTAACCGTCGAGCAAGCCAAGGAACGGCTGGCACAGGTGGAAGGACGCTACAAGGCCGGTCTCAGTAACGCCGTGGAAGTGACAGACGCCGAGGTGGTGCTGGTGAACGCTCTGGTCAACGATGTCGTCGCGGTGTCGAGTTACCAGGCGGCGAAAGCGGCGCTTGACAAGGCGATGGGCATCAACACCCCAGTGCGGGGAGGTTCGTGAAACCGACGACGTGGATCATCGGCGGCGCGTTGCTCCTGGCCGGTCTAGGGACCGGGGGCTATGTGTACTTGAACGGCGATCAGAAGGCGCCCGTCCGGTATAAGACCGCGAAAATCGAGCGGGGCACGGTGACGCAAGCCGTCACGGCGACCGGCACAATTAACCCTGTCATCACAGTCCAGGTGGGTAGCCAAGTCTCTGGCCTGATCAAGGCACTCTATGCCGATTTCAACTCAGTCGTGAAGGCTGGGCAGGTTGTGGCCCTAATTGATCCGGTGCCTTTTCAGACCATCGTCACGCAGATGGATGCGAACCTCCAGAACGCCTTAGGAAATCTGGCTCGGGCGCGGGCCGATCTCGCCCTACAGAAGCTCAATTTTGACCGTGCGAAGGTTTTGTTCGAGCAGCAACTGAACGCCCAGCAGGATGTGGATAATTCACGCACAGCCTATGAAACGTCTCGAGCCAATCTGCAAATTGCAGAAGCGCAGATCAAACAAGCTCGCGCACAGCTGGAAACGGCAAAAGTCAATCTGCAATACACCACCATTTACTCACCGGTCAATGGAATCGTCATTTCGCGGAACGTGGATGTCGGGCAGACGGTGGCGGCGAGCTTTCAAGCTCCAATCCTGTTTCTGATCGCCAAGGACCTGACCAAGATGCAGGTTGAGACGAACGTTAGCGAGTCGGACATCGGAGGTGTTAAGGAGGGCAAGCCGGCCACGTTCGTCGTGGATGCTTATCCCAAACAACCGTTCAAGGGAATTGTCACGCAGGTACGCAATGCGCCGATCAACGTCCAGAACGTCGTGACCTATATCGTCGTGATCGCAGTGGACAACAGCGATCTACGGCTCAGGCCGGGGATGACGGCCAACGTGTCCATCATCGTTGACCGCCGGGAAGATAGCCTCAAGGTCCCCAACCAGGCCTTGCGGTTCAAGCCGAGTTTTGCGAGAGGTGTGTCGAAGGTGAGGACCCAGTCAGCCGCGGCTTTAGAAAGACCCGAGGACGCCGCCAAAGGCGGCTCCGCTGCAAGCAGCGGCCGTGCGAGTGCAGAAGGTAAGGCCAAGCCGACGGTCTGGTTGCCCAACCCGCAGGGGGAGCCGACTGCGGTCGAGGTGAAGACCGGTGTCACAGACGGGACCTACACCGAGCTTGTTGAAAGCCCGTTGAAGGAAGGCGACGAAGTCATTGTCGGAATAGATACGACGAGGTGGCCTCATGGTGGGTTAGGAGGATCCTTACCCCCTGGGTTCGGCTCCCAGCCGTCGCAGCGCCCCGGCACCGGTAC
Organism: uncultured Nitrospirales bacterium; assembly: GCA_964610095.1. Taxonomy (GTDB): domain Bacteria; phylum Nitrospirota; class Nitrospiria; order Nitrospirales; family NS-4; genus NS-12. The sequence continues at coordinate 15,195 of CAZSUT010000030.1, read as the reverse complement.
ACCGAGAGGGCTCTGATGAGCCTGATCGCCTGCCAGGACCTTGTAAAGACCTATTACCTGGGCGAGATGGACGTCCACGCCTTGCGAGGCGTGTCGCTGATGATCGACGCCGGAGAATTTGTGGCCGTCATGGGCGCCTCTGGTTCTGGCAAGTCCACCTTGATGAACATCCTCGGGTGTCTCGACATCCCGACGAGTGGCAAGTATATCTTAGAGGGGACTGATGTCTCCACGTTGGGGGAAAATCGCCTGGCGGAAATCCGTAACAGCAAGATTGGCTTCGTATTTCAGAACTTCAACCTGATTCCGCGGACGACCGCTCTGGAGAATGTGCAGCTCCCGCTGTTCTACAGGGGGATACCGGCACACGAACAGAGAGCACTGGCCTTGCGCGCGCTGGAGCGGGTGGGACTTGCCGACCGGCAACGACACCACCCAGCCCAGTTGTCCGGCGGGCAGCAACAGCGGGTGGCTATTGCCCGCGCGCTGGTTACAAACCCGTCGATTATTCTGGCCGATGAGCCGACCGGCAATCTGGATAGCCAATCGTCCCAAGAGATCATGGACGTCCTGACCCGGCTGAATGGCGAGGGGATCACCATCATTCTGGTCACCCATGAGGCGGACATCGCCCGCTATGCCCGTCGGACCATTCTCATGAAGGATGGGATGATCTTGGCCGACCGTGTGCCCGGCGTCGCAGTAGGGACCCAGGTTCTCCAGCAGGAAGCCAGCGCATGAATTTCCTCCTGATGACGGTGGTCGTGGCGTTCCGTGTCCTCGCGCGCAATCGCATGCGTTCCGCCCTGACCATGCTCGGTATCATCATCGGCGTCGGCGCAGTCATCGCGATGGTCGGTATCGGAGAGGGCGCAAAGGCCGCCGTACAGGCGCAGATCGCCTCTTTCGGCACCAATGTCATCACGATTCTTCCCGGTTTCACTACAGTCAGCGGAGTGCGGAGCGGCCATGGAGGGGTGGTGACGTTGACCGTTGCGGACATTGAAGAGTTGAAGAAGATTCCCGGCGTGACTTACGCCGGGTGGTCCCGCCGTGACGCGACGCAGGTCGTGCATGAGAACAAGAACTGGTTCACGACGGTCAATGGCGTACCGCCGTCCTACTTGATTATTCGCAACTGGTCCATTGCGGACGGAGATTTCTTTACTCAGAACGACCTGGACACGGCGGCCAAGGTGGTCTTGCTTGGCAAAACGGTGGTGGGCAACTTGTATGAATCGGGCGAAGATCCCGTGGGTACTACCATCCGGATGAAGAACATGCCATTCAAAGTCGTTGGCACACTTGCCTCTAAGGGATACGATCTGATGGGAACGGATCAGGACGATGTGGTCTTCATTCCCTTCTCGACAGCCGAACGCAAGGTCATGGGTACCAGGTTCCTGGGCGCCATCGGCGCCGGCTTTCTGTCGGCCGAGTCCCCTGAACAGATGGACAGGATCGTGGAGGAGGTCAGGCGGGTCCTCCGCCAGCGGCATAAGTTGCGCCCGGACAGAGACGACGATTTTACCGTCCGCAATCAGCTTGACATTGCCAGAGTGCAAGAGGGAACGAGCGAGACGATGACGCTGTTCCTGCTCGCCATTGCGTCTGTTTCGTTGCTGGTCGGCGGGATCGGGATCATGAACATCTTGTTGGTCTCGGTCACGGAGCGTACACGGGAGATCGGTATTCGCATGGCGGTGGGCGCCAAGCGTCGGCACATCCTCCTGCAGTTCCTGGTAGAGGCTGTGGTCCTGAGCGCCATGGGCGGGTTGATCGGCGTCGGGCTGGGCGTTGCGGGCGCCAAGGCCGCCTCCAACCTGGCCGGCTGGCCCACCATCATCTCAGGAGACATCTTGGTGATCGCCTTTGGGTTCTCAGCCCTGGTGGGCATCTTTTTCGGTCTCTACCCGGCCAACAAGGCCTCCCAGCTGAACCCGATCGAAGCCTTGCGTTACGAATAGTCGCAACAGGAGCAAACGATGTGGAACCAAAACTTCATGTTCACCCAGACAGGGGTCATGCCCATCGACAAGACCGAGAACGAACTGTTCCACGATATACCACAGGTGATGGACAGCGCGACGTTGGATGGGGAACGGTATATCTCGGTCTGGGTGCAAGGTGAGGAAAAGAACGGCAAGCCGGTTATGTACACAAACATCTACGCGCGGACGGCTATCCTGGACATCGGTCGGCAGGCTGGGCTGCTGCAGCCGCTACAGGGCCGGTCCCATCAAATCAAGAAGCTCCTTTCCGAGGCACAGAAGACTTGGATCAGGGAGTGGTTGATCAGGACGTCTGCCGAGGCCTGGGAGGACAGCGACGACTCGTTCAAGGTGATTTTCGAGAAAGACTGACGGCGGAAAAAATCAGGCCGAGGGGCAGAGCCATGACATTCCAGAGGATATGGTCGGCGGCGATCGGCGCGGGTGCGTGCGCGTTGCTTGTGATGCTCTGGAGCTCGGCCGTCGGGTTGAAGGACGGCGGGGCGGTCGTCACGAGTGCTCCCGAGGTACTCTATGCCCCCGAAGACAAGCCAGCCGATCGCCTGGTCGCACTCTTCGAAGGAGCCCGGCACGCAATTTATATCGCGACCTATGGGTTGACGTACCCTCCTGTGGTGAAGGCGCTCGTTGCGGCGAAAAAGCGCGGCGTGGACGTGCGTGTCATTACCGACCGGGGAAAACTCGACGACCACAATCAACGCGCCGCTCTGGACACCTTGCGGTTGGCAGGCGTCCCTATCAAGATCAATCGTCACGACGGGCTCATGCACATGAAGCAGGTCGTCGTGGATGACCAGGTGAACACGTCAGGCTCGATGAACCAGACGTCGAGCGCCGCCCTCTACAACGACGAACGGTTGGATATCTTTCACGATGCGGCCAGTACTCAGCGGGCGAAGGAAAAATTTCTGAAGATGTGGGCCGATCATGCCCGCTATGAGGATTGGCGGTGAACGTTGACGTTGTTGTCGTTGGCGCTGGTGGCGGAGGCGCGGTTCTAGGGCTGGCTCTTGCTCAGATGGGCGTCTCGGTCCTTGTCTTGGAGCGTCAACCCGGCCCGCTGACCGCTCTTCGTGGAGAGACCATCCAGCCGAACGGCCAGCAGATCCTCGCGCAGCTGAGCCTCCTCTCGGCGCTCACGCCGGAGGTCGTGGAGCCCGTGCAGCGCTTCCACTTCATTCGGATCGGTGGCGAGCGCCTTTGCACGATGGACTATGGCATGCTACCCGAGCCCTACAATCGGGCGCTGGTGGCCCTTTCCAGTGCGGTCCACCACGTGATCCTGAGCCGGCTGTCTGCCCAGCCGAGCGCTCAGCTCTGGTACGGGGCCGAGTTCCAAGGAATCCTGCACAAGAGTGGCCGTGTGGGTGGAGTCGTGGTCAGAAGAGCAGGAGAGCGGTCGAGCGCTGAAGTGCGGGCCAGCCTGGTGGTGGGAGCCGACGGGACAGGATCGCTGGTGAGGCGCACGTTGGGGATCCAGGCGAAGGTCCATCGCTATCGGCACGGCTATCTGATCGCGCTCTTGCCACGCCCGGAAGGCATGCGCGGCGAGGCGCGCTACTATGTCGGATGCGGGGAGCTGCTGGGACTGTTCCCGGCTCCGGGAGACCGTGTGGTGGTGCTCTCTATGGTCGAGACCGACGCAGTCGACGCGCTCGGACCGCAGGGATTGTCCACGTTTAAGTCGCGTGTGACAGCGATCGACGCGGCGATGGCCAAGCCGCTGGAAAACTTGACGTCCTGGGAGCAGGTTGGGCTGCTCCCCTGCATGCGGGTCCGGACGGATCGGTGGGTCGTGGACGGCGGGGTGCTGATCGGCGACGCGGCGCACGCCATGAACCCGCACGCGTCGCAGGGTCGGATGCAGGCGATGGCCGATGCGATGGCGCTAGCCGAAGTCATCGGCCGGTGCCGTGAGACCGGTGATTGGTCGGCTGAAGCGCTGGCGTCCTATGAGCGGGCACGCCGCCCGCAGGTGGAGATGCTTCAGCGACTGTCGGACGAGCAGACGTTTTTCTGGAATGGGGCAGACCCGGTACGGTGTTTCTTGAGAGATCGCGTGTTCCGCGGGCTAGATCGCAACGCGCGGCTGCGCTACCAGGCGCTGTCTGCCACTGCTGGGCTGCGGACTACGCCTCCGCTGACCTGGGTGGACAAGCTCATGGCTGCTGGGTTTCTCCTCGACCCCCGCGCCGACCAAATTTCAGTGAAGGCTCGTTAAGCAGGTTGGGCGTAGAGGGTGGTGACGGTGGCGTCGGTGATGCGGACGGGAATGAGGCTGCCGGGCTTGATGCCGTCGCCAGTCTTGTGGAACACCGTGATGAGGTTGGCGTCGGTGCGTCCCCGCCATTGATCGGCCCGCTTGCCGTCCCCTTCCACCAGGACCTCGACAACCTGCCCGATCAGAGCCCGGTTCTTTTTGACGGAAATCCCCCGCTGAAGCTCGACCAGTCTGGCGACTCGCTCGGCCTTGACGGCGTCGGGGACGTCGTCGGCGAATTTGCGCGCCGCGATGGTGGGCTTCCGCTCCGAGTATTTGAAGATGTACGCGGAGTGGTATTCGACCTTTTGTACGAGGTCGTAGGTCTCCGCGAACTCCGCCTCTGTTTCGGAGCAGAACCCGGCGATGATGTCGGTGGTGAGGACGATGTCAGGGCAACGTCGCCGGATGCGGGCCACGAGCGCCAAGTATTCCACTCGCGTGTAGGTCCGATTCATCAGTTGGAGAATGCGGTCGTTGCCGGCTTGGAGCGGCAGGTGGATGTGCTTGCAGATCTTGGGGTGGCCGGCGACCGCCTCCAACACCTTATCCGGGAAGTCTTTTGGGTGTGGCGACGTGAATCGTACGCGCTCGATGCCCCGGACGTCCGCGACCGCAACCAGCAGGTCGGTAAAATCATGAACGCCGTCGCGGTAGGAGTTGACGTTCTGGCCAAGGAGGGTCACCTGCTTGCACCCGCTGGCGGCAAGGGCCTCGGCTTCCCGCACGACGCCGATGAGGTCGCGGCTGCGCTCGCGGCCGCGGGTATACGGGACCACGCAGAAGGTGCAGAAGTTGTCGCAGCCCCGCATGACGGCGATCCAGGCCGTGACGCCCTCGATGCGGTCGGGGACGATATCGGCGTAGGTCTCGTATTCGGAGAGGTCCACCGCCAGGCCTTTCCGGCCCGCAGCGGCCTGCTCCAGCAGGTCGGGTAGGGTCCGGTAGCTGTCCGGACCGACCAGCACGTCAATGAGCGCGTCACTGGCCAGAAGGTCCTTCTTGAGATTTTGCGCCATGCAGCCCAACACACCGATCACTAGGCCCCGCTCCTCCTTGAGCGACTTGAGCAGGCCCAGATGCCCGTAGACCTTGTTGTGGGCGTTCTCGCGGATCGCGCAGGTGTTCAGCAGAACCACGTCGGCCGTGTCGGCCGAGTCGGTAAAGCCGTAGCCGCGGGCTTTCAGGATCGAGCGCACGAGTTCGGTGTCGTACTCGTTCATCTGGCAACCGAACGTTTCGATGAAGACTCGCGGGGCGTGCATGGCGTCAGCGCTCTTTCCGAATCGCGTCGATGGCCACGGGAACGCCATCGCGGGCGGTGGGGTATTTGAGCGCCCACCCGAGCGTGGACTTCGCGCGTTCGTTCTTGACCCGCACCGAGCAGGTCACGGATTCCGTCCACAGCTCGCCGGCCTGCTGGGTGCTCTCCTCCACGGAGATGGACGAAGGAATCGGCTTGGCGAGGGCCCGGGCGACCACCGAGAGCCATTCCTTCTGGGTGATCGGCTGGTCATCGACTAGGTTGAACGTCTGCGCCGCAAGCCGTTCTTCTGGCGGGGGAGAGTACCCGATTTCTTCGGCGGCGAGGACGTAGGCTTCGGCCAGGGCTTCGACGTGCACGAAGCTCATGTAATTCTCGCCGGAGCCGACCACGCGCGCCTGGCTTTGCTCGAAGGCCGGCAGGAGCATGTCCTTGAACCAGCTCCCGTTGCCGTAGGCCCATCCAGGGAACATGAATTTTGCTTTCACGCGCTTGGACTCTGCCAGGTGCGCGAGTGTGTGAACGGCCGGCCCACTGAACCGTCCGTAGCCGATCGGCTCGCGCGGCGTGTCTTCGTCCACCCACTCCTCCCCGTGATCGCCGTAGGAGAGGACGCCAAAGGTGAGAATCAACCCTTTCAGCATCCCTTCATGCACCGCGAGAATGAGATTGCTGCAGGCGTCCGTGTGGGACTTGAGGAGGTCGGGAACTTGCTGCATGGTCGGCGGCTGGCCTCGTCGCCCCGGCATGGTACATCCGATTGCCGCGTCGAACTTCTCGATCGCGCGCTCCCAAGGGCCGTTGGTCAGGAGGTTGCCGATGATGGGCCTGCACCCCAGCTCCTCCAAGACCTTGCCGCGCATCCGGTCCTTAGCCAACCCATACACCTTGTGCTCGCGGGCCAAGAGTGCCTTGACGAGATGGCGGCCGATAAAGCCGCTCCCACCGGCGATAAAGATTTTGAGCGGAACAGCCATTGTATCAGGCGCCGCTTACGGTCGGAGAAAGCTCAGGCGCGAGAGCTCCGACGGCCAGGCTGTCCATCGTGCCGGTCAGGCGCACCGAACGGATCTGATTGCTGAGGTCGTCGTCGACAAGGACCCCGACCCGGATGTAATTGTCCGTCAGCCCCGTGAAGAGGCCGGACCGGTGGCGTGTTTCGAACAGCACGGCCACCGTCTGGCCCGCGTAGCGGTGGTAGAACTTCAGGCGCTTGGCCCGCGAGAGCGCGCAGAGCTCTTCGCTGCGGGCCTTAACGGTCGCCGAGGGGGCCGCACCGGGCAACTTCGCGGTGGCCGTGCCTCGACGTGGGGAATAGCTGAACACATGGAAATAGGCGAAGGGGAGATCGGCTGCCAGCGCGCGAGTGTTGGCGAAGGCGGCATCGGTTTCTCCAGGAAAGCCCACCATGAGATCCGTCCCGAGCCCGAGGTCAGGCACCGTCCGGACCGCCTTCTCGATGAAGCGGGCATACTCCCGGGCGGTGTATCGCCGGTTCATCGCGTGCAATATGCCGTCGTTGCCGCTCTGCAGGGGGACATGGAGATAGCGGCACAGCTTCGAAGACCCAGCCATACTTTCTAGGAGCTCGTCGGAGATCGTGGTGGGTTCGATCGAAGAGATACGGATGCGGTCGAGGCCGGGAATGGCTTCCAGCAGGCGGATCACGTCCGCCAGCGTGAGTCCGTCGCACCGGTACCGGCCGACGTTGACGCCGGTTACAACCACTTCACGGTGCCCGCGCGCCACGAGGCCCTCGGCTTCCCGGAGAATGTCCTCAGGGCGGCGGCTGCGTTCGTGCCCGCGGGAGAAGGGGATGATGCAGAAGGAGCACATGAAGTTACAGCCGTCCTGCACCTTTAAATTCGCACGGGTCTCCTGGTATTCTCCAATGCCTTCTATCGTAAAATCGTCGCGGCCGACCGTCCGGGTGTGGAGGATCTCCGGTGCAGGCTGGCGCTCCAGCGAGGTCAAGTAACGAGGCAACTCCATCTTGTATTGCGTGCCGACGATCAGGTCGATGCCCTCCATCTGTTGCAGGACGTCCACGCCGGTCTGGGCGTAGCAGCCAGTGACGGCCACGAAGGCGTCGGGGGAAGTACGTCGGATCTTGCGAATCAAGCTGCGGCAGTCGGCTTCGGCATTGTCTGTGACGGAGCAGGTGTTGACGACCACGAGATCGGTGCGTTGGCCGAACTCGACGAGCTCGTAACCGCGACGTCTAAGTTGATCGCCCAGCAGCGCCGTTTCAGCGTGGTTCAAGCGACAACCGATGGTATGAAGCGATGCGCGTGGCATGTGCGAGGGGGAATTATACCGGGCAGCTCAGTCCCGGCGCAAGGAAGGCAAGGAAGAAGGGCTGGATGATTCATGGCGAATGAGGCGCGTGAGAAACACTTGCTGGCCGGGCTGGACGAGCGAGCGCGCGGGTTCACGCGCATGGTCTCCGTTGAGCAGCAGGCCGAGACCGTCCGCGCGTCGCTTCAGTACGAAACGTTTCTGGTGGTGAGCTCGGACGCAGACAGCCCGGCCGCCGCGCTCGCCGACCTGGCTCGCCGGCTTCACGAACGAGGATACACACAGCTCAGAAGTCGGTTGACCTTTGCCGGTGGTACCTATCTGGGAAGTCAGGAGCAGTGGGTGGAATACGCCGACCCTGAAAGGCCGCCCGAAGCAGAAGGAGAGTTCTTCCGCCTCATGCGCCAGATCTGGCGGATGTTCACGCGCCGGTCAGGGGATTAGGCGCCGCTGGTCAGCGGCTTCTTGATTTTCTGCAGCAGGCTTTCGACCGGGATCGTCTCGGACGCCGCGGCGGTCAGCACGCTGATCCGAGCCGCAATCCTGGAGGCGATGTCCATGAAGGCCTTGGCCTGCGGCGAGCCGGGGTTCGCAACGACGAGGGGCAGGCCCATATCCCCGCCGACTCGGATGGCCGGATCGATCGGGACGCGTCCGAGGAACGGGATGCCGAGCTTTTCGGCGGCCCGCTCCCCACCCCCGTACGAGAAGATCTCGGTGCGCTCGCCGCATTTGCCACAGACGTAGTAACTCATGTTCTCAATGATTCCCAAGATCGGCACGTTCACCTTCTGGAACATCGCCAGCCCTTTGCGTGAGTCATGCAGCGCGACCTCCTGCGGCGTGGTCACAATGACGGCGCCGGTCAAGGGGACCAATTGGGCGATGCTGAGCTGGGCGTCTCCGGTTCCCGGAGGGAGGTCGACCACCAGGTAGTCAAGATCGCCCCAGATCACGTCCCGCAGGAATTGCTGGATGGCGGTGTGGATCATCGGCCCACGCCACGTCAGCGGGGTGTCTTCCGGAACGAAAAACCCCATGGAGATCAGTTTGACTCCGTGACTGTAAGCCGGCTCCAGCTTGCCGTCCCGCTGCTCGGGCGGCCGCTCCACGCCCATCATCATCGGGACGTTCGGGCCGTACACGTCGGCATCCATGAGTCCGACATTCGCGCCTTGGAGGGCCAGACCGGCGGCCAGATTGACCGCGACCGTCGTTTTACCGACGCCCCCCTTGCCGCTGCTGACTGCGATGGTGTTCTTGACGGTCGGGATGAGGTTGTCCTTGGTCTGCGAGCGGCCTTGCTGCACGTTGGCGGTGAAATCCACGTCCACTTTCGTCACGCCGGCAACCGCGCCCACCGCTTTGTCGCAACTGGCTTTGATCTCGGTCTTGAGGGGGCAGGCAGGGGTGGTCAGAACGACGGTAAACTTGACGTCGCCACCCTGGATCTGAATATCCTTCACCATGTTCAGGGTGATGAGATCCTTGTGCAACTCCGGCTCCATCACCGTGCGGAGTGCGTCGATGACTGCCTGTTCCGTCACCTGAGCCATGTTGTATAATTACCTAGGCAATTATTATTTGGCTGTCTCCGCACACACCTGCCCGCTGTTTCCTGGCACGCGTGCTGTCCTCTTCCTTCACGCCAGGAGCGTGGTCAGTTTACTTGAGCGGCGAATTTCTTCCGGGCCCGGCCCAACAGAGGCATTGGATGTGACCCGCGGTTATTGGCAATCACGGGATCAAGGATCTCTCCGCATAGCAGGCACCGCCAGCCTTTAAAGCAAAGATTTCCCGTGTCGTCCAATAAGTCCTCAAATACCTCCTGGGTCATGACGCCCTTGCACCGAGGGCAGTCCATGGGGTCCTCCTCCTGTTACCAGACGAACTCTGGTCCCAGAGTGTCCCTGTTTTTTCTGAACGCTGATCTTTTCCTTTACCTGATAGTTATTGTATCCGATCAAATTTATCCCCGACTAAATGAATCGGAGACCAAGTTGGTCGGCAATATGTTTATACTCCTTGAAACAGAACTTGTCAATGCAATTATTATTCCAATTTTTCAAATAGTTACTTTTTAAGCAAGGGTTCGAGAATTGGCCAAACATTCTGAACGATGACCGCATGACCAGCACCGGTTGGATGGATGCCGTCAGCTTGGTTAAGGAGAGCCTTCGCGGCGACTCTTTCAAGAAAAAATGGAATGAACGGAATGCTATAGTGCTTGGCCAAGTCTGCATACATAGACTGGAACGCGTGCGTGTACTCGGCACCGTAATTGGGCGGCAGTTTCATGCCGGCGAGGATCACGGTGGCTCCGCCAGCCGTGAGGCGCTGAATGATCTGCTCAAGGTTGGCGCGCGTTTGGGAGAGGTTCAGCCCGCGCAAGCCGTCATTGCCGCCGAGCTCCAGAATCACGATGTCGGGTTTGCTTTTCAGGATCCAGTCCACCCGGCGTAATCCACCGGCCGTCGTCTCGCCGCTGACGCCGGCGTTGACTACGCGATACCGATAACCGGAGAGCTGGAGTTTCTCCTGGAGTCGAGCCGGATAGGCTTCCTCCGGCGAGACGCCGAGCCCCGCTGTCAAGCTGTCACCGAAGGCCACGAGGACCCGCTCTTCAGGGCGGGGCGCGGCATTGGACGGAGGCGGCGACTTGGTGCCGGGCCGCGCGTCCACGCTCGTGCCCTGGATTTTGGGCGCGGGCTTGCCAAGCTGCTCATCGCAGGACCACAGCCCTCCGCCGAGCAGCGCGACGAGGCAGACAATTCTAAGTAAGCGATCCATGCTTCTGTATAATAGGGGGCATGATCGCAATCCGCAACCTCTCCATGCGGCTGGTCAGCGGCGGCCGTGAAGTCTCCATCCTGGATGACATCTCGCTCGATGTTCCCGCCAAGCAGTTTCTCGCCATCGTCGGGCCGTCCGGAAGCGGAAAGTCCACCTTGCTGGGGCTCATCGGCGGCATGGACACTCCCACGGCAGGAACCATCTCCATTGACGGATGGGACATCACGAAGTTGTCGGACGACGAGCTCTCGCGATTACGCCTGCAGAAGATCGGCTATGTGTTTCAGTCGTTCCATTTGATCCCCACCCTGACCGCGCGCGAGAACATTGCGGTTCCGTTGGAGTTGGCCGGTGATCCAGAGGCCGATGCGAAAGCGGACAAGCTGTTGCGGGCGGTCGGGCTCGAATCGCGCGGACATCACTATCCGGTGCAGCTCTCCGGCGGCGAGCAGCAACGGGTGGCCGTTGCGCGGGCGTTCGCGAACCGTCCGGCGATCCTGCTCGCCGACGAGCCGACCGGCAACCTGGACACGACCACCGGTGAACAGGTGATTGAGCTGATCATCCGCCTGAACCGGGACCACGGCAGCACGATGGTCCTCGTCACGCACGATCCGGCGCTGGCGGCCCACGCCGACCGGATCGTCCGGCTCCGCGATGGGCGGATCGCGTCGGACGACCCACAGCATCGCGCGTCCGGTGCCCACCCATGAGCGCGTTCGTCCCCCGGATGGTCTGGCGGGAGACCCGCGCGGCCTGGCGGCACTTCACGTATTTCTTCGTTTGCATCGCGCTCGGCGTAGCGGCACTGGTCGGAGTGGGGCTCTTCGCCGCGAACCTGGAACGCGCCATCCAGCGCGAGGCCCGTAGTCTCATGGCCGCCGATGTGGAACTGCGGACGACGCGTCCGCTGACCTCCGAGGCGGAAGCGGTCCTGCGTAGGCTCGACGACCGCGGCATCGCCCGCATGCAGGTCAGCGAACTGGTGGCGATGGCCGCGGTGCCGTCCGTGACGCAGCTCGTCGAGCTCAAAGCCGTGGAGCCGGGCTACCCGTTTTATGGGAAGCTGCGGGCCATCCCCGAGGATGCCCTGGCGACGCTGTTCACCGACACCCGTGCGCTGGCCGAGGAGACGTTGCTGATCCGGCTCAATCTGAAGGTCGGGGACACGCTCAAGATCGGCCACGCGCAGTTCAGGATCGCTGGCGTCCTGAAGAAAGAGCCGGATCGAGCGGCCGGCGCATTCAGCTTTGGGCCTCGCGTGCTGATTTCCCGGCAAAGCCTTGAGGTGACCGGGCTCGTCCAGCCGGGAAGCCGCGTGACGCACCGTCATCTGCTGAAACTGCCTGAGGCCCTGAGTCCGAAGGCTGTTCAAGGGGAGTTGGCCGCGACATTCCCTGACAAGACCGTGCGAGTGAGCACGTACCAGGACGCCCAGCCGATGCTTCGACGCTTCCTCCGGCAGCTCACGATGTACTTAGGACTGGTCGGACTCATCGCGCTCATGGTCGGCGGGATCGGTGTGGCCAGCAGCATCCGCGCCTTTCTGAGGGAGAAGCTCGAGACCATCGCAGTGCTCAAGGCGATCGGCGCTGAGTCCGGCACGATCCTGCGTGTCTACGTGAGTCAAACGTTTTTGCTTGGCGTGCTGGGGAGCCTGGCCGGGGCAGCCTTGGGGGCGGCCTTTCAGGTCGCCTTCCCCCCGCTGCTGAAGGCGTGGCTGCCGATCGAACTGGAGTTCCGCCTGACTCTGCTGCCGTTCGTGCGAGGAGTAGGCATGGGACTCATGACCACGATCCTGTTCGCCCTCTGGCCTCTGCTGGAGGTGCGGCATGTACGGCCCAATCTGATCCTTCGCCGGGAGGTCGCCGACGAACCGACAGGATCGCCGGGACGAATGGCGTGGGCGATCAGCGGGCTGCTGGCGCTGGCCTTGGCCGGGCTGGCGCTCTGGCAGGCTGGATCGTGGCGGGCCGCTGGCCTGTTCATCGGAGCGTTGGCGTCGGCGCTGGCTCTTTTGAGCGCGACGGCGTGGCTGGTGGTGCTGCTGGCCAGACGAGGCCCGCGTTGGCGTCCCTTGGCATGGAGGCAGGGACTGGCCAATCTGTATCGTCCTGGGAGCCAGGCCCAGAACGTCCTGGTCTCGGTGGGAGTCGGCGTAATGGTCATTTTGGCGATCCACCTCGTGGAGCAGAACATCTTGTGGGAGATCGGCGAGAACGTGCCCACCGACGCGCCGACGTTCTTCTTCATAGACATCCAGCCGGATCAGCGCGACGAGTTCGAGCGCTTGCTTGTGGAGCGCGGCCATACAGACGCGCGGCTCACGCCCCTCGTGCGGTCGAGACTGTGGGCTCTGAACGGGCAGCAGGTTCGACGCGAGTCCTACGAGGATCGCGAGCATGGCTGGTACTTCACGCGCGAGTACGTGCTGACGTTCCTGAACGAGCTCCCGAAGGGGAACGTCATCACGAAGGGACATTGGTGGGACGGTGAAGGATCGTCAGGCCTGCCGCGGGTGTCTGTCGAGGAAGAAGCGGCCAGCCGCTTGGGCCTCGACCTCGGTTCGACGGTGGAATTCGACATCCAGGGCGCCAAGGTCTCCGGCAGGATCGCCAGCATTAGGAAGGTGGACTGGGGGAGCATGTCCACGAACTTTTATTTCATCTTCGAGCCGGGCTCGCTCGAGGGCGCACCCATGACGTATGTCGCCACGACCCGGGTGGATCCACCAGAAGAAGTTTCGTTACAGCGCGCCACGGTTGCCGCCTTCCCCAATGTCTCGGCGATCAACATCCGGGCCGTCCTGGATTCCGTGACGCAGGTGGTGGACCGGATCAGCTTGGTGATCCGCTTCATGGCAGCGTTGAGCATCCTTGCGGGGACCGTTGTCTTGGCCGGCGCCTTGGCCGCGACCAGGTTCCGCCGGATCTATGAGGCGATGATCTTCAAGGCCATGGGCGCCACACGCCGGGTCCTGGCAGCCACCTTCGTCGTGGAGTACGCGTTGCTTGGGGCTGCGGCCGGCGTGATCGGCGCGGGCCTGGCGGTCGGGCTGGCCTGGGGCGTCGGACATTGGATCCTGGACGTGAAGTGGCTGTTCCAGCCAGTGGCCATCTTCTGGGGGATCGGCGCGACAATCGCGGGGACATTCCTCGTCGGCTTCCTCTCGACGTATCGCATTCTCGGCCAAAAACCCCTGCCGGTGCTCAGGCGAGAGTAGACTGGTGTCCTACTTCAGGAAGGGTTAGAGTATAGGCTCCCTGGAAGTGCAATCATGACGAATACTACGATGATTTTCTTGGCGCTGGCAGCGGGGCTCCTTTTGGGGTTGGCTGCGGCGTTTGTCTTAAGGCTGGCACAGGCCAAGACGGCCAAGGACCTTTTTCTGAATTTGGCAAAGGAGAAGCTGGCAGCGGCCAGGCAAGAAGATGCGAACGAACTGGACAAAAAGAAAGCGCTGATCGATCAGCAACTGCAGCAGATGACCGCCAAGCTGGAAAACGTTTCCACGCTGATGAAAGACCTGGAGAAGGATCGATCGGAAAAGTTCGGACAACTGGCCGGTCAATTGCAAACAGCCAATCAGCAGACGCAGGCGCTCACGCAAACGACCAACAGCTTGCGCGAAGCTCTTTCAAGCACGAAAGCCAGAGGCCGCTGGGGAGAGCGGATGGCGGAGGACGTTCTGCGGCTAGCTGGATTCATCGAGAACGTGAATTATCTGAAGCAGAAAACAATTGAAGGAGTGGGGTCGCGGCCGGATTTCACTTTCTTGCTGCCGAAGAGCTTCAAGCTTCACATGGACGTCAAATTTCCTTTGGATAACTACATCCGGTTTCTGGAAGCAGACTCTGACGGAGAGAAGTCAAAGTTCCGGAGCGACTTTCTTCGAGACGCCAGGGCCAGAATCAAGGAAATTACCACGCGCGAGTACATCGATTCTGAATCCAATACGGTGGATTATGTCCTCTTGTTTATCCCCAATGAACAGATCTATGCCTTCATTCACGAGCAGGACAGCTCGATTCTCGATGAGGGGATCAGGAACAAGGTTGTGTTCTGTTCGCCCATCACCCTCTTTGCGGTTCTGGCGGTCATTCGCCAAGCTGTTGACAATTTTGCGTTGGAGCGAACCTCCAACGAGATATCGTCGTTGCTACTCGCATTCAAGAAGCAGTGGGAAGAGTTTTCCACCAAGTTCGATCTCCTCGGCAGAAAAATTGGTGATGTGATGAAGGAATACGAAGCACTCGCGACAACCCGGAGGCGGCAACTCGAAAAACCCCTGAACAAGATTGAAGATCTCAGAAGCCAGCGTGGGCTGCCAGTAGTTTCTGATGTAGAGTCCACTTCGACCACAGGGGGGAGCGACGGTTAAAGACACTCCTCTCTTGTCAAAGGAGGGAGGACGATGAAGAGTCGCTTGCAGATCGCCGGCCATCCCATTCATGTCATGACCGTGGGCCTTCCCATCGGCCTTTACACTGCCGCGTTCGTCGCCGATGCGGTTTACGTGTTGGTCCATGACGCGTTCTGGTACCGCATGGCGTTCTGGTGCATCGCGC
>CAZSUT010000029.1:0-28088 GCA_964610095.1 uncultured Nitrospirales bacterium | reverse complement strand
CACTTGCCTTTCCCTGACGCCTCGTTTGACGCAGTGCTCGCGGTGGATGTCTTCGAGCACTTGCCAGCTTTTTTGAGGCCGAAGGCCGTACTGGAAATGGTGCGTGTCGCAAGGCGATATGTTGTCATCGCGGTTCCCTGTGGGGAACGGGTGGCTGAAATGGAAATGAAACTTGATCAGTACCACAGGCGGCGGTTCGGTATCTCAAATCGATGGCTTGTCGAACACCAAACGAACGGGCTGCCTAATCTTGCCGAGGTCTGTCAGGTCCTCCGTGTCGCGTCGCCCCAAGGGACACTCAGCGTGATTGGGAATGCCCCGCTCCCGCTCTGGTACGCCCTGGAGGCTTTCGAAATCGCCGTGCCGAGGAATTACTTGAGAAGAATACTGACCGGTTGGCTTGTGAGCCTCGCAAGCCGATGGAACGCGAGAAACCCCTACCGCCGGATCTTTGTGCTGGAGTTGCCAAGGTCAGCCCTCCCGGCGGATGGAGCGTAGAATGCCAAGTCAGGACACGCCGAAGTTCCAATTCATCATGATAGGGATTGTCACAGCTATGGCCTTATGTTTGTTTGCTCTTTTCGCTCTCCTGCACATTCACCAGACGATTTCTCAGGACGATCTGAATTACATGGTCGCAGCCGAAACCCTTCGTGAGACGGGAACCGCCATCCATTACGGGTATGGGGAGCGTATCAAGACCTATTCTCCAGAATTGTATTTGCAGGTTCTGGCAACGGGATTCAGGCTCTTTGGAGTCAGCGAAGCAGTCGCACGCCTTACAGGAATCATGTCGGGGTTGCTGTCCATCGTACTTGTGTTCCTGATCACG
Source organism: uncultured Nitrospirales bacterium (assembly GCA_964610095.1). Lineage (GTDB taxonomy): Bacteria > Nitrospirota > Nitrospiria > Nitrospirales > NS-4 > NS-12. The sequence goes on along the minus strand of CAZSUT010000029.1, from coordinate 27,256 downwards.
AATTCATTCTCTCATGGCACTCGGATCGAGCGTCTGCAGTGGGCGTCAGTGATCAGCCTGTTGTATGCGGTCACACCTGGATTTATTCAAGGCGCCCTCATTCTTGCTATCGATAATACCATTCTTATCCCACCCGTTCTTTTGATGTGTTGGTCCTTCATTAAATATCTCCGACAGCAGAAGATTCACTGGTTCATTCTCACGGCACTTGCAATGATGCTCGCTCTATGGGGTCGAGTGACGACGCCGCCAGTCATCGGCTTTGTGATGAGCGCATACGCCTTAGCTGGCCAGTGGGATTGGAAAAGTAAGTTGAGTGCGATTGGGGCGCTGCTTGTGGGCACCGTCTTGTTTGTTCTCTCCTGGTATTCGTACTGTCTCGTCTTCAACGTGCCGTTCTCCGGACCGTTTGCCTATGCATTCGGCAAATTGATGGGAAAAGGGCACGACATTGAATTCTCGCAAATAGCGCAAAACGTTCTGTACCTGATGCTCTGGGTTGGGTTCTTCACAACGATCTTGTTTCTGGTTGTCGTCAGCGGACGGATGCGAGCATTTTTCAGCGGCGTACAAGGGGGTCCTGAAGACCTGTTTCTGTTGAGTGGCCTGACTCTTGTTATAGGGTACTTCTTTATCGGCGGAGCGATATTTGGCTATCCTAAGTATCAGGTGCCAGCCATCCCGCTTCTCTATATTTTCATCGGAATTGCGCTGTCGAACACTCAGTCAGAGTTGCATTACTGGAGTGCCCAGAAACTAGGCGTTGCGCTCTTTCTGGCTTTGATTGCCTGCGCTCTGCAAATGTGGATAGTCGGTGACTGGATCTATCTCATGCGCTACCAAGTCCGTGCCTCACTGGCGTTTCTGTCGCCATCACTTTCTGAGATCTGGAGAGATGTGAGCCTGAAGGCGGCATTGGTTTGTGCCATCTATGGGTTACTATTCGTAGTTTGTTTTCGATTTTCATCAATGACAGTGGTTGGCATGCTCTGTGCATTGTCCATAGGTTCAAACATCGGCATGGCGGTTCTTCAGGGGAGCGCGAGCTATCATACCGGGTATAACTATGGCGGGCTCGGCACGATCGAAGTGGCAGAGTATGTACGAACCCATGTTCCGGCTGATAGTGTTGTGATTGCACCAAATGAAGTCACGTACTATCTCAAACTTCCCAATTCTCCTTATTGGCCAGATCCCTTCTGGACGGACACCGAGCAGCTTAAAAGACGTCTGGCTGATCAGAATACATCGGGCTTGGTCTACAGCATTGCCACAAACACCATTCTGCAAATTCAAACCATCACGTCTAATGAGTCTCTCCGAGCGATCTTGCGCAAGAACTACGATCATACGACCGTAGGGACGTATCACGTGTGGATTAGAAAACCTAACAACATGCAAGCCGCCCTTAAGACCATGGACGTTCAATGACATTGAAGATCGAAGGGAACGCGTTGTTGCAAGACGCGATCCAGTGGAAACACACCTACCGGTCTCCGGAAAGTCCTTTTCTGCTCCACAGGTTAGCCTCCACTGGACCGCTCAGGATCGGCCGACCGCTCCTTGCTTCTGGCCACGGTGCAACGGTCTCCATCATTATTCCCACGTTGGATGCGGATCGGGGCGGGTATCTCCCGCGACTGCTCCGCCAGCTGGAGCAGCAGACCTACAAGGGATGGGAACTCTTGCTCGTCTTAGGGGACCGAAGACAGGGGCGCGCGATTAACGCGGCAGCGGCTCTCGCCAAAGGGAATCTTCTCCTGACGTTGGACGATGACACCGAGCTGGGCTGTCGCGACTCGATTGAGCGGTTAGTGGCGGCTGTGGGGTCCGATGGCACAATCGGATTGGCCGGAGGGATGAATGTGATTCCGAAGGACGCTTCCGCTTTCGTCAAACGGGTGATGCGTGAGATACCACGCCGTTCGACGCCAGCAATTACACACATTACCGATTCCGACTTGGCGGAACATCCCATGCTTTTGATCAACAAGGAAGCGTTCTTCCAGGTAGGCGGCGAGAATGAAATGATTCCCCGTGGCCTGGACCCTTATCTCAGGGAGGCGTTTCGCAAGGCCGGTTACCGGGTAGTCGTGGTGCCCGGCGCGGAATACTCCCATCTCCCACCTTCGGCCATGAATGCCCTTATGAAGCAGTTTTATCGAAATGGAAAGGCCGCCGCTTTTGTCAATCGTCATTACCCGCAATGGGCAATCGAAACTCCTTCGACGCATGGCTCTTTTCGGTTGCATGTGGCGTTCCCCTTGCGTGCAGTCCGCTTTCTGTTTCGCCAGGGGTATGCTCTGTTGACGGGGAAGCTGATTTGGTTTTTGTGTGAGGGGGCGTATGCCTTGGGCTTTCTTCACGAGTGGCTGTTTCCTACGGAACAGAGGTGATGGTCGTTGATCACATGACCACCTTTGCCAGTTTCCCCCAGCTGGCCATCGTTATCCCGGCATGGAATGAGAAGGAGAACCTGGAGCTACTGCTTCCGGCGTTAAAGGAGGTGGTTGCCATCATGGGGGTCACAGCGGAATTCGTGGTGGCCGACGGCGGGTCCCGAGATGGAACTCGCGAAGCCGCCGAGCGGCGAGGGGCGCGCGTGGTCGTACAGAAGGAGCCTGGCTACGGGAGCGCACTCCTGGCGGGCTTTGCGGCCACCACAGCTCCGTACATTGTGACGATGGATGCTGACCTGTCCCACCGGCCCGTCTTCCTGGAAGATTTTTGGCGGCAACGCCACGAGGCGGAAGTGTTGATTGCATCCCGCTACGTCTCCGGCGGGCGGGCCGATATGAGCCGTTTTCGAAGGTTGCTGAGCCATATTCTGAACCGCACCTACAGCCGGGTCCTGTCGTTGCCGCTCTGCGATCTGTCCAGCGGGTTCCGCATGTACCATCGCGACGTGCTGATGGGACTCACGCTGGTGGCGCGTGACTTTGACGTGTTGGAAGAGATTCTGATTCGGCTGCATGCGGAAGGATGGCGCGTCCTCGAGATTCCGTTCCATTATATGTCTCGGGGCTCCGGCCGCTCCCACGTCCGGCTCTTCAAGTTTGGATGGGCCTTCGCGAAAACTCTGGTCCGGATGTGGAGACTGCGCAATTCCGTCGCTGCGGCCGATTACGATCACCGGGCCTTCGATAGCCCGATCTGGTTGCAGCGGTACTGGCAGCGAACGCGACACCGGATCGTCCTCGGCTTTCTGGAAGACCGGAAGAGCGTCCTGGACATCGGCTGCGGATCCAGCCGGATCATCCAGGACCTACCCGACGCGGTTGGGCTGGACATCCTCCAACATAAACTACGTTGGCTGAAGCCGCGTCATCGCTTGCTGGTCCGGGCGAGCTGCGACCGGATCCCGTTGCGAACGGGCAGCTTTGCCGCGGTGATTAACTCCGAAGTGATCGAGCATGTCCCGGACTGCCCTGACATCTGGTCGGAGATGTGGCGGGTCCTTCGGCCTGGTGGAATCCTGGTGATCGGAACGCCGGACTACGGCCGCTGGCTCTGGTGGATACTGGAGTGGATCTATGGAAAAGTCCTGCCCGGGGCGTATGCTCATGAGCATATCACGCATTTCATCCGCGACGAACTGGCTCGGCGCTTGCGCGCGGCTGGATACGAGATTCTTGATTGCCAGTACGTGGGCTTTTGCGAGATGATTTTCAAGGCGAGAAAACCGATTTCGTCGTAACCTGAGGGCTGGGAAACACGCCAATGTGCGGGATTTGCGGGTTTAGCGGATTCAGAGACGACGTGCGCCTGAGCCGCATGGTCAGGAGTCTGGTCCATCGGGGACCGGATGATGAGGGCCGCTATGTTGAGGAAACGGTGAGTCTGGCTATGCGGCGGCTGAGCGTCATTGACGTGGCTGGCGGCCGCCAGCCGATCTGGAACGAGACCAGAACGGTGTGCGTGGTGATGAACGGAGAGATCTACAATTTCCAGGAGCTGCGCAACGCTCTCATCACGAAGGGGCATCGGTTTGAGACCAGATGCGACACCGAAGTCCTGGTGCATCTGTATGAGGATTACGGCGAGGCATGCGTCGAGCATCTGCGCGGCATGTTCGCGTTTGCGCTCTGGGATCGTGACCGACAGGTCCTCCTCTTGGCCCGCGACCCGCTGGGGATCAAGCCCTTGTTCTATGCGCACCAGGGTGGTCGGTTCTGGTTCGCCTCGGAGATCAAGGCGCTGCTCGCCGGAGGCGTGGAACGGACGGTCGACGCGCAGGCGCTCTGGCAATACCTGACCTTCCTGTATGTGCCCGCACCCATGACGATCTTCGAAGGCATCCGTCAGCTGCCACCCGGTCATATCCTGACTCTCACGCGAGGCGAGATGCTCGTACGTCGGTACTGGTCGTTGAGGCCTGATCCAAACGCGGTAGGTCTTCGCGCGGAAGAGGCGGAAGAACGACTGCTCGCTCACTTGAAGGAAGCGGTCCGCCTTCACTTGATCAGCGACGTCCCGCTAGGGGTGTTCCTCTCGGGCGGGATGGACTCCACCACCTTGGTGGCTCTGATGCGGACAGTCTCCGACAGCCGGATCCGGACCTTCACGATCGGGTATGGAGGTGCGGACGAGACCTATAATGAGCTGACATTTGCGCGTCTGGTCGCGGAGCGATTTGGCACTGACCATCATGAAGAGATCCTCGAGCCCAAGGCAGTCGATCTGTTGCCGCGCATCATTCAGGCCTTCGACGTCCCGTTTGGCGACTCATCCGCGATTCCCAACTACCTCGTCTCCCAGGTCGCCCGTCGCACTGTCACCGTGGCTCTGGCGGGGCACGGGGGGGACGAACTGTTCGGCGGGTATCCACGATACCTGGGGCAGCGCGTCGGAGCGCTGTACGACCGGCTCCCTTCCGGCCTCCGTCGCGGCCTGGCTTCGGCAAGCCGATGGATCCCGGAATCGGTTCACTCCGACAACTGGCCGGGACGGGTCCGCCGGTTTCTGGGAGCGGGAAACCTTCCCGCGGATGAACGCTACCTTCGCTGGATTACCTTTCTCCCGCCGGAATGGGGTGAGAATGCGCTGACACCGGAGACCCGTGCACGCGCGGGACCGACCAAGCCTGAGTACGCCTATGGACAAGTGTACTGGGCATGGGAGAACTCCGATCCTGCTGAACGCGCAATGGCTCTGGATGTTCAGACCTATCTGCCTGACGATCTCCTGGTGTTGGGAGACCGCATGAGCATGGCGCATTCGCTGGAGGTCCGGGTCCCGTTTTGCGACCACGTCGTGGTCCAGTTTGCCCTGGGCCTTCCAGCGCGTGATCGGTTCCGCAACGGACGGTTGAAGTCGTTCTTTAAGCAGACGCTCGCGCCCTGCCTCCCGCCGGAAATTTTGGCACGGTCCAAGCAGGGATTCATGGTCCCGCTGCCGCGCTGGTTCAACGCCGATCTGAAGGAGATGGTCCGTGAGCTTCTCTCCGAGGAAACCGTCCGCCAGCGGGGATACGTCCGATATCCCTATGTCCGGTGGTTGCTGGAGGAGCACGCGTCGGGCCGGCGGAATCTGAAGGACCAGATCTATGCGCTCTTGGCGTTGGAGATCTGGCAGCGGGTGTGTGTGGAGGCCCGCCCCGTGTGAAGGTCCTGTTGCTGGCCGAAGTTTCCGTCGCTAACATCAGCGGAGGCGCGGAGAGGGTCCTGCACCAACAGGCGCTGGGTCTTGCCACCAAAGGGCATGCGGTGCGCGTGCTCACGCGCATGCCCGTGGAGGGAGATCCATCGCGCGTTGAGGTAGGCGGGATTACGGAGATTCGCTTCGCTGTCAACCGACGTAATGCCGCCTCCTTTTTCTTTTCCACGCTTCGAAATATCAAACACGCATGGTCCGCCCTCGTCCGCGAGTGGGTCCCCGACGTGATCGTGGCGTACCAGGCATTGCCGGCCCTGGCGGTTCATGGGCGTCGCTTGCGGATTCCTGTGGTGTATTTGTGCCTGTCATTGGCGCACGAGGAGTTTGAGACGCGGAATAATCCTCGGGGCGGCATAACAGGGAAGATCTGGCACCGGGTCTTGTCCCTGTCGAGGCGCTGGACCGAGCGCACGGTGGTCAGCCGCGCGCAGCGCCTCATCGTGTTGAGCGAGTTTATGCGACGCCGGGTGCTCGATTGCCACCGAGTGATGGCCGACCGTATTCGCATGGTGCCAGGCGGCGTCGATAGCGAAGTCTTTTCACCTTGCCGAGACCGCCGGTCAATCCGGGCCGCTCTCGGCCTGGAAGAAGACGCCTTCATCCTGCTCACGGTCCGCAATCTGGTTCCTCGGATGGGACTCAGCGAACTCATCCATGCCATGCCGCGTCTGCGAAAAGAGATTCACGGGCTCCTTTTGCTGGTAGGTGGAAGCGGACCGCTCAGGTCCGAATTGGAAGCGCAAGTGAAAAAGTTGGCGCTAGACGGATGTGTCCGGCTCATCGGGTTTATCCCGGAAGCCAAGCTGCCGGACTATTACCGAGCGGCCGACCTCTTCGTTTTGCCCACGGCCCAACTGGAAGGATTCGGACTCGTCACGGTCGAGGCGCTGGCTTCAGGGACTCCCGTGTTCGGGACTCCTATCGGCGCGACCGAAGAGATTTTGGGCAAGCTGGACCACTCCCTTGTCGCGAAGGGATCGGATACTGAGTCACTGGCCGCCGGGATCGCTGCTCTACACCGGCGGTTCACAACCGACCCGGCTTGGCGCGGTCGGCTTGCGGAGGCAGGCCGTGCCCTGGTGTTGCGTGACTACACTTGGTCGCGACACTGTGAGCAACTCGAGATAGTGCTTTCGGAAGTTCTCAACAGTTCTTCAAGGAGCAATTCTTGATGGTTGACCTTCCCCGTCAAGACCGCCGCATCAGCGTCATGCATATCATTACTCGCCTTGATCGTGGAGGATCCGCTCGGAGCACGTTTCTGACGGCGATTGGGCATGACAAGGCGAAGTATTCCGTTGGTCTTGTGTACGGATGTCCGAAGACGATATCCGCTAACGATGCTGCGTCGTTGCACGCCGACCTGCAGGTGCTCCGCCAGGTTGGGGTGTCGGTCTTCGACGTGCCAACGTTGATTCGAGAAACTAACCCGGTGTCTGATGCGCGGGCAACGTTTGCGCTGTGGCGGTTATTGCGCCGCGCACGTCCGTCGGTTGTGCATACCCATACCTCGAAAGCTGGGGCAGTGGGACGTCTCGCCGCCATGCTGGCTGGCGTCCCTGTGGTGATTCATACGCCGCACGGGCATATTTTTTATGGCTACTACGGAACGGTTGCGAGTGTGATCATTCGCCTGCTTGAACGGCTTCTGGCAACAATAACCGACCGGATTGTGACACTGACAGATCGTGGAGCAGAGGAGCACGTTCGATTTCATATCGCTGGCCCGGAGAAGTTCGTGACGATTCATAGCGGAATCGACCTTGCGTTGTTTCGATCAGTGCGGGTGGACCCCGCGATCAAGCGGAAGGAACTGGGCATTCCACCAGAAGGGCCGATCGTCGGGACGGTTGGTCGACTGGTTCCGATCAAAGGCCTGGAGTGGCTCCTTAAAGCTGTCCCGCGGGTCCTGGTTGAATTTCCACAAGCTTGTTTCATCATCATTGGTGATGGGCCGATGCTCGACGAGCTCAAGGAGTTGGCGGCGGAGTTGGGAATCAGCCCGCGCGTGATGTTCCTGGGCACGCGCTCTGATATACCGGAATGTCTGGTGGCCCTGGACATCTTCGTCCTCCCCTCGCTGAACGAGGGTATGGGGCGAGCCGTGGTCGAAGCGATGGCGGTGGGCTGCTCCGTCGTTGCAACGCGTGTAGGCGGCATCCCGGACATCGTCGCGGATGGGTCGATCGGGCTGTTGGTGCCGCCTCGGGACGACCGGGCGCTGGCCGAGGCCATACTCACTTTGCTGCAGGATCACTCTCGCCGGGCCGCGTACGGCGAAGCGGCGAGACGGCGCGTCGATGGACGATTTGACGTCGAAACGATGGTGCGCAACATTGAACGACTCTACGATGAAGTCTGGCAGGAGAAGCACCTCGCAACGTAAACCGCTTCGGCGCGGCAGCTGTGTCGCGCTGGCGGGGTTACTGTGGATCGCGGTGGCGGAAGCCGGCGAGCCCGGGCAAGCCTGGCGGCCTATCACGACGGTGCTCCACGTCCATAGCGACATGAGCACAGGCGGAGACTCGATCGAGTCACTCGTCACGCAAGCACGCTCCTACGGGATCGAGGCCATTATCCTGACCGACAACTTCCTCCTTCGCTACGAGTACGGACTCTTTCCTTTGCGCGGGTTGATCCGCCGGACGGTCACGCTGCCATCAATCATGAGCGCCGGGGTCGAGCGGTACTTTGAGTCGATCCGCGAGGTCAACCGCCGCCATCCCGACGTACTGGTAGTCCTTGGCATGGAAGTGGTGCCCCACTATTACTGGACGGGTTCGCTCTTCGGGAAGGACCTCACGATGCACGACTCGCAGAAGAATATTCTGGTCGTGGGCCTTCCGGCTGAGACCGACTACGAACGGCTGCCGGTAGCGGGTAACTACGCGGCCTACGAATATGGGTGGTCGACTGTGCTCTGGCTGTCACCGGCCTTGTTGGTTGCCCCGGCGCTGTGGTTGCTCAACCGCCGGGTTGAACGGAAGATTAGGGTTGGGTGGACATTGATGGTCGTGCGAAAGCGGCAGGTAGGCCCTGGTGTGGCCTTGCTGATCGTGGCCGGCCTCCTGTTGTTCAACAATTACCCGTTCGGTCGACCGCCCTTTGACATGTACCAGGACGGAAACGGGCTGCAGCCCCATCAACGCCTGATCCAGTATGTCCGCGAGCGTGGCGGGCTGACCGTGTGGTCCATGCCGGAAGTGAGGGATTTCAACAGTTACGGTTTCGGAAGGCTGGGGTTCGTCACGATTAAGACCGATCCGTACCCTGACGCGCTCCTGCGAACAACCGACTACACGGCGTTCGGCGCGCTCTACGAGGATATGATCACAATGACCGACGTTGGAGGCGCCTGGGATGCCGTGCTAGGGGAATACATACGTGGCCGCCGGCCATCCCCTACCTGGGGGGTCGGCGAGACTGCCTATCATGGGAGCGGCCAAGGCGGCAAGCAATTATTCGATGTAGAGACGATCCTGTGGGTGAAGGAACGGACACCTGCGGCGCTGCTGGACGCGATGTCCAACGGTCGGATGTATACAACGCTGAAGTCCAAGGAATACAGATTGATTTTGAACGAGTTTACGCTCATCTCCGAGACGACCGGCGAACCGGCGATATCGGGGCAGACGTTACGAGCCCCTGCGTCGTCACCTATCCAGGTTCGTCTGGCCGTCTCCAGCGACGATGGCCGTTCACGCCAGGTTCCTGTCCTGGTCATACGGTCCGGCCAGCTCATGAAAGCGGGAACTGAAACGGTGCCCTTGACGTTGACGCTCCGCGACACGGCGCCGGCGGCCGGTGAGATGTCCTACTATCGGCTGATGATCGATACGGGTGACCATACGACTGTCAGCAATCCGATTTTCATCCGCGGTGAGTGACCGTTTGGCGTGAAGGGCAAACCGGTGCGTGTCGCGATCCATCAACCCCAGTATTTGCCCTGGTTGGGTTATCTTGATAAACTAGACCGGGCGGATCTCTTTGTGTTCCTGGACACCGTCCAGTTCAAGAAGAACGAATGGCAGAACCGCAATCGCATCAGGACAGCGCAGGGCTGGCAGTATCTGACCGTGCCGGTCCTCCACGAGTTTCTCCAGCGCCTGGACCAGGTCCAGATCAACACCCAGACCGACTGGCGCCGCAAGCACCAGACCGCGTTGGAGACCCATTACCGGAAGGCGCCGCATTATGACCGGTATGCGCCGGCGTTTCATGCCCTCTACAGCCAGGCCTGGGAGCGCTTGGCTCCGCTCAACATGGAGGTCATCCGCGTATTGACCGAGTCGTTTGGGATTACGACGAGGCTTGTCGAGGCGAGCCAGTTCACCGCCCGGGACGACCAGACGGGCCGGTTAGTGGACCTGTGCAAGGCGCTCGGTGCTGATCGCTACCTTGCCGGAGACGGCGGGCGCGCCTACATGAACCTCGCCGAATTTGAAGCGGCAGGGATCACGGTGGAGTTCCAGGAGTTCACTCACCCCGAGTACGCCCAGGTCTACACGCCTTTCATCACCGGGATGTCGGCCATTGACTTGCTGTTCAATTGCGGGCGAGATGGCATTGAGCTGCTGAGAAAATCGCGCAGGAGCAGGGGATGAACATCTTAGCATTAGGTGCCCATCCGGACGATATCGAAATTGGCTGTGGGGGAACCTTGTTGAAATACGCGCGCGCGGGCCATGGGGTGTATCTCATGGTCCTGACGGAAGGAGCCCAGGGGGGGAGCGCGAAAGTGCGGAGGGACGAGCAGCTCACTTCATGCCGGATCCTGGGTGCCAAGGAGGTCTTCTGGGGAGGATACCAGGACACCGAGGTCCCCGTTACCCGGCAGGCCATCCAGCAGATCGAGGATATTGTCAAGAAAATCGACCCGGCGTTCATCTTCGTCAATTACTTTGACGATACGCACCAAGACCATCGTCACCTGGCCACCTGCACCGTGACCGCCACCCGCTACACACGCAACGTTTTGTTCTACGAGACCCCCACGACCCAGAATTTCTCGCCGACGGTCTATGTCGACATTGATGGACTCCTGGAGGAAAAGGTGCGATCCCTGGAAGCTCATGCGTCGCAGGTCCGGAAGACCAACGTCGAAGGGCTCAGCATCCTGGAAGTCGCGCGCTCCTCAGCGCACTTCCGCGGCATCCAGGGACGCGTGAGAGCCGCGGAAGCGTTCGTCCCGTTGCGGCTGTTCATCAATATAGGCGCCGACCTCGTGTGAGCGAGCCGTTCATCCCCCATTCCCGCCCGGCACTGGGCGAGCCCGAAGCCAAGGCTGTGGCCGAGGTCGTTCGCGGCGGGTGGATCGCCCAGGGCCGCCAGGTGGAGGCCTTCGAGCAAGCTATGGCGAAGGTCACCGGGCAGGCACAGGGAGTGGCTGTCAGTTCGGGCACGGCGGCGCTCTACCTGGCGTTCATGGCGCTGGGGATTGGCTCCGATGACGAGGTGGTGTTCCCCTCCTACGTCTGTACCGCGCTGTGGCACGCGGTACGTCTGACCGGCGCGACGCCGGTCCTAGTGGACATCGAGCCTGCCACGTATCAGGCTTCTCCGCAGGCTGTGGCGCGCGCTCTCACTCGCCGCACCAAGGCAGTGATCATCCCGCACATGTTTGGGCTCCCCGTCGATGTCATGACCTTGAAGAGCCATGAGATTCCCATCATCGAAGACTGCGCTCAGACCCTGGGCGTGACCGTTCGCGGCACGCCGGTCGGCGGCTCGGGCGAGCTGGCGATCTGCTCGTTCTACGCAACGAAGCTGTTGACGGCCGGAGAGGGTGGCATGATCCTAGGGCGCGATGAATCGCTCGTCGGCCGCGTCCGTGCTGTCCGCCAGTACGACCAGCAGGACACGCTTGATCAGGCCTTCAACTACAAGATGACGGACATACAAGCCGCCCTCGGTCTCTGTCAGGTGGCCCGTTTGGAGAGTTTTCTGGCGCGGCGGCGGACGATTGCCGCGCGCTATCATGAGGCCGTCCGCCAGGCAGGCCTGACGCCGCCGTGGGTGCCGGCTGGGCTGGAGCACGGGTACTTTCGCTACGTCGTCCGGCTGCCTAACCCAGTTGGCCCGGCGCTGGAGCGGGGCCGCAGACTTGGCGTCGGATGCCAGCCTCCGGTCTACCGTCCGATTCACAGCTATCTGGGTCTGTCTGGTTTCTCTGAGACGGACGCTGCGTGGGAACGAGCTCTCTCCATTCCGCTCTATCCTGCGTTGACCGATCACGAAGTTGATCGTGTCGTCAGCGCCCTGCCGGCGATCTTGGCTGGCTAAACGTGACTGGGAATGTTCCTACAGGGGAGAGTCAACGCGTGACGATTGGCACGGTCGTTTCCCTTACGACTGCTCTGGGCGCTAGCCTACTGTTGCTTCCACCAGTCCAGACGCAGTTTTACACGGTTGGCTTTCGTTGGCTGTACGTGTTGCTGGTCTCCTACCTGGTGGCTGTTGCGCTGACACCGCTCATCCGACACATGGCCGTCCGGGTCGGTGCTGTAGACCATCCTTCCTCGCGGAAGATCCATGAGTCTTCCACGCCGTTGCTAGGAGGGGTGGCGGTGTATCTTGCGTTTCTCATCGCGATCCTGGCTAACACGGCCGGGTTGGAGGCGCCGCTGGTCTTGCACGAAGGCATGCTGGGAGTGCTCGCCGGGGGCACACTGCTCCTCTTGGTCGGCGTCCTGGACGATATCAGGTACGTTCCGGCTACGGCCAAGCTGGTAGTCCAGCTCGTCGCAGCGGCGATCGTCATCTGGGCCGGCAAGCTCCTGACCTTTTTCCCGCATGGACTCTGGGGTGATGCGCTCAATGTGCTGCTGACAGTGCTGTGGATTGTCGGCATTACTAATGCGTTCAATTTCTTCGATGGGATGGACGGGTTGGCTACGGGTCTGGCGATCATCACCGCGTTCTTTCTCGGGATCGTCGCGTTCCAAACCAACCAGCCTACCCTGGGCTGGGTCGCCGTTGCGCTGGTCGGGGCCGGCCTGGGCTTTCTTCCCTATAACTTCAGGACCAAGGCTTCTGCGACGATTTTCCTGGGAGATGCCGGCAGCACGTTCCTGGGCTTCACCCTGGCCTGTCTGGCCGTCAAAGGGAATTGGGCCGATCAGAATCCCATCGTGTCCGTCAGTACGCCCATCTTGATTTTCGGCGTCCTCATCTATGATATGGTCCATACCACGGTCGAGCGGATTTATCTGGGAAAGGTCAGGACAGTGAAGGGGTACTTGGAGTATGTCGGGAAGGACCACATGCACCATCGCCTGGAGCGGGTCTTGGGCAGCCGCACGGAGACGGTGTCCATCATCTTCCTGCTGAGCATCTCCCTCGGGCTGGCCGGGGTCGTCCTGCGGAACGCCCGCACAGTGGACGCGCTGTTCCTTCTGCTCCAGGCCACGATCATCGTGGTAGTCGTGTCGATTCTCGAGCGCCGCGGACGGAGCGCATGAGCCGGATGGCACCGCCGCGGGTCATCTTCTTCGACGCGGCTGACACCCTCTTCCACGTGAAAGGGTCAGTCGGCGAGGTGTACCTTAGCCTGGCCCGCAAGTACGGCGTCACGGCCGACCGTGACATAATCCAACAGGCCTTCGCCAAGGCGTTCAACGCCGCCCCGCCGCCGGTGTTCGCCGTGCAGGACCAACAGGAGATCAAGTCATGCGAGCGGCTCTGGTGGTTCGACGTGGTCCATCACGTCTTTTATCGGGCCGGGATGTTCGAGGGCTTCGACGAGTACTTCGAGGAAGTTTTCGCCTATTTCTCAAGGCCGGATGCCTGGGAACTGTACGAGGACACCGTGTCGACCCTTTCCGAGTTGGAGGCGCTGGAAATCGACCTTGGCATCGTGTCGAATTTCGACTCGCGACTCTATGAGATCCTCGTCGGTTTGGGCATCGATCGTTTCTTTGAGAGCGTGACGATCTCGAGTTTCGCTGGCGCTGCCAAACCGTCCCCCATGATCTTTCAACGCGCGCTGCAGAAGCACGGCGTGACGGCACATGAGGCGCTGCACATCGGGAACAGCCTACGGGATGATGCCCGGGCCGCCGCGGCGGCGGGACTCCGGGGCGTGCTCTTGAACCGTCATGGCAGGGAGGCAATCCCACCGGATGTGGTGGCGATCAAGAGCCTGAGCGATGTGCTGACGCTCGTGGGCGAGCGTCAAAAAGGCTAGCGACTGCCTTGCAGCGATCGGCGAGTTTGGGCATGATGGGGTGGGTAGTCTAGGGGGCGTGTGCGTCAGATGAAAGTCCTGATGGTCGGAGCAGGAGCGGTGGGGGGCTACTTCGGAGCCCGCCTTGTGAAGGCCGGGGTGGACTGCGCGTTCCTGTTGCGCCCCAGGACGCTCGCCGCGGTCAAGCAGAAGGGCTTGACCGTCCATAGCGTGGACCAATCCTTCACGGTTAATCCGATCGTCAGCAGCGATCCCCGCGATCTGCCCAAGGCCGATCTCGTGATCCTTTCCGTCAAGCGCTACGATCTGGACGAAGTCATTGAGCAGCTCCGGCCGGTTCTCTTCGCCCACACGACTGTGCTCACCTTGCAGAACGGGGTTGACGCGGAGGCGCGTATCTTGGAACTCGTGCCGAATTCCCGCCTGTTCGGCGGGGTCGCCTATACCTATGCCAAGATCGCCGAACCTGGCGTCATCGAGCATTATAAGAGAGGGAGTGTGGCGATCGGGGCGTGGGGGCAAACGGTGTCTACGGAACCTCCGCAGAAGGAACAACCCGACATCCAGGCCGCGCCGGTCAAGGGCACGTTCGCCAAGCTCGGGGAGATGCTGCGACAGACGACCGGTGTAACCGCACCCCGCGAGCCGACGACTGCTGTCGCCAATCTGGCGACCATCAAAGCCCTCTTTGATCAGGCGAGCATTCCCTGTCAGGTCGTCGCGGACATACGGCGGACGAAGTGGGAAAAGATGTGCTGGAACGTGGCCTTCAACCCGTTGACCGTCCTGCTCAACGACCGTGTGTCGAAGGCCCTCGCGCACCCGGAGATGCACGCCATGATCAAGCTGCTCGTCGGGGAAGCGGTCGCGGTTGCCCTGGCCGAGGGGGTGGAGCTCGATCCCGACATTGCGGACAAGGTCGTTCAGTGGTCCCAGGAAATCCGCGACATTCACACCTCCATGTACGACGACTGGAAAGCCGGCCGGCGCACGGAGATCGACTTCCTCAACGGCTATCTCGTCCGGCGCGGGAGGGAGCGGGGTGTTCCAGCGCCTGTCAACGAGGCGGTGTGCGCCCTGATCAAGACCATCACCGAACCAGCCCCACTGGGGCCGACGCTTCTGCGGATCGACGGCGCGGTCATCCAGCCGCTTGTCTTCGATCTCGACGCGCTCTCCAAGCTCCCAGCGAGTGAACAGGTGCCGGACGTGTCGGTCGAGGATCCTAGAGTGCGGGGACAGGGCGTGCGGATCCGGGCGCTGTTAAATGTTGCGACCTGCAAGATCGGAGCGGACCACGTGACCTTCTACTCAGCCGATGGTCAATACGCCGCCAGCCTCCATCTCAAGGAGGCAGCCGAGTCTGGCATACTGATTTACAAACTGGATGGGCGCCCGTTGCGCCGTGAGGAGGGGGGACCCTTCCGCCTGATCACCCCGTCCTTGGGCGACTGGTGTGCCAGCGTGAAGGGCATGACGCGCATCGAGTTTACCGTCGGGCCCGGCAAAGACACGCGCCCCGAGGGCAGCCACGCCTAGCGGTCTGTTTTCCCGACCCATGGCGACCGTCTATGTAAGCAGGCGCCTCCCAGATCCGGTCATGGCCGAATTGGCCCGGCGCTTCACCCTCATTGGACAGCCCCACGATCGCCCGGCGACACGCGAGGAACTGCTCGAGGCGGCGTCCCAGGCCGATGCACTCGCGGTGGCCTTGACGGAGCACGTCGATGCCGACGTGCTGGACAGAGCTCCGCGTCTGAAAGTCGTAGCTGTCTACGCCGTTGGCTACGACAACGTGGACGTCGCCGCCGCGACGCGACGCGGTATCGTCGTCACCAATACCCCAGATGTCCTGACGGAGACGACGGCCGACCTGGCATGGGCCTTGATTCTTGCGGTGACCCGGCGGATTCCGGAGGCTGACCGGTTGGTGCGCGAAGGGCGATGGGAGGGCTGGGCTCCGGCGCAACTGCTTGGCGCGGACGTGTTTGGCAAGACGCTGGGCATCATCGGGATGGGGCGGATCGGGCGTGCAGTCGCCCGGCGCGCGGCGGGGTTCGGGATGGCGGTCCTCTACTATACACAGCATCCTCTCCGCCATGAAGAGGAGGTGGAGTGGCACGCGAAGCATCTCCCCTTGCTGCAGGTGCTGCAGGGGGCGGACATCGTGACGATCCATACCCCGTTGACTGATTCCACGCGGGGACTGATCGGCAAGGCCGAACTCGCGGTGATGCGTCGCTCAGCTTATCTCATCAATACTGCACGCGGAGCGATAGTGGATGAAGCGGCACTGGCCGAGGCTCTGGAGCAGGGACGGTTGGCGGGCGCCGGCCTTGATGTGTATCAACATGAGCCACGCGTCCATCCCCGCTTGCTGGCGCTCCCCAACACCGTGCTCTTGCCACACATCGGGTCCGCGACCACAGAAACTAGGATGAAGATGGGTCTGATGGTGGCGGACAACATCACCGCGGTGCTCGAAGGGCGGAAGGCGCCCCACCGCGTGAATTGACAAGCCGGAACCCCCGTGGTCTAATCCGCGGTATGGATCTCTTCGGTAAAGTCCCGCTGATCGAAATTCCGATCCTGATCACGGCGGACCAGAAGACTTGGCTGGAAACGCTGGTCAAGAAGGGCAAGATCGCGGTCCCGCCCGGCGGGACTCTCCCTGAAGGGTCCGTCATCTCCATTTTCATGCGGACCCTCTTGTGGAACTCGGAAGAGCAACGGCAGTCTCTGGTGATGGTTCCGGAAGAGATCCAGAAGAAGATGTGTGAGGGCAAGGGCCTGGTTGCAACCAAGATCCAGGTCTCGGTGGATCAGAAAACCTGGCTTGACAAAGCGGCAGCGTCCAGCAAGGTCTCGCTGCCTCTCGGCGACTCGCCCAGTTCCCTCTTCACCCGCGTCCTGCTCGAGAACGCGATGGAGCAGCAGAAGGCCCTCGAACGAGCCGATCCCTGGGCAGATGACGATGAAGAATGAGGGCAGGCGATAGCGACTTATCCGGTCGGGGCCGCGTCGCGTCGCGGTACTGGCCGGCCTTCCTCCAGGTCGAGCAAGTCGATCCACGTCACGATATCGGTACGTGAGGGAGCGATGGCATCACGCGTTTTCTTGAAATACGCCCACTGCACCTCGTCTTCCGGCCCCCGCTCCAGCATCTGCTTGTTCCAGATCTCGATTTGTTTCTTCGAGCGGGGGCGTGCGTGGATGGCCAGCCATTCCAGAATGAGCTCGTCGGTGCGGCTCTTGGCCGCGTAAGCGAAATCCTGTTCACTGACTTCTAGGAACGACAGGAGCGCCTTGTCGAGTGGGCAGGGATAGATGTAAGGGCCGTTCACCCCGGCCTCCCGGGCGCGGGCCTTATCGACCATCCGGGCCAAGTGCACGTAGCCGCCGAGCAGTTCCCCGGAGCTTCTGGGATATTCCTTGGTGAGGTCGTTCGGTCGCGGGCGCTGGATGCGACCCATGGTCGTGTCGAGCGTGTTGCCCTTCATCTCGCCCCCGGTGGAGCCGGGAATGTTCAGCGACATGGGTGAATCTCCTACAGCAGGCGGTGGTTCGCGAAGGTCAGGGTCTTGACCAAGACAGCACCGTTTTCCGCCGAGATGATGCGGCGCGAGGCCGGCAAGTCCGCGTGGCCGACCCGCACGTGCGAATCGGTGAAGCTTTCAACGTTGGCCAGTCGGCCGTCCTGCGGGTTGAAGTAATAGACGGTGTAGCGTGTGGTCAAGTACTTCTCGTCGGCCGTGATCGCGCTGTCCTCGACGTTGATGGTGAACTTGATCGGTCCCATGGTGCGGTTGATCTGCGTGATGCGGTCGTCTTTCACGCGATAATGGGACTGCAGGCTGTCGTGTATCCGGATGGTCTGCCCCAGCGGGTGGGCGGCGCTTCGGTCCAGGGTGAGGACGCTTTTCCCGTCCGATTGGTCGAAGGTTCGGTGGGCGCGGTGGACGGCGATCATGCTGATGGTTCCGGTCGCCCACTTCTGGACTTCCGCATCCGGCAGGGACACCGTCACATCCTGAGCGGATTTCACGGCTACCGTCCCGGTGAATTCTTTGCCGTCTACGTTGACAGTCAGATCTGCTGAGAATCCGTTGACGTCAGCCGGCCAACGGGCCGTCTTCTCGAATGCTCGCCGCAACAGTTCGCGGGCTTCAGGATTGTCTTGGGCGTCGGTCTGGCATGCCTCCTTGTTATACATCATGGTCATAGACGACCTCCTTGAGTCAGGTGATATTGGACGGGCGTTGCCTTCGCCGATGGTCTCATCATTATTATTATAGAGACCCGTCGGCGGTTCGTCCAGTTTTGTGGCCGTCCAAGGTGCCAGCGGGCATCCAGCGTAAAAATACATAGTAATTCTTACATCATACTATTCAAAACAACGATCGGATTATCGCATGTGACTAATAAAATACACGATTTGTTCTTCATTTGTTTTTAATAAGTTGGAGACTTTTCCTCAAGCAAAACAGCCTTTTCTACGTAAGATTTTTCATAGACCACTTTCGTTTTATGGTAACATATGGTTTCTTGGTGTTATTTAAGGGAAAGCCTGAGGATTCGACGTTATGAAGAAGGTGCCAAGACAGAGAGTTAAACTGAGGATGCATAAGGCCCAGAAGGACGGGCATAAGAAGACGAGAGCGGTTGTCAGCATGGCGACCAAGGCAGGGGAAGCTCCCAGACATGCCCGGTTGGGCGAACGGACCAAGGGACAGTCTGCGCTTGCGACGACTGTGGCAGAAGACGAACTCGAAGAGCGCCGTCGTCTGTTTGCCAGAGCTCGGAAAGGCGACAAAGGAGCCGTGGCCAAAATTTATGAGCTGTATGGCGCTCGTATCTACACATCGGCGCAAGTCAAGGAAGCCCAACCAAACGGGTTTACCGTCCCGGCCTCATCGGTGCGGAAACGGGTTCGAACCGCCTGAGAGGCAGCCGCCCTTCGAGGTTCAGCGGGGCGGTTCCCATCTACACAACGCGACCTGAGAGTGACGGGGCTGGTGGGCTGAGGGAGCCCGCCGGCCCTTCGGCGTTTCAGGGTCCGAGGGTGGTCTTGATCGATGAAAGAACGAGATCCCGAGAAGCTCAAGTTGCTGCATGAACGGTTCCGTGATGTGTGCCTGGTCGAAAAAGAGGTCTGGAAGGAGCTGTTCATGCCTCGTGACGTGCCAGGGGAGGGCGTCCGCCTGACCAATATCCAGGATCGCTACGAGGTGGTCATCGAGAATCCGGCGGTCGAAGCGGTCTTGGAGGCCAACATCCCTCTGGGAGCCAAGGCCTTGGATGCTGCCATCTCGGAATACAAGGACGCCATCAGCTTCATCAAGAAGGGCTGACGCGCGGGGTGCCTACTGGACGGCGACGCGCAAGCCTCCATCGGCCAGGATAGCGGCGATCTGCTCGCAGGTCGGAAGGGGACCTTCATACACTGCTGCCGATCCAGTATGGTCAATCCGGTAGGCGAGTTCAAAGGCATGGGTGGGGGTCATCTTGGGGACGGCCCGGCAGAGCAGGTCGATCACTTGCTGGTAAGTATGGCAGTCGCAATTGTACACAATGACCCGGGCTTCCAGGTCATCCCCAGTCAGGGTGCTCGATTCTTCAACCGTTTGAGGAATCGGGGCTGTCGGCAGCACGGCCATCCGGTGACCTCCCGGCTTTCATTGTAGCAAAGCTGCTGCCTGCCACGAAAGCAGACGCCTACTGGCGTAAGAGGAACGTCTGCTGAGCGATCCGATCCCGTGTCTTCATGCGTTGGAGAAGACGGTCGTGTGCGCCAGAATCGGTGATCGCGTCGAATCCGTATTGCTGGCACAGTTGAATCGTGTACCAGAGCGAGGCGGAGGTTTTCACCAGCATCAGCCCGTATTCCAGAGCGATGGCCCGTTCAGGGTCCAGTCTCAGCCTTGACATTTGCCGGACCTCCGCCAGGGTGACCGGCCATTCCGTCCACGATGCGCGCAACCACGGCGTAAGCGCGGTGTTTTCTGGAACAAGGCCGCGTTGGAAGCGGACATCATTCCGAACGGCGAGGTGGAAGATCTCACGCCATTCGCGGTCTTTCAAATCGCGGTCGATCCGACGGTCCATCTCCGGGCTGAGTGGTCCACTGACGTTGTGGCCTTGAACGATCCGGCCTTGTTGCATGAGCTCGGCATGGTAATCGCCCATACGGTCCGGAGCGGCTGTCGTGCCACTGGTCGGGGTCAATTGCAAGGCCATGTAGTCACGGAAGTGGACAGTGTCGTACCGGGTCAAGAAGCGCTCTAGGCTTTCGGGCGAGCAGAGATGGAACGGATAGTAGAATCCCAGACGGCCGGTCACTTCCGAAGGCCGCAATACCGGGCGACCCCATTACGATACCGCAGCCAGTGTTCCAGGCTTTCCTGCATGGTGTCGAGAATGAGCTGCTGATCGGCGGCCCCTAGCGAATAGTCCAGGACCGTCTTCCAGGCCGTTTGGCGATGGCCGGGTTCGACCATGAGGTGGACCCGGATGAGGTCCAAGTATTTGGGATCAACCCCGTGGTTCTGCACCAGGGGATGCTTGCGAACAATCTCTTCGATCTGCTCGGCGTCCCTTGGCGGGGAGGGGTGGAGGACTTCCTGGCGGTCATGGACGCTTCCCTCGACGAAAATGGTCACGACTGCGAGCGCGGTCAACCAGTCGCCTTCACTGGTAGTCTTGTCCAGCCACTCACGGTATGCCCGGCTTTCCGCCAGAAGGCTGACGTCGCGGAAGTGTGCACGCTCGAACCCCAAGCCGAGCATCATGGTCAGAAAGAGATCAGGATGGGATTGGCCGAGGGAGAGGCCGCCGGTGTCCTCTTCATAGATGTTGCGGGCCAGTTCGCTGCGGACGGGACGAGGCGGGTTCTTCCCATGGATCCGGCTCAGGAAGACCGGGAAGTCCCTGACGTACACCGCGTACTCTTGCCGAAAGTGTGTTTCGAGCTGGGCCTTGGTGATCTGGGGACCGCAGAAATGCGGCCAGGCCCAGTGGTCTTTCCGATCCATGATCGCCATCAGCTTTTCGCGGAACTGGTCGCTAGACAAGGGCTTCATAGTGTTCTCCATTGCATTGCCATCACCGACTCGATAGAATCCGCTCTTCGATGGAACCTGTCACTCTTCAAAGCACGGAAGACATCTTCAAGTTACTCGTCGAGGTGTCGCTGAAAGGCAAGGGCCTGACTGCCGAGTGCCTCCTCGACAAAGTCCTGGATGAAGGATTCACGGAACCCATCTACCTCTCGGCCACCGGCGAAGATCCCGACGCCTATTACCAGGGCAAGCCCAATGCCTGGGCGGTGTATCAGATCCGTGAATGGAAGCGCGTCATGATGATCTCCGGCGGCCCCGGAAAGGAGCGGCGCGTCCAGATCACGGAAACCCCCTGATAGTCAACGTTGCATTTTGCGCTACTCAGGGCCTAGAATCAAACATGACCAAGCTCCTAGCGCCCCGTGACGAAAACGAGCTGGTGCTCATCACGAGCCTTCTGAAAGGTGACGGGATTGATTTTCTCGTTCAGAACGAGTACTTCGGCGGCCTGTACCCCGGGCTCAACATCTTTCCGTTTAACGAGCGGGTCATTCTCGTCGCTGAAGCCGACTTCGATCGCGCATCGCTGCTGGCGCGTGATTTCCTCGAATCCATAGAGGTCGAGCCCAGGCAGGAAGGGCAGGCCGGGTAAGGACGCGGTCAGTACCATCCGCCGACCAAGGCGTCTTCTTCGAAGTAGAGATAGCGGTGCTTGACGGTAGCGCTGTCGATCCAATCCTCGAAGACCCACAGTTCGCGGCGCACGCCGGTGTCGGTGTAGGTCACGTCAATTTTGTACGGAGAGCCCCAGCTCTTCAGGACCTGCTCTCGACTCATGCCCACCACGACCCGCTTCTGGGCGATGGCTTCTTCCAAGGTAGAATACTTGTAGTACGGAAGGATGCGCCACGTGAACATCCCAAGGAGGATCATCCCGAGGAGCACGTACAAGGTCACGCGCACAGAGCGCCGGCACAGGTAGGGGACATCCTTCAGGTCGAGCGCATGCGGAGTTGTCATGGCAGTAATCTAACAGCGTGTCCTCGGCAGGGTCAAGCGCCCCGGCTCTGTGATCCCGCGTATGTACGTTGAAGTCGAGTCCAATTCCAACTGTGGCAACTCGGTGTTCCTCCGCTTCCGCGAACTGGGCTTAGCGCGTCCGGTCGGTCAGGTGCGGGTGTACGACCGCGTTTCGACGGGGGAGTGGTGCCGGGTGACCGGCTGGCAGGAGGATGCGTCGTCGCCGCTCTGCCCGGCCGTGGCCCAGCCCGTCGAAGACTCGGGCGCTGGCGTCGTCTATCTGGTGTCGGGGGGCAATTGGGGCATCCGGTTGAAGCCGCTCGACCCGAATGAGGCCTGGAGCTTGGAGAACCCGCGGCAATGGGGTGAAGCCTATCTGCTCCTGGCGGACCGTCGCGATGTGCGGTTCGCCGACGAAATTGGCTGAGTTACGGCGCGTATCGGGGGAGGGGGATCTTCTTCTTGGGAGGTTCGGGGGGAGGCGGGAGCGAGGCGGCCTTTGAGGAGTAGGGGTTGAGCATCGCTTCGTGCGTCAGCTTGTAATGGTCTTTGATGAGCTCGAGACTGTCAACCGCGATCTCGACACGGTTCACATTCTCGCTCAAGGTAATGCGGGGAGGAAAAGGCTCGGCTGCGTACAGACGGTATGAGAGCGACCAGGAGTAATCTTCCTTGTTCCGTTCCTTCACCAGGCGGAGCGCCTCCTTGGACGTTTCGTTCTGGAGCATGATGATGAACAGGTTCGACCGGTAGGCCGGGGCGTCGTCGGCCAGGGAAGGCTTGAATTCGGGGATGAGCTTCGGGACGTCCTTCAGCGGGACCGCGAGCGGGACGGCGACCGGGCCTTCGACGGCGCCCGTGAGCGGATCGGGGCTCAAGAACTCGATGTCCACCAGTTTGACGATGAGGGTGGGGGTGTCGGAATTGGGCTTCTCCTCTTTGGCGTACTGGAACGAGTACCGCACATGGGTCTTGTCCCGGACGTAGAGATAGACGTCCTCGCCAATGGCGCCCGGGATCTGATCTTTCAGCACATTTTCCCACTCGTCATACGCATAGTACCTGTAGACCCGAAGTGCAGCGGACCTGTCGCGGATCTTCTGCGGGGGGCCGAGCTTGGCGCGGAGCTCCTGCTGTGTCAGGCCCAGGTATCCGTCTGAAAAGAAGGCTCCGGCGAGAGCGTCGGATGGGCAGACGATCCACGCGATAAATCCTGCGAGTAACAGGACAACCGTTCTCATCTCCAGTCTCCGGGTTCCGCAAATCCTACGGAGCGGTCTCCTGATTGTCAAGGCGGTAACCTTGCTTCGACGTGACCTATCCAGTATAGTTCCCTACTATGCAGATAGAGCAGTTCATACAGAGCCGGATCGCCATCCTGGACGGCGCGATGGGCACGATGATTCAGGCCCATCGGCTAGATGAGGCAGGCTTTCGAGGGCGCCAGTTCGCCAACCACCACTCCGATCTGAAGGGGTGTAACGACCTCCTGTGCCTCACCAGGCCGGAGCTCGTCGAGACCATCCACCGCCAGTACCTCGACGCCGGCGCCGACATCATCGAGACGAACACGTTCAACTCCACTGCTATTTCCATGGCTGACTACAAGCTGGAACAGGTGGTGTACGACTTGAACGTTGCAGGCGCCCGCGTCGCGCGGCGGGCCGTAGAGAAGGTGACGGACGCCGGCCCGGCGCGCCCGCGCTTCGTGGCTGGAGCGATCGGTCCGACCAACCGCACTGCGTCGCTGTCTCCCAATGTGAACAACCCCGCCTTCCGAGCCGTCACGTTCGATCAGTTGGTCGAGGCCTACGCCGAGCAGGTTCGTGGGCTTCTCGACGGGGGAGTGGACCTGCTCCTCGTGGAGACAGTTTTCGACACGCTGAATGCCAAGGCTGCTCTCTTCGCGATCGACCAGTACTTTGAGATGCACAAGCGCCGGGTGCCGGTCATGGTCTCCGTCACCATCGCCGACCGGAGCGGGCGCACGCTCTCCGGCCAGACCGTGGAGGCCTTCTGGAACTCCATCGCGCACATGCCGCTACTGAGCGTAGGGATCAACTGCGCGCTCGGCGCGAAACAGATGCGTCCGTACATCGAGGAGCTCTCGCAGGTTGCGCCGGTGCCCATCAGTTGCTATCCGAACGCTGGGCTGCCCAATGCCTTCGGCGGATTCGACGAGACGCCCGAGATCATGTCCGCCGATCTCCGGGAGTTCGCGGAGCGCGGCTGGCTCAACATCGTCGGCGGCTGCTGCGGGACCACGCCGGAACATATCAAGGCAATTGCGGAGGCGGTGCGGGAGTTCGCGCCCCGTACACGCGCCACGCCCGAGCCTTACACGCGCTTGAGCGGCCTCGAGCCGTTGACGATCCGCCCGGACACGAACTTCGTCAACATCGGAGAGCGCACCAACATCACCGGGTCGCCTGCATTCGCCAAGCTGATCCTGAGCGGTGAGTACGAAGGCGCGCTGGCGGTGGCGCAACAACAAGTAAGCGGCGGCGCGCAGATCATCGATGTGAACATGGACGAGGCGATGCTGGACTCGAAAGAGGCCATGAGCACGTTCCTGAAGTTGATCGCCTCGGAACCGGACATCGCCCGCGTCCCGGTCATGATCGACAGCTCCAAGTGGGAGGTGATCGAGGCCGGCCTCAAGTGCGTGCAGGGCAAGGGGATCGTCAACTCGATCAGCCTCAAGGAAGGCGAGCTGGCGTTTCTCGAGCGCGCCAAACTGATCCGACGCTACGGGGCGGCGGTCGTGGTCATGGCATTCGATGAGGCGGGCCAGGCCGACACGGCCGAGCGCAAAGTCGAGATCTGCACCCGGGCATACAGGCTTCTGGCAGAAAAGATCGGCTTTCCGCCCCAGGACATCGTCTTCGACCCGAACGTGTTGACGGTCGCCACCGGCATCGAGGAGCACGCCAACTACGCGGTGAATTTCAGCGAGGCGACCCGCCGGATCAAGGCGACCCTGCCGCGCTGCAAGGTGAGCGGTGGGATCAGCAACATCTCCTTCTCGTTCCGGGGCAACAACGCCGTGCGGGAGGCGATGCACTCCGCCTTCCTGTACCACGCAATCCGTGCCGGTCTCGACATGGGCATCGTCAACGCCGGGCAACTGGCTGTGTATGAAGAAATTCCCAAGGACCTGCTCAAGCTCGTTGAAGACGTGTTGCTCAACCGACGTCCTGACGCGACCGAACGGCTCGTCGCCTTCGCCGAGACCGTCAAGCAAAAGGGCAAAGCGGCCGTCCAGGAGGATGCCTGGCGGCAGGGCCCCGTCGAGGAGCGCCTCTCTCATGCCCTCGTCAAGGGCATCGTCGAGTACGTCGAGGCGGACGTCGAAGAGGCGCGACGGAAATACGCCAAACCCCTCGACGTGATCGAAGGGCCCCTCATGGCGGGAATGAACGTTGTCGGCGATCTCTTCGGCTCCGGCAAGATGTTCCTGCCGCAGGTCGTCAAGAGCGCGCGCGTGATGAAAAAAGCGGTCGCGTACCTCTTGCCCTTCATGGAAGCGGAAAAGCGCGCTTCCGGCGACACCAGGGCACAGGGCAAAATCCTGATGGCGACCGTGAAGGGGGACGTGCACGACATCGGCAAGAACATCGTGGGCGTGGTCCTCGGCTGCAATAACTACGAGGTGATCGACCTGGGCGTGATGGTGCCCTGCGACAAGATCCTCAAGACCGCGCGCGAGCGCAACGTGAACATCATCGGGCTCAGCGGCCTGATCACGCCGTCGTTGGACGAGATGGTCCACGTGGCGCGCGAGATGGCCCGCGAGGGGTTTGCGGTGCCGCTCCTAATCGGCGGCGCGACGACCAGCAAGGCGCACACGGCAGTCAAGATCGCGCCGGCGTACGAGCGGCCGGTGGTGCACGTGCTGGACGCTTCGCGGGCGGTGGGTGTCGTGGGCGCGCTCATGAGCCCGGCGCAGAAGGCCACATTCGCGGAAAATAATCAGCGCTATCAGGAGCAGGTGCGGCATGCACACCAGGAGCGCGGGGAAAAGACCTTGCTCACATTGGCCGAGGCCCGCGAGCGGAAAACGCCGATCGAGTGGCGCACAGCCAACATCCTCAAGCCGTCGTTCACCGGCGTCCACGTGCTGGACGGCTTTCCGCTCGAGCAGATTGTGCCGTTCATTGACTGGTCGCCGTTCTTCCATACATGGGAACTGCGCGGGCGCTATCCCAAGATCCTGGAGGACCCGACCGTCGGCGCGAAGGCCAAGGAGCTGTTCGAGGATGCGCAGGCCCTGCTGAAAGAGATCGTCGGTCGCCGGCTGCTCACAGCGCGGGGGGTCTATGGGTTCTTCCCCTCGAACAGCGTGGGCGATGACATCGAACTGTACAGGGACGACTCGCGGTCAAAGGTCCTGGCAGCGTTCCATACCCTACGCCAGCAGACGCCGAAGCCACCGGACCAGTTCAATCAGGCCTTGGCCGATTTCATCGCGCCGAAATCCACGGGCCTCAAGGATTACATCGGCGCGTTCGCGGTCACCAGCGGCATCGGGCTTGAGGCGGTGTGTGCGCGTTTCGAGAAGGAGCACGACGACTACAACTCGATCATGGCGAAGGCCCTGGCCGACCGGCTGGCGGAGGCCTTCGCCGAGCTGCTGCACAAGAAGGCGAGGGAGGACTGGGGGTTTGGCAAAGGGGAGACGCTCAGCAATGAAGACCTGATCCGGGAGCGTTACCGCGGGATCCGGCCGGCACCAGGCTATCCGGCCTGCCCGGACCATACAGAGAAGCGCATCCTGTTCGATCTCTTGCAGGCAGAGAAGCACGCCGGCATCACGCTGACCGAAACCTTTGCGATGCTCCCCGCCAGCTCGGTCAGCGGTCTTTATTTCGCGCACCCCGACGCGAAGTATTTTGCGGTGGGGAAGCTCGGCCGCGACCAAGTCCTGGACTATGCGCAGCGCAAACAAATGGACCTGGGCACGATCGAGCGCTGGCTGGGTCCCAACCTGAATTACGATACGGCAGCCATCCCAGCTACGCCGTAGATTCAAGCGCTCGGCGCCGCCTGCTCCTACGGCCAGCCACAACCGGTTGTCGGATAGCTAGCCCTCGACGGCCACGTTCTCACCGTTTCAGCAGGCCGAAGATCACCAGAAACACCAGCGTGCCGACGGCGCACGAGACGAGGGTGACGGCTACTCCCGACCGGAGCCACATTCGGAACGTAATGGGATAGCCGGCGCGCTCGGACAGCGCGATCGTGAGGATGTTGGCGCTGGCCCCGATGGGTGTGCCATTACCCCCAAAACCCGCACCAATTGCCAGGGCCCACCAGAGCGGCTCCATGCTTGGTCCTT
>CAZSUT010000028.1:0-30274 GCA_964610095.1 uncultured Nitrospirales bacterium | reverse complement strand
GCCGGCGTCCAATAGGTGGTGGAGGGCGTCGCGAAGACTGTTCCTTCCACGAGGAATGACAGGAACACAATGGGAATGATGATGAGTCCAAGTCGTTTCATGGTTGTGTCGCCTCCTTAATTGATTCAGCAAGCATGACTGACTGTCTGTTAACGGCGACACCATCGTCCCCCTCCACACATCATTGTGTAGAAACCTGTGTTCAACGACTACGGTACCGGTTTGTAATCGGCATCCGCCGATCCTTCCCCAACGCCCGGTGCGTGATCTTCACCCCAGGCGGTGATTGACGGCGCTTGTACTCGCTGCGGTCCACGAGCGTAATGACCTGCTCCACTGTGCGCCGATTGAAGCCGGTGGCGACCAGGTCGGCGAGGCTCTGGTCTTCCTCCACGTATCCCCGAATGATGGGATCGAGGACTTCGTAGGGAGGAAGGGAATCCTGGTCCGTCTGGTCGGGACGCAGCTCGGCCGTCGGCGGCCGAGTGAACACGCGCTTGGGAATGACCGGATCGGCCTCCCGCGCGTTTCGCCACCGGGCTAGCTCATACACCAGTGTCTTCGGCACGTCCTTGATGGCCGCAAACCCGCCGGCCATATCGCCGTACAACGTCGCGTAGCCAACGCTCATCTCGCTCTTGTTCCCAGTCGTCAGGACAAGCCACCCGTACTTATTGGAGAGGGCCATCAGGAGGTTCCCGCGGATCCGCGCCTGGAGATTCTCCTCGGTCACGTCCGGCTGTCTCCCCTTGAACGCTGGCGCCAAGACGGCGACGTACGTCTGGAAGATGGGCGTGATCGGTACGGTCAGGAAGCGGATATCTAGGCTCTGAACCAGCGCCTGCGCATCTTCGCGGCTCTCGTCCGAAGTGTACGGGGATGGCATGAAGACGTTGACGACATCGCGTGCGCCCAGTGCATCCACAGCGAGGACTGCGCACAAAGACGAATCGATGCCACCGCTCAGCCCCAGCACCACCTTCTCGAACCCGTTCTTGCGTGCGTAATCGTGGATGCCCAGCACCAGAGCCCGGTAGACCTCTTCCAGCGGAGAGGGAATGGCTGGCAGGCCCCCATGGGCAGGGCGACGGTGCGTCGAGCGGTAACGGGAGGAGAGGACGACTCGGTCCACCGAGACGCCTCTCCGTTCGAGCATGCGGCGCGCACGCCGGCGCCGCGTGTCGTGCAAGCGGGCCCGCGCGACGGCATCGGCATCGACGTCAGCCACCACGAGATCTTCCTCAAATGCCCGTCCCCGGGCCACAATGCTGCCGCTCTGATCTACGACAAGGCTATTGCCATCAAAGACCAGTTCGTCCTGACCGCCGACCTGGTTGACATAGGCCACCGCCACGAGGTTGTCCACGGCGCGCGTGGCCAGCATTTCTTCCCGGAGCCGGAGTTTGCCCCGATGGTAGGGCGAGGCGCTGATGTTGATGACGACTTCCGCGTCCCCGACGAGTGATTGCGTCCGCGTGGGGCCTTCGGGAAACCAGATGTCTTCACAGATGTTGAAGCCGATGGTGATCCCGTTGAGCACCACCGTCACGGAGCGCGTGCCGGCCTGGAAATAGCGGTTCTCATCGAACACCCCATAGTTCGGCAGGTGGCTCTTGTGCTGGGTAGCCACGAGCCGGCCATTCGACACGAACGCAGCGGCGTTGAAGATATCGTCGTGGCGGTCCACGAAGCCGATCACTGCGGCGACCCCTTTAACTTTTCGGACGATCCGGTGCAGCACCGTCAGGTTGTCGGTGATGAATTGAGGGTGCAGCAGCAGGTCTTCCGGAGGGTAGCCCGTGATGGTCAATTCCGGAAACACCACCAGATCGGCTTGCGCTTCGCGGGCCGCTTCAAGCCCTTTGAGCACGAGCGAGGCATTGCCGTCGAGGTCGCCGACGGTCGTGTTCACCTGAGCAAGCACAATCCGTAGGAGTCGCATTCCTATCTCTTTTCCGATTAAAAAGAAAGCGTCCTCAAGCCGGAATCCGTGATGCCGGTACGGCCGGAGGACGTCATTGTCCGATAAACAAAAAAGGCGCCTTCCCCTACCGCCTAGGGGCTAGACGCCCTCGTCTAGCACATCGCCGTGCTATGGTGGGGGCTTATAGCAGAAGCTTGTAGGGGCTGTCAAGGCTATTTTCCGGAGACCCGTTTTTCGAGGTCCCCCGCCAAGAGCATGGCCTCTGCGATCTCCCGCATGGACCGTCGGGTGTCCATGCTCTGGCGTTGCATGATCCGGAAGGCGTCCTCTTCGGAAATCTGCTTGCTCCGCATGAGGAGGCCCTTGGCCCGCTCCACCAGCTTGCGCACCTCCAAAGCCTCCTGCATTTCAAAGGATTTCTCCATCAGGGTCGTGTTTTCGATCGCGATCGCCGCCTGGCTGGCCACCGCCTGGAGCACCTTGATCTCTTCAACCGAAAACAGGTGTTCGTGCGACGTGTAGCTATTGATCACCCCGATCGGTTTGTCCTTGACCAGCATCGGAATCGACAGGAGGGAGCACAGTCCTTCTTTCCGGGCCAGGTCGGGATACATGTAGCCGGGGTCCTTGGTGACATCGAGGACCGCAATCGGCCGGCGCTCCTTGAGCGCCTGCCCGCTGATGCTTTGCCCGACTTTGAGGTTCGGCTTCCGTCGATAGCTCTCGCTCAGACTCTGCGTGGCCGCGATGCGCAGTTCCTCCCGTTCAGGGCCCAGCAGCATGATCGAACAGATGGTCGAGCCCATCATCTCCGCCGTCATGGTGACCAGCAGGTGCAGGATCTCCTCCAGCAGGCGGCCAGACGTGATCGTCGCGCTGACCTGGGACAGGGTCTCGACCTGACGAGCCTTCTTGGTGATTTCGGCATGGAGCCTGGCGGTCTCAATGGCTCCGCCCACCTGCCGTCCCATCGTGGTCATGAGCGCGACCTCATGGGCGCGATACCGGTGTGGGTGTTTGTGCTGGACGTTGATGACGCCGATCACTTCCCGCTTGGCCATGATGGGCACGGAGAGAAACGCCTGGTGGCGGTCCTCGGGCAGGTTATGGAAGAACTTAAACCGAGGATCATCGCTGGCGTTGCTGGCGATGGCCACAGCGCGGCCTTGCTGGGCCACCCAGCCGGTGATCCCTTCTCCCAGGCTCAACCGGATACGCCCAATCAACTTAGGGTGGGGGTTCTTGGAGGCCCTGAGCACGAGCTCGTCCCGGTGCGAGTTCAATAGGTAGATGAGGCAGGAATCCGCTTTCGTGACCTCCACAGCAATGTCTACGATGTCATGCAGGACGGCGTCGAGATCCAGGTTGCCGCTGACCGTATCGCTGATCTTGTGGAGGATTTCCGCTTCGCGTGTCTTCTCGCGGAGGGCCCGCTGAAGCGCGGTCATGGAGGCTCCACCGTGCTGCTTCATCTATCGCGGCTCCGTTAGGGTACGCGACTATAGCACAGGAAGGGCTCAGGTGCTAGGCGAGGTGGCGGTCAGAACTTGGCGAATATCCAGCTCTTCGACCGGACGGACGACGACGTGCCCAATCCTGTCCGGCAATACGAAGTGGATCCGCCTGTCCCGGACTTTCTTGTCCTGCCGCATGGTCCGGAGCAGTGCGGACACGGAGCGCGGCGGCAGATCGGCGGGGAGTTTGGTCCGCTCGACGAGGGCGCGGATCCGCGTGCCCACACTGGCGTCCGCCAGGCCCAGGCGTTCGGCCAACCGGGCGGCGACGACCATGCCGATGGCGACGGCCTCCCCATGCGTGTACCGACGGTAGCCGCTGAGGGTCTCCAGGGCGTGGCCGACCGTGTGTCCAAAATTGAGGATGCGCCGGCGATCGCCTTCCCGTTCATCCTCGGAAACCACCGCGGCCTTAATGGCGCAGGAGGTCCGAATGACCCGGTGAAGCGCGGCAGGTTCCAGCTTTAGGATCTGGTCCATGTCCCGTTCCAGAAACTCGAAGAATTCGGCGTCCGCGATCACCCCGTATTTGATGACTTCCGCCAGGCCCGCCCGGTATTCGCGCGAGGGCAACGTCCGGAGGGCGCCGGGGTCGATGAGTACCAGCTTGGGCTGATAGAATGTCCCGATCAGATTTTTCCCCAGCAGGTGGTTGACGCCCGTCTTGCCGCCGATACTGGCGTCCACCTGCGCGACCAGCGTCGTCGGTACCTGCACGAAGGGGAGCCCCCTCAGATAAATCGACGCGGCGA
The DNA here is from genome assembly GCA_964610095.1 of uncultured Nitrospirales bacterium. Taxonomy (GTDB): domain Bacteria; phylum Nitrospirota; class Nitrospiria; order Nitrospirales; family NS-4; genus NS-12. The sequence goes on along the minus strand of CAZSUT010000028.1, from coordinate 26,084 downwards.
ACCCGGCCAGATCGCCAATCACGCCCCCTCCCAGCGCAACCAGCCAAGCCTTGCGCTCGTAACGGTGCCGGAGGAGTTCGTTGAGAACCCGCGCGACCCACCTGAGCGACTTAGTCCGCTCGCCGTCAGGGAGCGCCAGAACCGTCGGGTTCAGGCCGACCGCCTTCAAGCTGCGGCCGACGCGGGCTCCGTAATGCCGCTTGACCACGGGGTTTGTCACGATGACGGTTTCTGGCCCCAGCTTGAATGGCGCGAAGAACTCCCCGACATGATCGAGAAGCCCATCCTGAACCACGACCTCGTAGCCGCGTTCCCCTAAGTCCACGCGTATTCGGTCACAGACTGCAGGCGTGCGGTCCGTCTCGTCTCGGTCGGTGGTCATTGCACGAAAGCTCTCGGAGGGACCGATGGTCGCTTAGAAGTCCCTGACGTACGCTTGGTAGGCGTCGAAGTTCCGCCGCATCTCCTTGAGGGTGTCCCCCCCGAACTTCTCCACCATGGCGGCGGCCACCTCGTAGGCCACCACCGCCTCCCCCACCACGCCAGCGGCCGGGACTGTGCAGATGTCGGATCGCTCGACGGTGGCTTCGAGGGGCTCTTTCGTCAGGATGTCCACGCTCTTCTTTGGCGAATACAGCGTCGAGATCGGTTTCATCGCTGTCCGCAGGACGATGGGCTGTCCAGTGGTGATCCCGCCTTCCAGCCCCCCGGCATTGTTCGAGCCGCGAATGAACCCGGTCTTCGGGTCGTAGAAGATCTCGTCATGCACATCAGACCCGAACCGGCGCGCTGCCTCGAAGCCCAACCCCACCTCCACCCCTTTCATGGCCTGGATGCTCATGAGCGCCATGGCCAGCCGGGCCGTGAGGCGGCGATCCCACTGGGCATAGCTCCCGAGTCCGATCGGGGGATTGGTCACGACCACTTCGAAGACCCCGCCGAGCGTGTCGCCCTTATGCTTCGCCTCCCGGATCCGCTCGACCATCTTGGTTGAGCTTTCCGGATCGGGGCACCGGACTTCCGACTCCTCCGCCTGGCGAAAGGCCTGTTCCGTCGTCAAGCCTGCCAGCGAGGCCCGCACCCCGCCGATTTCAAGCGTGTAACTATACACCTGGATTCCGAATTCGGCCAGCAGCTGTTTGGTGACGCCACCGATCGCCACCCTGATCGCCGTTTCGCGCGCGCTGGCCTTCTCGAGCACGTTCCGGATATCGCGATGGTTGTACTTGATGGCCCCGACCAGATCGGCATGGCCGGGCCGCGGACAGGTGACGACTTTTTCCGTGACCGGGGGCCCCGGCTCAGGGGCCATGATCTCTTTCCAGTTCTCCCAGTCCCGATTGGCTACATGCAGGGTAATAGGGGTGCCGAGGGTGAACCCTTTGCGGACGCCCGAGAGGAACTCGACGCGGTCTTGCTCGATCCGCATGCGGCCGCCGCGGCCGTAGCCCTTCTGCCGTCTGGCGAGGTCTCGATTGATGTCGTCGGCGGTGAGAGGCAAACCCGAAGGCATCCCTTCCAGGATGGCGATCAGACCCTTCCCGTGGGATTCTCCCCCGTTCAGGTACCGGAGCATGAGGGAATCGTCCTTACGTTACTCCTTAACGATCGTAGGGGTAACGAAGACCAGCAGCTCCGTCTGGTTGACGGATACACCCTCGTTCTTAAACAGCCAGCCGAGGAAGGGGATGCGGTTGAACCATGGAATACCTTGAATCGAGTCGTTGCGAGTTTCTTCGAAGATCCCGCCCAGTACCGTCGTCTCGCCGTCCCGGAGGAGGATTTCCGTCGTGGCCTCCTTCTTGTCAATCGTCGGTCCTGCCGTCACTGTAACGGCCCCAAGGGCGTTCTTGGTCACCTTGATCTCGAGACGGACCGTATTGGCATGGGGAATCACATGCGGCGTCACGTTCAAGGTCAGCAGCGCATCCACGAACGTGGTCTGCGTTCCCTGCAGTGAGACAGTTGAGAAGGGAATCTGGCTGCCCTGTTCAAGCTTGGCCGGTTTGTTGTCCAACGTAATGATCTTGGGCGCAGAGACGACCTTGGTCTGGCCCAGGGCCTCCCCAGCCGATAGCCGCAGATCGAGCGTGCCGGTGGTCCCGAAAAATTTGCCAATGATAAAACCTGCCGTGCTTCCAGGAACGCTGACGCCTGACGCTGAGGCCGGGAGGTTGATCAGGAAGTCACTCGCTTGTGCGCCAAAGGCGGAGGTGCTGGTCGTGCCAAGGTTGACGGTAATCGGGTTTTGCCTAGTGCCATGGATATTGCCTATCGAGCTGATCCCCCACTGGACCCCGAGCCCACGGGCGAAGGACTTACTGGCCTGAACGATCCGCGCTTCGATCTGGACCTGCGGCGTTCGCTGGTCTAAATCACGGACGATCTTTTCGACCCTCGTCAGGTTGTCCGGGATGTCCCGGACAACGAGCGAGTTGGTTCGGGCATCAACCTTGATCTCGCCCCTCGTGCTAAGATTGCTCTTAGCGACATCGACAGTTTTAGCGGCGTCGGCGAAATTGAGGTAGATGATGCGCGTCACGAGCTCTTCGGCTTTCAGCGTCGCTTCTTTCGCCCTGGCGGCATCATCCCGGAGCTTGGTGATGTTGGCCAGGGTGTCGATCCACAGGATGTTCCCTTCGCGGATCTGCCCCAGGTTGTTCAGCTTGAGAATCAGGTCGAGCGCCTGATCCCACGGCACGTTCAACAGCTTCAACGTCACCTTCGACTTGACCGCTTCCCCCACAACCATGTTGAGACCGCTGACATCGGCGATCAGGCGGAGCACGCTGCTGATTTCTGCGTCCTGGAAGTCCAGAGAGATGCGCTTCCCGGTGAATCGCTCGGTGCCGCCCAGCGTGGCAATATCTCCCGGTTGATCCATTTTCTGTTGCGCCAGTGGCGTCATGGGATCGAGGAATTTGAGTCGACCCGGAACCGGCACCGGCACGCTGCGCCGTGGGCTCATGCTCGCGATCTTTTCGGCCGGGGCAGGTGCGGAACGAGTCGCCGATTGCGTCCCTGGAGGAGCTTGCACCGCTAGGGCCTGTTCCGACAGCGTCACCCGGAGCTGCGCACCGGTCTTCTCGATGATATAGGGGACGGTCCGACCGAGATCGAGCACCAGTCGTACTTTCGCCTGCGGGAACTGGTGCACGCCAATCCGAATCTGCCGCATGAATTGGTGTCCAACCGGGACAGCCTGGCGTTTGGTGCCGTTGATGACATTCATGAGGTCAATGACGAGCCGATTCCCGCTCAGTTTCGTGACGTCGTAGGTCAGCTCGCCGTCTCCGGTAATGAGCACGATCAGGCGGTCCTTGGTCCGCTGCACGGTGAGGTCCGTCATGGATTTTGCGGGCGGCAGCGATTTATCGTTGCGTGGCCCGGCGGCGATAGGGGAAGACGGGACTGCCTCGACTGCGGCCTGCACCGCCGGAGATTCGGGCGCCGACTTCAACGCGTCAGCAGGAGGGGGCGCCATCTCTCTCGCCGGCGCTTCGGCACTGCGCGTGGGCGCGGTCTCCGCGACGGTCGGTTCCATTATCGGCTCGGTCGGCGCGCAGGCCTGCAGGGTTCCTACCATCACCCCTCCTGCCACGAGAACCCCAAGGCTGGTCATTTGAATTTTCATTCGGTCACCTCTCTGGGACGGAGAAGGATTTCGACCTCCTTCGTGCTTTTTCTTCCTGCGATATCGATGGTGGGTTCCGACACGATGATCGCTTTATCGCTAATCGTTTTGATGACCCCGTTGTTGGTGCCCAGCAACATGCCTTCTTTCACCGTGTATCCCTTGCCGTCTGGGGTTTGGATCAGTCCGTAGTAGCCGTACCCTCCCCACATGATGCCAAGGAGTTTCATGTCGCTGATCTGGACCCGTTGCAGAGGAGGCATCTGCGACTGCAAGGAGGCAGTTTTGATCATTTTTGTGAGTGACTGGAATGGATCGCGTCGGCTTTTCGGATCATAGGAATAGCCTTCAGCACTGTCCATGGGCGGAGGGGGGACCCCGGGCGTGGTTGCCGTCGTCATCGCTGGCGGAGTCGCCGCAAGAGGAGGCGCGGGAGCGGCAGGCTTCGCGCCAGCTTGTGGCGTAGCTGGCGCGGCAGGAGTCGGTGCAGGCGTGCCGGCTGCGGGAGCAGGCGTTCCAGGCTTGGCTGGCGCGGCAGGAGTCGGTGCAGGCGTACCGGCTGCGGGAGCAGGCGTTCCAGGCTTGGCTGGCGCAGCAGGCGCGGCGGGCTGGGCCGGAACCTGTCCGGTACTGCCAGGAGGCGGCGCTTTGGGTTTCTGGGGCGGCGGTACCGGTGGCTTCTGGTCTTCCCCGGTCAACAGGCTCATGGCCACCAGCGTTTGCGTGGTCGTCGGTTCAGCAAGCGCATTTCCTACGCCTAACAGCGCGACGGCTGTCAAACCAACAACCATATAATAGAGGGTGACCATTCTCATGGTGTCGTCTCGCTGGCTCACTTCCCTGCCGGCTTGGCCCCTCCAGGTGAGGGCGTGACGGATGCGGATGGAGACGCGAAAGCCGTGATCTGGAACGATGTCTGGACGGACACACGGCCCCGCTCTTCCTTCCCGCCTCCCATCTTGATTTTGTTGACGTTGATGATGCGTGGGAGTTTACCGATCCGGTCAAAGAAGAGCGCCAGGGTGTGGTACCCGCCCGTCATCTCGACATCCACGGGAAGCCTGACAAAAAGTTTGGATGAATCTTCTATACGGGTAGACGGACGCCAAAGTTTGAGGTCCAGACCGATGCGTGTCCCGAGGTTGGAGAGTTGCTTGAGCAGTGTCACGGCCTCCTCCTCAGGGGGCAAGTATTCCAGGTTCTTTGCAAGCTGGCGCTGCAAGTCCGCATTCAACTGCTTGAGCTCCTCGAGCTTTGCGATCCTGGCCTTGTTGGTGTTGATTTCCGTATCGAGTTTGGCAATCTCGGCCTTCAAGTTGGTGATGTCTGTCTGAAGCGGATCTTCGACATAGAAATAGAACCCTACGCCGATCCCGACCAAGACCAGGAGCAACAGGGCCACCTTCTGCTGCATCGGGATGGCCTTGAAGGCCGTGAGATCTGGAGCTTTTATCGCCATGCGTCAGCCCTTTGCCGCCATCTTGATTTTGAACGAGTAGATGATCAGGCCTTCTTCCCCCGACTGACGGCTCTCCTCCAGCAACACGCCGGCAAAGTACCCACTTTGCTGGAGGTTCCTGATGAACTCCACGATATCGTCGTTCGTCAACGCCTTGCCGCTGAGTATGACCTCCTTGTCGCCTTCGACGTTGGTTAGCCAGACCTTCAAGGGGTCCAAGCTCTGGCTGAGATAGTCAAGCAGCCGAACCGGCCCACCTTGATTCTTGCGAAGCTGCTCGATGATACGGTTCTTGTCCTCTAACAACTGCTTGTTCTTCTCGTAATCCTCGACCTCTTGGACCTTCTTCTTGAGCGACTCGAGTTCCTTCATCTTGCTCTCCTTGAGTTGGCTCTGCAGCGCGACCTCATCAACGAGCATCTGCCAGCGATACCCGCATGCCCCAACAAAGACGAGCATGATCCCTAGGCCGACCCACAACTGGAACATCGCCTCATCGACAGGAACCTTTGCTTTTTGGGCGGCTCGTTTGACAGGGAGGAGATTGATCTTGATCATCGGTCACCCTCACGCCGTAGGGCGAGACCGACGACGACGGCTGCCTCCGGCGCAACCCGCTCTATTTCTTCGTGACTTTTCTTCAAGGCCGTCGTATCTAGCTTCTTGAATGGATTGGCCACAGACGTTTCGATGCCCAAGTGTTCTGAAATCTTGACCGGCAGGCTCTTGATCTTGGAACACCCGCCACACAGGACGATGCGCACGATGTCTTCCTCGGGAGAGGTCGTCCTGAAATAATCGAAGGAGCGGCCAATCTCCGTTGCCACCTCCTCATCGACTGCGGCGATCGCTTGGTGCAGCGCGGCGGAGTTGACATCTGGTAAGTGGCCTTTTTTAGCCGCTTCGGCATCTTCCAGACTCAGCCCAAGGTCCTGTTGGATCCGCTCAGAGTACCGGTTGCCGCCGATTGTGATGTCTCGGGTGAATGCCGAGACCCCGCCCTTCAAGATATTAATATTCATGACACTGGCACCGATGTTCACGGTCGCAGTCAGCTCAGCCGGCGAGACGTCGTAATTCACGCAGTACATGTTTTCAACGGCGAACGCGTCGACATCAACCAATTTGGGCGTCAAGCCGGCCTCGCGCACCGCGTTGGCGTAATCGTTCAGCTTGTCCTTTTTGGTAGCGACCAGCAGGACTTCCATCTCTCCCTGCGCGGCGGAGGACTGCTCTTCCTGTGAAAGAATATGGAAATCCAGATAGACATCGTTAATATCGAAGGGAATGTATTGCTCCGCCTCGAACTTGATTTGTTTATCCAACTCCTCCGCCGGCATTGGCGGGAGGGTGATTTTCTTCACGATGACGGACGTCCCGGATATCGACAAGGCAACGTTCTTGTTTTTAAGCTTCTGCTCGGTGGCGAGTTCCTTGATGGCCGTCACGACCCCCAAGCCGTCCATGATCGATCCGTCGACGATCATTTCGGCGGGAAGCAGCTTTATGCCGAACCGCTCCACCTTCAGCTTTCCCGTGGACTCCTTGAGCTGCAACATCTTGATGGACCCAGAACCAATGTCCAACCCCAGCAGGTAAGCTTTCGAACCAAATCCAAACAACGGTCGCCCTTTCTATCTTCCCAGTGTCTAGCTTGATGCACGCCGACGAATGATGCGCTTAATCTCTTCGAGATTTGTCGTCGAGTACAGACGCCAATTCCGCCAATCGCGCGGCGGCGTTGAAATCAGGCCTTCGCGCTCCCAGCGATAGAGCGTCGCCTTCGAGATATCAAACAAGTGACACACTTCCAGGGTCGAGAACCGCCGTGATACAGGCTTGCGACCGGCGGGCCGCACGCTGTGCGTTTTCCTTTTCGCTTCAACGGCCTTCATCACGCGCGGCTCATGAAATCGATTGGACACATAAATGTCGTAAGTATAGTTAGTATAATTTTGATGTCAAGAAGTTTTTTACAAGGAGATTGTGAACTAACGCGCGGCATCCGCTTTAGGAGCGCGGCGCGACGCACGTAAGGGACTGGCCCTACCACGCCTAGCGGTGAGGAATGGTGATGCTGGTAGTCCTTGTGGTCGGGGGAGGAAAAGGAACGCAGGTAAAGTTAGACAGCGTTGTCCTAGTAGACGCGCTTACGTCGGCTGGCGGACGGGATGTTGAGTTCCATCCGGTACTTGGCCACGGTGCGCCTAGCTAGGACCACGTTTTGGACTTTCAGCCGCGCGACGATCTCCTGATCCTTCAAGGGACGGTTGGGGTCTTCCTCCTGCACCATCTTGCGAATCATCTCACGCACCGCTACGGAGGACAATTCGGTCAGCCCTTCCTGGGACCGCGGGATGCTAGTGGTGAAGAAAAATTTGAGCTCGAAAATTCCCTGCGTGCAATGGAGGTATTTATTGGAGGTGACGCGGCTGATGGTCGACTCGTGCATGGAGACGTCTTCCGCGACGTCGCGCAGCACCATCGGCTTGAGGTATTGAATACCGTGCTCGAAGAACGGCTCCTGGGCCTTGACGATGCTCTCGACGACCCGCACGATCGTCTTGTTCCGCTGGTCAATACTCCGAATCAACCACTGGGCGGATCGCAGCTTCTCGTCCAGGAACGCGCGCGTGGCGTCCGTAGGATCGCGCTTGCCAGCCAAAAATCTGCGGTAGTAGGAGTTGATCCGGAACCGTGGCATGCCGTCGTCGTTGAGCCTCACTACCCACTGCCCGTCGGACTTGAGGACATAGACGTCCGGGATGATCGGATGATTGTCTGAAGAGAAGAATGGGCGTCCAGGTTTAGGCTCGAGTCCCTCGATGATCTTGATAGCGTGCAGGACTGCGTCCACAGGAACACCGAGGGCCTTGGCGATCACCGGGTATCGCTTGTGCTCCAAATCCTGCAGGTGATGACGGATAATGGCCTCGACGACAGAGCCGCCAAGCCCCAAGTGCTCGGTCTGCGCCAGCAGACACTCCGGCAGATCACGCGCCGCCACGCCGACAGGATCAAAGCCCTGGATCACCTTGAGCACGTGCGTGGCCTGCACAAGAGATACTCCAGACGCTGAGGCCAGTTCTTCCAGTGGCGTGCGCAGATAACCATCCTCATCAAGATTCCCGATGATGCTCCGCCCAATGTCCTGTTCGGCCCTGTCGAGAGTGGCAAGGGCCAATTGCCACACGAGGTGATCTTCCAGGGAGGCAGTTTTGGTCATCGTCTGGTCGAGGGAGGGAAGTTCGTCACGCCCGTTGCGCGGCGCCTCGACGTCGCCCCACCGCCGATCGTCATCGAAATACTCGTCCCACGCTCCCGTCAACTCCTCCCGGCCGGTTTCATCTCCGCCGGTTTCTCCTGCAGCGTCCTCTTCATCCCGCTTGACCGTGCCCGTATCTTGACCCTCGTCAGAAGTACCGGCCTCCGTCTCCGAGTCTTCGAGCTCTGAACTGCCCTCTTCGAGGAGGGGGTTTTCTTCGAGTTGTTGCGTGAGGGCTTCCTGCAATTCAAGGCGGGACAGTTGCAGCAGTTTGATGGCCTGCTGCAATTGCGGCGTCATGATCAGCCGTTGCGACAGGCGGAGGTCAAGTCTTGGCTGCATAAATCCGTTCCCCGACTATAGGCGGAATCCTTCTCCCAGATACACTTCCCGTGCGCGCTGGCTATTCACGAGGTACGTGGGAGACCCTTCTTCCAAGATCTCGCCTTCGGTGATGATGTACGCACGGTCGGTGATGGACAATGTCTGCTGGACGTTGTGGTCGGTGATCAATACACCGATCCCCCGTTCTTTGAGCTGGCGGATGATGCTTTGGATGTCGCCGACCGCAATGGGATCGATCCCGGCGAACGGTTCATCTAGCATCAGGAAATGCGGCCGCGTGACCAGTGCGCGGGCGATCTCCACGCGCCGGCGCTCGCCGCCTGACAGGGTGAAGGCCTTATTGGTCCGGATGTGATCCAACCCAAGGTCCTTGAGAGCGGTCTCCAGACGCTCTCCTCGCGCGTCTTTGCTCAGGTCCAGCAATTCGAGAATCGCCACCAGGTTCTGCTCCACCGTCATACGTCTGAACACTGACGACTCCTGGGGTAAGTAGCCGATCCCGCGACGCGCCCGCTGATACATGGGCAGGTCCGTGATCGCCTCACCACCCAGGAGGATGGCACCTTCGTCCGGCAGCGTCAAGCCCACCATCATGTCGAAGACCGTCGTCTTCCCCGCCCCGTTGGGGCCGAGGAGCCCGACGATCTCCCCAGCGTGCAGTGCCAGGCTCACGCCCCTGACAACGCGCCGCCCGCGGTAGGCCTTTTCGAGTCCCCGCGCCTCAAACGCGTAAGGCCTCTTCCCGTCCCTTGAGGTCCCGGTGACGTCCGTCACCGGGGTTTGGGTTCCCTATCGTTGATGACGACCCGACTCCCCTCGACGATGCTCCGGTCTTCCCTTAGGAACATGGTCATCTTCGTGCCAGTCACCCGGTACCCTTCTTCCCAGGCCTCTGGATCGCCCGTCAAGACGAGGGTCTCATCCTGCTGGTGATAGACCGCCTTCTTCGACTTCGCACGCTTTTCGCCTCGCTGCATCACCACGTCGCCCGTCGCGTCGATCACGCTGACCGCCCGATTGCCGAACGTGGGCAGGTCGGTGGCGGCCGGAGACGATGGTGCGCCTGTTTTCCCACTTTTCTGGGCGGAGGGCGTCGGGGGAGTGCCGTCAAAGTGGACGATCATCTGGTCCGCGCGCATCACGAAGTCCCCTTTGGTCATCACTACCTTCCCCGTGAAGAGAGCAGTATTTTCATGGTCTCTGAACACGAGGGATTCTGAGGTGATGACGATTTCAGCAGGCGGGGTGGGCGAGGGCTCCGGCGGTGGTGCCGCGGAGACGATGGTGCTGCCCACGAGGAGAAGCGCGCTAGTGAATCCCCACGCGGACATTGTGACGGACTCTCATTTCTCGGGAGGCAAGGAACGCATCCATGCCTTGGCCCGTGACCTCCAGCCGGGGACCGGTGATCCTCACCGGCTCGTCAGTCCAGACCCGAAGTGCCTGGTTGTCCCACCTGATCAGCGGAGTATAGATCGTGAACCCGCCGTTAAGGATCAAGGCGAGGTTGCCGGATCGTTTGCTGATCACGAAATCTTTCGACGTGGTGTTGATGGTCCCCTCATCGCCGGCAACGGTCATGGTGACGCCATCGGTCCCCATCAGCGTCACGTGTATATCATTGAGCACCGCTGTGGCATCCGCCTCGAACAACTGCGCCTGTCGGGCCTGGATCTTCCAATCCACGAGCCCGCCTTTGCTTTGGGCGAACGAGAATTCCTGCAGGCCGGCATCTGCCCGCTGCGGCAAGATGGGGGCGACGGCCTGCGGGACTCGCCGCGCCGGCCCGGCGGCGACAAACACGAGAATCGTTGCCAGCAGGGCCACCATCGTGCCCAGGAGCGCGGCTCTCGCGACACGCAAAGACGATGGCGCCATCTTCACTAACACGCGATGCACTATATCACAACGTCGCTGGGGAGTAAAGGCAGGAAGCGGGCCGTCACAGCGGCCCTGCGCAGGGTTGCGATGTACCACTCGGCGAGTCCTACGCGCCCGCGGCAGCAGACGCCTTTGCCGGTGCAGACCCGGTCTTCGAGGAGCTTCTGCCCGCGCTTTTCTGATCACCGGCGTGCCCTTTATCCGCCTCTTTCTTATCGACCGGGCGAGTTACCAATTCAATCACGGCCATGGGCGCGGAATCCCCCACCCGACGACGTGTCTTGATGATGCGGGTGTAGCCGCCATGGCGCGCGGCGAACCGCCCAGCCAGGTCCTTGAAAAGCTTGGACAAGACGCTTTTGGCGCGTATATACGCCGCCGCACGGCGGCGCGCATGCAGGCTCCCCTCCTTGCCTAACGAGATCATGCGCTCGGCCAGGATGCGGAGTTCTTTCGCTTTGGCTTCGGTCGTCTCGATCCGTTCGTGTTCCAGCAATGAGGTGACAAGGCTTCGAAACAACGCTTGCCGGTGATGGGTGTTCCGGCCGAGTTGTCGGCCGCTTTTCCGATGTCGCATGCTCGCGTGCTACTCCTCTCGCGTTTCCGAACCGGTCCTTTGCGGAAGATGATCGAGTTTCATGCCGAGGCTCAAGCCCATCTCGGCGAGGATCTCCTTGATTTCGTTGAGCGACTTTTTTCCGAAATTCTTGGTCCGCAACATGTCGGCTTCTGTCTTTTGCACGAGATCCGCTATGGTCTTGATGTTCGCGTTCTTCAAGCAATTGGCGGCCCTGACCGAGAGCTCCAACTCATTGACGCTCCGCAGGAGGTTCTTGTTGATCTCCGTGAGGGCTTCCTGAGCCACCGGCTGCGCGAGCGTCTCTTCCATGTCTTTGACCTTGATGAAGATATCGAGATGGCCACGCACGATGAGCGCGGCGGACGACAGCGCGTCCTCGGGCGAGACGCTCCCGTCGGTCCAGACTTCCAGAATCAGTTTGTCGTAGTCGGTCATCCGTCCAACACGCGCGTTTTCCACCAGGTAGTTCACACGGGTGACCGGAGAGTAAAAGGCGTCCACGGGAATCACGCCGATGGGCATGCCTTCTTCCTTGTTGCGTTCCGCTGAGACGTACCCGCGCCCATGCTTGACGACGATCTCCATGTCCAGCACGGTACCCTTATCCAGGGTCGCAATGTGAAGGTCGGGCGTCAGGATCTCAATGTCCGCATCGTGCTCCACGTCGCCGGCTTTGGCAACCCCAGGCCCTTTCTTGCGCAGGCGAATGGTCTTGGTCTTATCGGCGTGCAGCTTGAAACGGATCTTCTTGACGTTGAGAATGATGTCAGTGACGTCTTCGGTGATGCCAGGAATCGTGGAGAATTCGTGCAGGACGCCCTCGATCTTGACGGAGACGACGGCGGCACCTGATAACGAGGACAGCAATACCCGACGCAGTGAATTGCCGACGGTTGTGCCGAACCCGCGCTCGAACGGCTCGGCGGTAAACCGCCCGTAGGTCGCGGTCAAGCTCTCTTTATCGACTTCGACTTTCGTCGGAATCTGAAAATCACGCATTCCCTTCAACATACTGGCTCCTTATCGCCGGGTTGGCGCGGTGAGCGCCAGCGGGCGTGGCCCGGTCGGGGCGTCACGCGTAGCTCACCGCGAATAGAGGTCCACCACCAACTGTTCGTTCACGGGCAAGGCAATGTCGTCTTTGGTCGGCAGGCCCCGCACCGTGGCTCTGAAGTTCGCCTTGTCCAAATCCAGCCAGGGCGGGATGCCTCGCCCCTCGACGGCGTCGAGCGCCGAGATGATTGGAACGATGGACCGGCTGCGCTCCTTGACCTCGATCACATCACCTTCCTTCACCAGGAAGGAGGGCCGGTTGACCTTCCGACCGTTGACGCGGTAGTGACCGTGATTCACGAGGAGCCGCGCCTCTTTCCGGGAGGCCGCAAAGCCGATGCGGTAGACCACATTGTCCAAGCGTCGCTCCAGGGTCCGGAGCAGGTTTTCGCCCGTAATGCCCTGCTGGCGTTCGGCCTTGGCGAACGTGCCCCGGAATTGGCGTTCCAAGATCCCGTAAATGCGTTTCAGCTTCTGCTTCTCGCGAAGCTGCGCACTGTACTCAGAGACACGCTGGCGGCCCTGCCCATGCTGGCCGGGCGGATAGGCGCGCCGTTCCACCGCGCACTTTTCCGTCATACAACGGGACCCTTTCAAGAAGAGCTTGACCCCTTCTCGACGGCACAATCTACATACCGGTCCACGATATTTCGCCACTGCTTCCCTCCTTAACAGGCGTTAAACGTTAATCCTAAAAATGATTCCACTGTCCGCCACGTTTAACGAATGACGATCAACGGTCATCTCAGACGCGACGCCGTTTCGGTGGACGACAGCCGTTGTGAGGGATCGGCGTCACGTCCCGGATCATGTTGATGCGCAGGCCGGCAGCCTGGAGCGCCCGAATGGCAGACTCGCGCCCGGCGCCAGGACCCTTCACGTACACGTCGATCTGCCGCATGCCGCACTCCATCGCTTTCTTGCCCGCCACTTCACCGGCCCGGGTCGCCGCAAACGGCGTGCTTTTGCGGGACCCTTTAAAACCCTGATCGCCAGCGCTCGCCCAGACAACCGTGTTTCCGCCCATGTCCGTGATAGTCACGATCGTGTTATTGAAAGAGGCCTGGATGTGGGCCACGCCGCTCTGGACGACCTTCTTCTCCCGCTTCTTGCCTTTCTTCACCCCCATGCCGCCCCTCCCTCACACGACCTTGGGCGTCTTCCGTGCCTTGCCCTGGCCCTTGGGCCCTTTTCGTGTCCGTGCGTTTGTTTTGGTTCGCTGCCCTCGCACCGGCAGCCCCCGGCGGTGCCGGAGCCCGCGATAGCACCCGATGTCGACGAGCCGTTTGATGTTCATCGACACGTCCTTGCGAAGATCTCCCTCCACCTTGTGCTCCCGTTCGATGATCTCGCGCAGCTTCACGATCTCATCCTCGCGGAGATCCTTCACGCGCGTGGACGGTGAGACTCCAGCCTTGGCCAGGATCTGAGCGGCGAGTGGCCGCCCGATGCCGTAGATGTAGGTCAACCCGACGTGGACCTGTTTGTCCCGCGGCAGATCAACTCCGGCGATGCGCGCCATAACTCGTCTCTCCTCTCTGGAGGCTCACTACCCTTGCCGTTGTTTGTGTCGGGGATTCGAGCAGAGCACTCGGACAACCCCGCGACGCCGGACCACTTTGCATTTCGAGCAGATCGGTTTGACCGACGATTTCACTTTCATGGCCGCTCAGTACCCTCCAGGGATGGTTGCTGTTATTTGAACCGGTATGTGATCCGCCCCCGCGTCAGATCGTAGGGCGAGAGCTCCACTGTGACCTTGTCGCCGGGGAGGATGCGGATGAAATTCATGCGCATTTTGCCGGAAATGTGCGCCAGGATCTTGTGCCCGTTGTCTAATTGGACACGGAACATGGCATTCGGCAATGTCTCGGCGACGGTCCCTTGCGCTTCGATCACATCTTCCTTAGCCATTGTTCCTGTGCACTCCGTCTCTTACAGTTTCGTCAGTATCCGTGGACCCGTGTCGGTCACGACGATCGTGTGCTCGAAGTGGGCCGACAGACTTCCGTCTCGGGTCACGGCCGTCCAGCCATCGGCCAGTAGCCTGGTCTCCGGCCGCCCCATGTTCACCATCGGCTCGATCGCTAGCGTCATCCCCGGTTTCAAGCGAGGTCCTTTTCCGGGCTCGCCGTAGTTCGGCACCTGTGGCTCTTCGTGCAGACACCGGCCAATTCCGTGTCCCACGAACTCTGTGACGACGGAAAAGTTCGCCCCTTCCGCGTGGCTCTGCACGGCGTGGGAGATGTCAGAAATCCGATTGCCGACGACGGCCTGGGCGATCCCTTTGTGGAGCGCTTCTTCTGTTACCTGTAACAGGCGGCGCGTCTCGTCCGAGACAGCGCCGACCGGAACTGTAATGGCAGCATCTCCATAATATCCGTCCACGATGACCCCGAGGTCCAGTCCCACGATGTCGCCCTCTTTGAGCACTCGGTGCGAGGGAATACCGTGCACGACCTCTTCGTTGACCGACACACATAAGGTGTGTTGGTAGATCTTGTCGCGGACCCGGTAGCCCTTGAACGCCGGTTTGCCGCCTCGCTCGAGGATGAACTTCTCCGCAAAGTGATCCAGTTCTTCCGTCGTCACCCCGGGCTTGATCTGATGGCGCAGCGCTTCGAGGACCTCGGCGACGATCCACGACGCACGGCTCATCTTTTCGATCTCTTCGGGGGACTTCAATTCGATCTCGGTCATGCCACCCTCGTCGCGTGCACGACGGTTAGGAGTTGCTTGTAGACCTCATCGATCGAGACGGTGGCGTCCACCCGACGCAGGAGCCCCTGCTTCTGATAATACTCCGCGAGCGGGCGGGTCTGCTGGTCGAACACCTTGAGGCGGGCCAACACCGTTTCGGGCTTATCGTCGGCACGCTGTGCCAGCGCTCCGCCGCACTTGTCGCAGACCCCCTCCCGCTTGGGCGGATCATGCTCGATGTGATAGACCGTTTGGCACGCGGAGCAACTGCGACGACCAGAGAGACGGCGGACGATCTCCTCAGGGGGTACCTCGAGGCTGATCACATGATCGAGCCCCGGGGCGCCCGTCTCTTTGAACATCCGGTCCAACGCTTCGGCCTGCGCCACTGTCCGGGGGAACCCGTCGAGAATATACCCTTGCGCGCACTCTGGGTTCGTCAATTTCTCCCGGACGAGCCCGATGACCACCTCATCCGGCACAAGCTTGCCCGAGTCCATATAGCCCTTCGCCCGCAGCCCGAGCGGCGTGCCGCGCTTGACGGACTCCCGCAAGATCTCTCCGGTGGAGACCTGGGGGATCTTCTCCTGCGCAGCCAAGCGCTGCGCCTGTGTCCCCTTGCCCACGCCGGGCGCTCCGAAAAAGACCAGGCGCATCGCCTTACCCGCTCCGTCCTTTCAGCCGTCCCTTGGCCAAGAACCCCTCGTAGTTGCGCATGAGCATGTGCGACTCGATCTGCTGCGCCGTGTCCAAGCCTACGCCGACGGTGATCAATAATGAGGTGCCACCGAAGTAGAACGGCACGCCCAGTTTGTAGATCAGGATTTCCGGGATGATGCACACCCCCGCCAGGTAGAGCGAGCCCGCAAAGGTGATGCGGTTCAGGACCCGGTAGATGTAGTCTGAGGTCCGCTGGCCCGGTCGAATGCCCGGAATGAATCCTCCATACTTCTTCATGTTGTCGGCGATGTCCACCGGGTTCAGCACCACCGCCGTGTAAAAATAACAAAAGAACACGATCAGGCTGACATACAGGATCGTGTAGGTCACCGAGCCTGGAGCGAGCATAGTGCCTGCCTGCTGGACCCAGGGGATCTGGATGAACCCGGCGATCGTCGCTGGAAACGCGATGATCGACGAGGCGAAAATCGGCGGAATCACACCTGCCGTGTTGATCTTGAGCGGAATGTGTGTGCTCTGTCCGCCGAATACCCGCCGCCCCACCACGCGCTTGGCATACTGCACCGGGATCTTACGCCTGCCGGTCTCCAGAAACACGATCGCCGCGATCACTCCGACCATCCCGCCGCTGAGCATGACGAGCCAGAACCCCGTCAACTGACCGACCTCAAACAATCGATAGGTCTCCACCACCGCAGCCGGCAGGCGGGCGACGATCCCCGCGAAGATGATCAGCGAGATGCCATTGCCGATCCCCCGCTCGGTGATCTGCTCTCCGAGCCACATCAAGAAGGCCGTGCCGGCGGTCAGCGTCAGCATGGTCATCAGGCGGAAACTCCACCCGGGAGCCTGGACGAAGGCGCCGCGGTTCATGCCCTCAAGCCCGATGGCGATCCCGAACGACTGGATCAAGCCGATCGCGATCGTCCCGAATCGGGTATACTGCACAATCTTTTTCCGACCGCGTTCCCCCTCCTTGGCGAGCTTCGTCAAGTGGGGAATCACGACCGTCAGCAGCTGCAGGATGATCGACGCGCTGATGTAAGGCATGATGCCCAGCGCGAAGATCGTCAGCCGCGAGAGTGCCCCACCAGAAAAGATATCAAGAAACCCGAGAAGCGCGCCGCCTTTGTCCTGCAGGAACTTGCCAAGTTCGTCGTTGTTGATACCCGGGGTCGGGATGTGCGCGCCGATCCGATAGACCGCCAACATCCCGAGCGTGAATAGAATCCGATTCCGCAGCTCCGGGATATTGAAGATGTTCTTGAAATTCGTGATCAGCCGCTCAAGCACCGTCGAGAACCTCTACCATCCCCCCTGCGGCTTGAATCTTGGCGATCGCTGCCCCGCTGAATCGATGCGCCTGGACACGGACCGCCCGCGACAACGAGCCTTCTGCTAAGACCTTGATCTTGGCCCCCCGACCGCGCACGAGACCGGCTTGCGCGAGGACTTGCGGTGTTACATCCTGGACGCCTTCGAGCCGGTTCAGGTCGCGGAGGTTCACGACAGCCCACTCCTGCGTGAAGATGTTCGTGAACCCGCGCTTGGGCACGCGCCGGGTCAGGGGCATCTGCCCGCCCTCAAACCCGGGCCGCTTGCCGCCTCCCGATCGGGCCTTTTGTCCCTTGTGGCCCCGCGTGGCCGTCTTGCCGTGCCCGGAGCCGATGCCCCGGCCAACGCGCTTGCACCGCCGCCGCGATCCTGGGGCTGGTTTCAAGTCATGCAGCTTCATGGAGCCTCTTTGCCTGCATCCCTGACTTCCAGTAGGTAGGAAAGCTTGTGCACCAGCCCCCGCACTTGCGGCGTGTTCGGCCGGATCACGGTGTGGTGGAGCCGACGGAGGCCGAGCCCGCGCAGGATGATCCGATGAGACCTTGGCGTGCCGATGGGACTGCGGACCAAGGTAATCGCGATCGTCTCGTTGGGTGTGGTCTTCCGCCCCATCGCCTACCCCGCCTGTTGGACGATCGTTTTGCGGATACGAAGCACTTCGTCTGGGTCTCGCAACTGGTTCAGCCCGGCAAGGGTCGCCTGCACCACGTTGAAGGGATTGCCGCGGCCCAGCGTTTTCGCCACGATATTATGGATCCCCGCCAACTCGATCACAGCCCGTACGGCTCCGCCGGCGACGATCCCAGTCCCGGCTGCCGCCGGTTTGAGCAGCACATGCTCGGCGCCGAACTGACCGTGGACCTCATGGGGAATGGTCCCGTTCTTGATCGCGACCCGGATGAGATTTTTCTTGGCGTGCTGCACGGCTTTGGAGATGGCCTCGGGTACTTCCGCCGCCTTGCCCTTGCCAATGCCGACCAGGCCTTGCTCATCGCCGACCACGACCAGCGCGGTGAAATTGAACCGTTTGCCCCCTTTGACCACCTTGGCCACGCGGTTGATGTAGACGACCTTATCTTTCAGGTTCAGTTCGTCCGGATTGATCTTCACGATTCAGCGATGCTCCTGTTTAGAACTTCAGCCCCTTTTCGCGGGAGGCTTCGGCCAACGCCTTGATCCGCCCGTGGTACTTGTAGCCGCCGCGGTCAAACACGACGGCCGTCACGTTGGCTTTCAGGGCCCGCTCGGCGACCAGCCGGCCCACGGCGACGGCAGCCGTCACGTTTCCTCCGTTTTTCACCTTGTCCTTGAGCTCCTTGTCCAGACTCGATGCGCTGATTAAGGTCCGCCCGGTTGTGTCGTCGATCACCTGCGCATAGATGTGCGCGTGGCTCCTGAACACGTTGAGCCGGGGGCGCTGGGCCGTCCCGAACACCCGGAGCCTGACCCGGTGGTGCCGGCGGACCCGGCTGCGTTCCCGTTTGCTCACATCCAACATCGCCGGCGCCCCTTACTTGCCCGTCTTGCCTTCCTTGCGAATCAAGATTTCGCCCGCGTACTTCACCCCCTTGGCCTTATACACGTCAGGCCTCTTGAGGGCCCTTATATTGGCGGCGATCTGGCCAACTAGGTATCGGTCCCGTCCCCTGATCGTCACCACCGTCTGCTTATCCACCTTGGCCTCAATGCCCTCCGGCAGCGGGAACGCGATGGGATGGGTGAACCCGAGGTTGAGACTGAGCGTCCGTCCGCTCAGCGCGGCCTTGTACCCGACCCCGTTGATCTCCAGGACCTTCTCGAACCCCTTCGTGACTCCCTCAATCATGTTGTGGATTTCGTTCCGGACCAACCCGTGGAGCGCGCGGTGCTGGCGGGTATCGGCCGCGCGCTGCACCACGACATTGCTATTAGCCACAGCGACCGTGATGTCCGGTGGGAGCGGCCGTGTAAGGCCCCCAAGCGGGCCTTTCACGAACACCTTCTGGGTGTCGACCTTGACGTCAACACCCTGCGGAATGGGTACTGGCTTTCTTCCAATCCGTGACATCGAACGCTCCTACCAGATATAGCAGAGCACTTCGCCGCCGATCTTTTGTACGCGCGACTCGGAGCCGGTCATGACCCCTTTGGGTGTGGTCAGGATGGCGACTCCCAGACCGCCCCGTACTTTCGGAATTTGCGGGCGCCGGACGTACACTCGTTTGCCCGGCCGGCTCACGCGACGGATCCCCGTGATCATGGGGATCTCGCCCTCCTGGTAGCGCAGGTGTAGCCGGAGGACCGGATGGTCTCCTTCCTCGATGCGCTCCACGCCCTGAAGGAATCCTTCTTGATGGAGAACCCGGGCGATCTCGGCCTTGAGCGTGGAGGCTGGCACCTGCACAGTCGCGTGCCGCCGCCGCACGGCGTTTCGAATCCGGGTAAGCATATCGGCGAGGGGATCTGTCATCGCCATCGCGTCACCAGCTCGATTTGATCACCCCGGGGATCTCGCCCCGGAGGCTGAGAAAGCGAAAACAAATACGGCACAGCTTGAACTTGCGCAGGAAGCTCCGCACACGTCCGCAGTTGGGACAGCGGTTGTACGCCCGCGTTTTGAACTTCGGGGGTCTCTGCGCCTTTAATCGAAGAGCCAATCGGGCCACAGTCTCAACACCTCCCGTCGGATCAGGTTCGAAAGGGCATGCCCAGGTTCTTCAACAGGGCCTTGCCTTCATCGTTGGTGTTCGCGGTCGTCACGATTGTGATATCCATCCCATGGATGGCCTCAACCGCGTCGTACTCGATTTCGGGAAAGATTAGTTGCTCCTTGAGACCCAGCGTGTAATTGCCGCGTCCGTCGAAGGACTTCGGCGAAACCCCTTTGAAATCGCGGATGCGCGGTAGGGCCACGGTCACCAGACGGTCCAAGAATTCGTACATGCGCTTACCCCGCAACGTGACCTTTGCGCCGATCGGGAGGCCTTTGCGGAGCTTGAAGTTCGCGATCGCTTTCCGGGCGCGGGTCACCACGGGGTGCTGCCCGGAAATGGTCGCCAGTTCCTTCACGGCCGAGTCCAGCAGCTTGACGTTCTGTGTCGCCTCGCCCATGCCCACGTTGAGCACGATGCATTCAAGCCGGGGCACCTGCATCCGATTCGTATAGGAGAATTCGTTCATCAAGTTCGGCACGACCATCTTGTGATAGTGCTCCTGCAAGCGGACCGGGCCGCGAGGTTCTGGCGCTGCCTTGGCTGGCTTGCTCTCGGGCTTGGTCACCGGTTTGGGCTCGGGTTTTGTTGCCGGCTTGGGTTGGGGCTTGGCCATCGCTATGGTCGCTCGCTGATCTCAAGGGGTTGCGTGCATTTGCGGCACACGCGGACGCGGGAACCATCGGTCAGCGTCTTGATCCCCACACGCGCAGGCTTCTGACACGTGGAACAATACAGCATCACGTTCGAGAGGTGAATGGGCGCTTCCCGCTCCAGGATGCCTCCCTGTCGGTTCTGCTGGGTCGGCTTCGTATGCCGCTTGATGATGTTGATCCGTTCGACCGTGACTTTGCGGTCGAGATGGAACACGCCGAGGACCTTGCCGGATTTCCCGCGATCCTTGCCTGCGATGACGACGACCGTGTCGCCCTTACGCACGTGGCTCTTGGGCGGGATTTCCAGGGGGTGGTTGGCGCTCAGCCAGCCTCGACGTCTCATCTACAGCACCTCCGGCGCAAGCGAGATGATCTTCATGTACTTTTTCCAGCGCAGCTCGCGGGCCACCGGACCAAAGATGCGGGTGCCGATCGGCTCCCCCTGCGCGTTGATCAACACGCAGGCATTGCGGTCAAACTTGATGTACGAGCCGTCTTCCCGGCGGACTCCCTTCGTCGTCCGCACGACCACGGCCTTGCTGATCTCCCCTTTTTTTACGGTGGCCTGTGGGATGGCTTCCTTGACCGTCACCATAACGACGTCCCCCAGACTCCCGTACCGGCGCTTGGTTCCGCCGAAGACATGGAAGCACATGACCTTCTTGGCCCCTGAATTGTCGGCCACGTCCAGCATGGAATAGATCTGAATCATCGCGCTCTGGCCTTCTCGACGATTTGCACGACTCGAAAATGCTTGTCCTTGCTCAGCGGCCGGGTCTCAACCAGCCTGACCCGATCACCAGTCTGGCACTCGTTCTTCTCGTCGTGCGCCTTCAACCGCGTCACCCGGCGTAGCACCTTCCCGTAACGATGATGACGGACGAAACGCTTCAACATCACGACCACGGTTTTTTGCATCTTGTTGCTCACCACTTCGCCAACGAGCTCGCGGCGGTGAGCCAGGTCCTGGCGCCCGTTCTCACTCATGCAGCGCCTCGGGAGGATGTCGCCGCCTCGCTGCGCTGCGTTTCGCGGAGGATGGTCTTCACGCGGGCGATCTCCCGTCGTGTCTGTTTGATTTTGGCAAGATTTTCAACCCGGCCGGCCACAAACTGAAACCTAAGGTTGAATAATTCCTTTTTCAACTCCTTGACCTTTTCCTCCAATTCCACGGTCGTCAGGCCACGCAGGTTCTTGACATGGATCGCGTGCGTCTCCATGGTTACACGCCTTTCCGTACGACGAACATGGTCGCGATTGGCAACTTATGCGCCGCCAAGCGGAGGGCTTCCTGGGCCACTTCCGACGTCACTCCGTCCATTTCGTACAGGATGCGCCCCGGCTTCACCACGGCAACCCAGTATTCGGGATTCCCCTTGCCTTTGCCCATACGGGTCTCGGCGGGCTTCTTGGTGATCGGCTTGTCGGGGAAGATGCGGACCCAGACTCGGCCGCCGCGTTTGACATGGCGCGTCATGGCGATCCGGGCCGCCTCGAGCTGTCGGTTCGTGATCCAGCCCGGCTCGAGCGCTTTCAGGCCATAGTCGCCGAGCGTCACCTGACACCCACGGTAGGCCTTCCCCCGCATGCGCCCCTTGTGCATCTTCCGATGTTTAACTTTCTTGGGAGCGAGCATGAATCCCTCTCCTACCGCCGTTCCCGCTCACCCTCTGCCTTGCCGTGCGATGCGGCAGGCAGGATCTCGCCTTTGTAGATCCAGGCCTTGATGCCGATCTGTCCCATCGTCGTATGGGCCTCCGCGAACCCATAGTCAATATCGGCGCGGAGGGTATGGAGCGGCACACGGCCCTGCAGATACCACTCGGTCCGCGCGATTTCAGCTCCGGCCAGCCGGCCCGAGCACCGAATCTTGATGCCCTGGGCGCCCAGGCGAAGGGCCGACGCGACGCTGCGCTTCATGGCTCGGCGGAACGCGACCCGCTTTTCCAGTTGCACGGCGATGTTTTCGGTGACCAGTTGCGCATCCAGCTCCGGCTTCTTGATCTCCTTGATGGTGATGTAGACCTGACGGTTGATCATCTTTTCCAGGTCAGCCTTGAGCTTGTCCACCTCCGCACCCTTGCGCCCTATGATGATGCCGGGCCGGGCGGTATGGATGATGACCGTGGCTTGGTCTCCGGAGCGTTCGATCTCCACCTTCGACACACCCGCGTGATAGAGCTTGCTCTTCACCATCTTGCGGACACGGATGTCTTCGTGCAGGATCTTGGCGTAGTCGCGGTCCGCATACCACCGCGAGCTCCATGGCTTGACATAACCGAGCCGCAACCCGACCGGATGTGATTTTTGGCCCATCCCTCGCTAGCCCTTTCCCTTCTTGCTGACTTTGGCCTCGACCGGCGCGACAGTGATGGTGATGTGGCTCGTCCGCTTGTGAATCGCAAACGCACGGCCCTGCGCGCGCGGCTGAAACCGCTTGAGCGTGGGTCCGACATCGACCCAGGCCCGACTGACGCGCAGGCTGTCGGCATCCCCGAGTTCCTTGCCGGGCTGCTGGCCGTTCGCCACTGCGGAGAGGAGCACTTTCTGGACCACTTTCGCCGCGGCGCGAGGGGTGAAGCGGAGCAAGGCCAACGCGTCGCTGACCGGGCACCCTCTGATCAGATCCACCACCGGGCGTGTTTTCCGGGGGGACATTCGCACGTAGCGCAGCGTTGCTCTTGCTTCAGCCATAGTCTGCTCGTTCCTATTTGAGCGCCACTGCTTTTTCGCTCTTGACGGCCCCGTGCCCCTTGAAGAACCGAGTGGGCGCAAACTCACCCAGTTTGTGTCCCACCATGTTCTCCGTGATGTAGACAGGAATAAACTTTTTGCCGTTGTGAATGGCCAATGTGTGGCCGATCATTTCGGGCACAATCGTCGACCGGCGCGACCATGTCTTGAGAATCCTCTTCTCGCTGCCGGCATTCATCTGCTCGATCCGGTTTAGCAAGCGGGCATCGACGAACGGGCCTTTGGACACTGAACGCGGCATGGTCGTTCCTTCTGAACTCGACTACTGCTTCCGCCTAGCGATGATGAACTTCTGGGTTTGCTTGTTCCGCCGGGTCTTATATCCTTTGGCCTTCTGGCCCCAGGGCGACACCGGATGAGGATTCCCCGCCCCCGACTTCCCTTCTCCTCCGCCATGAGGATGGTCGACCGGGTTCATTGCCACTCCCCGAACGTGGGGCCTCCGCCCCTTCCACCGCGTCCGGCCAGCCTTCCCGATCGTGATGTTTTCGTGATCGGTATTGCCGACCTGGCCGACCGTCGCCTGACAGGCGGCCAGGACCTTCCGCATCTCGCCGGACTTGAGACGGAGCTGAACATAGATCCCTTCCCGTCCCATCACCTGAGCCGAGGCCCCCGCACTGCGGATCAGCTGCCCGCCCCGGCCGGGTTTGAGCTCCACATTATGCACCAGGGTCCCGGTGGGGATCTGCGACAGCGGCAGCGCGTTCCCCACCCGCACCTCAGCCTCGGCGCCGGATTGCAGCCGGTCACCGACCCGCAGCCCCTCGGGCGCCAGGATGTAGCGCTTGTCCCCGTCGGCATAGTACAGCAACGCGATGCGGGCCGAGCGGTTGGGATCGTACTCGATCGAGTGCACGCACGCCGGGATCCCCGCCCTGTCGCGCTTGAAGTCGATGCGTCGGTAGAGCCGCTTGTGCCCACCCCCGTGGTGCCGGGTCGAGAGACGCCCTTGGTTGTTGCGCCCCCCGGTGCCCTTGATGTACTCCAACAAGCGCTTCTCGGGCTTGACGGGGTTCAACTCATCGGCGGTCAGCACCGTCATCTGCCGGCGGCCCGGGGAGGTCGGCCGAAAGGTTTTAATACCCATCCACGTGCTCCACGACATTCAAGCTCAGACGCCCTCGAAGATCTCCAGCTTCTCGCCTGGCTTCAGCGTCACGATCGCCTTTTTCCAATCCGGCTTCTTGCCCACCATCCTCCCGATCCGCCGGATCTTGCCGCCGACGTTCATCACGCTGACCTTCTCCACCTTGACATTCAAGGCGCGCTCGGTCGCTTTTTTGATCTCCACCTTGTTGGCATCTGCACGCACCAGAAGGCCGATCTTGCGCTGATTTTCCCGCATGTCGGTCAATTTCTCGGTCAGCAGGGGGCGAATGATGACGTCGAGAGCCTCGCGGGTCATGCCCAGGCCTCCTCAAGCCTTGCCAGATCCCGCCGTGCAATCAGCACCGTGTCGTGCAGGAGGAGATCCCGGACATTGACCCCTTCCGGCTGGACGACCGTGACCAGCGGCAGGTTGGCCGCGGCCCGGCAAAGCAGATCCTGTTCGCCCCCGGCCACGATCAACGTCTTCCCCTTGAGTCCAAGCACCTTCAGCATGGCGACGAGCGATTTTGTCTTGCCATCGGATTCGGGTAGATCTTCCAAGACCAGCAACCCCCCGTCCCGAACTTTGGCAGAGAGGGCCGCACGCACGGTCCCCCGCGCCTTCCCTTGAGGGATCGAGTATCCGTAGTCGCGAGGGTGTGGCCCAAACACGGTCCCACCATGGCGCCACACCGGGGACCGGATTGAGCCTGCCCGGGCTCGGCCGGTATGCTTCTGCTTGTAGGGCTTCCTGCCTGTCCCGCTGACCATGCTGCGCGTTTTGGTGGAGGCCGTTCCCTGGCGACGGTTGGCCTCCTGCATAACGACCACTTCATGGAGGACGGATGTTTTGACCTCCACCCCGAAGACCTCGGGACGGAGTTCGGCTGCCCCTACCTTCCGCCGGTTCAAGTCGACGATGTCAATCGTGGGCATGGCTCTACGACTCCGTTAGGAGGCCTTCTTCGACTTCTGAACGGCAACCAGGCTGCCACGGGCGCCTGGGACGGCTCCTCGCAAGAAGAGGAGGTGCTCCTCAGGCCTTACGTCGATGACCTCGAGTGCCTGGGTGGTCACCCGCACGTTCCCCATGTGACCAGGCAACCGCTTGTTCTTCCAGACCCGCGAGGGGTAAGAGCTGCTCCCGATCGAACCTGGCGCGCGGTGGAACATTGAACCATGCGACTCCGGACCACCCGCGAAATGATGCCGTTTCACCACGCCTTGAAACCCTTTTCCCTTGGAGACCCCCACGACGTCCACCAACTCGCCTTTGGTAAACATGCTCACCGTGATGGTCGCGCCGACCTGCGTCTCTCCCGTGGCACGAAATTCGCGCACATGCCGGTGCGTGGGCAGATTAGCCTTGGCGAAGTGCCCTTTGACCGGCTTCGACGCCTTCCGGTCCAGTAGTTCCCTGAACGCTAACTGGACAGCGGTATATCCGTCCCGCTCCTTCGTCTTGACCTGTGACACACGGCAGGGCCCGGCCTCGATCACCGTGACGGGCACCGTCTGCCCGCCCTCGAGAAACACCTGGGTCATGCCGAGCTTCTGCCCAAGCAACCCGTTGGTCATAGCTTGATCTCCACGTCCACCCCGGCGGCCAGGTTGAGCTTCATCAGGGCGTCCATCGTCTCGGGCGTTGGCTCCATGATATCCATGAGGCGCTTGTACGTGCGGATCTCGAACTGTTCGCGGGACTTCTTGTCCGCATGGGTCGAGCGCTGCACGGTCCACTTGTTGATGCGGGTCGGCAATGGAATTGGCCCGACCACCTTGGCACCCGTACGCTTGACGGTCTCGACGATCTCCGCGACCGACTGGTCGAGGACCCGATAGTCAAAGCTCTTGAGTCGGATGCGGATCCGCTGATCGAGCTTGATCGCCATACCCTTCTTCGGCCCCTTCCCTTACGCCCTTACGCCAGGATGTCGGTGACGATGCCGGAGCCGACGG
>CAZSUT010000027.1:0-30834 GCA_964610095.1 uncultured Nitrospirales bacterium | reverse complement strand
TTCCGATAATCGCTTCACGCGGATAACCGGTTTTACCAAGGGCATAGGCGATTGCGGCAGTCTCCATGAATTCAATTCCGGCGCTGATGAAGGAAGCAAATGCGATAGGTAGGTTCATAGCGTTCTACGATCTTGTCCATCAGGCGAATGAACCGATTATCCGGCCCAGAGTAACCTAACCACGGTTGTGGTACTACTAGCAATGTGAGAAGAAATTGAAAGGAGCGTGGCTCCCCGGCCAGGACTTGAACCTTTGACTTGCAGCAAGGCTAGGCCACCCTTGTGGACCTGTCAAGGCTGACAGTTCAAAAACCTCTTTCCGCTTCCTTGTTCCACCAATAGATTTTTCTGGTACTTCGGCGTAGGATTTGGGCGGGTTCAAAAAGAAAATTAATAGACTCGCGGAGGTAGTTATGTGGCGAAGCGATGAGCCCGTCACCGAGGATATGCTCCACAAGGCGATTTATGAAGAACTCAAGCGCGTCGCCAAGCTGCAGGAAACAACAACATACAGCGACATTGCGCCGCTGGCCAGCCTTGACATGGCCGACCCTGCCGACCGTGATGCGATCAGCTTACTCCTTGGTCAGATTTCAACATACGAGCGCCAGCAAGGCCGGCCGATGCTCACAGCCATCGTGATCCACAGAGAAGACAACATTCCAGGACCCGGCTTTTTTGAACTTGCCAGGCATCTCGGACGGCTGAGAGAAGGTGACGATAAATTGGCGTTCTTCTGCCATGAAGTGGCCAGTGTCCACCAAACCTGGTCAAAAGCATAGTCAAAAGCTAATGTTTGTGATATTGGCTAGTTTGGATTGATCACTAGTCAGGGTTCTCGTCGCAACATAGCCTTGTAATCGACCCGGTAGCGTGTAGTCCTTTCTATCACACAAGCCCACGCATGAGCGAAGATGAAATCAGAGAAGCTTTTCGTGCCTTTGTTGAGGATGCCTTGCGGCGTATTCGCGAGTCTGGAGAAAGTGTGAAAGCCTTCAGTGGTAGGATTGCCTACTTTGACACGAGCAAAGACGGCTTCTTCACCCATCTACCTGCTTTTGCAAAGGCTGTTACGGCAATCGAAAGTCTCCCGAGCTTCCTGACGCAAGCTACGAAGGGGGATGGCGGACGAATCGTCCTACAATTCGTTTATATTCTTGCGTCTCGTCTCACCGAACCGATTCTTGATAGAGACGTGTTCGAAGACGTGTTTGGTTCATTAATCAAGGAACTGTCAACAAGTGAGTGGACTCACATTGGTATTGCCAACATCCAAAACTTTCACAGCTCTTCTCACCTACTTGATCTCGGAAACGGGATTACGATCCGTGGTCGTTCATTCAAGGATCTTAGTGTCCTCCTCAAATGGGAAGACGAGGAGCTAAAGTTCCTTGCAGATGATTGGATGCAGGGGGCTTTTGGTTCACATGTGCTTGTCGTGGAGGAAAAGCAGCCAAAGTCTCCTGAAAATTTTATTCTTTCGGGCACGGGATCGGAAGGGCTCAAGGCTCAGAAAGCGCTCATGGTCCTGAGGCTGCTAAAAAGCGGAGATGTCCGTATTGGGAGAATATTCCTCTTTAGACCTGCTTCATTCAACGTTGGGATTGGAGGGCTGAGGTCAAGCGGATTCACTGTCTGGCATCCAGGTAAAGAGTACCACCTGGAACAACCTGAGATAGATGGCTTTCGCCGTGTAAATGAAATGATCGAAACTTATCAGAACAGGTACAAGGAAAAGTGGGCAAATGTTGAGGTAGCTCTTCGTTCGTTTTCTTCGATCTATGATCGCTATCTACACCAAGCGGAAGATCGCATTCTAGATGCGATTACCGCACTTGAGGCCCTATTTGCATTGAGTACGGAACTTTCCTTCCGACTGGCCTTTCTGACAGCGGCTATCTTGTCTAGCAATGATGATGAGCGTGTTAATACTTTTCAGGACATCCGGAAATATTACAAGGTTCGGAACGCTATAGTGCACGGCGACCCTCTAGACGATGACCATTGGGCAGCCATCCAAAGCGAGGAAACTTTGCGTGCGTACGTTCGTAGGCTGCTAGTGGGCTTTCTTCACTTGATCGAGTCCGGAGCTTTTTCGTCATCCCGTCAGTTTACCGATAAGTTGGACAGCATTGTCCTGCATTCTGGGCGCCTGCAAGAACTTCGTGAGAGGATGGGGCTTGTGTAGCGGTGGCCGAACAAAATGAGGGCCACGAGCTGAATCAAGTTCAACCCTGAGTCCGTTCTACAAATGCCAAAATCAGTTGTTATTGAAATATGCAGGCAGCGCTAGGAAGCTGACAGACAACCCACTCCTTACGAGCCTTTGTTCCCATGGGCTTCTGACTCTGGCAACGGAAGCCCGTTGCCCCCACCCCACACAGGACCCCACAACGGTTCCCACAACTCTGCCAGAATACGCCCGAGGGCCATATCGGCAAGCTGACCCCCGGGAAAGTCCTGGAGCACGTGGCGCAACGCCTCATGGCGCTGCTTCCAGGCGATATGCGCCGTTTGGTTGAGTGGATCGGGTTCCCAATCTCGGTCCCGAACCCCGTCTTGTCTGCGCCAATGGTCATACTCATGGGCCACGGCTTGGGCCAGATCGTGAAGCCCCTCCTCTGGCAGCGGCTTTAGGAAACGATACAGCTCATTGGAGTAGACGCGACGGCCCAGCAAGACGCCTATAAGGTCTGTCGCCAGCGAGACAGCCTTCTTGGCCCCGGCTTGCCGCAGGAAAGCCGCCGCAAGCGCTCCCGCCACCCATGCGCCCCGATTTTCGGGGGGCCGCCCCTTCTTGCGCACAAACCGACCCGGCTGGCTCCCGCGCCGCCAGCCCCGCCGCGCCAGGGCGCGGACGAGCCCGGGCCGAAGCGCCTCGATCACCAGTTCAGCCAATTCTGGCTCCATGCCTCCTGAAGACCCGGTGAGCCAACTCCAGAGGTCTCCCAGCACCGCCGAGGCCGCGGGATGCTCGATCCGGAACTCTGCCCCGCACAACAGGACCGCAAAGAGCAAGGGGCCGGCCTCTCCGGAAGTCTCGGCTCCGATCCGTTGAGCCCAACGCTCCAACTTCTTCGGGTTGGCGTCCGGGAAGGCGTGACAGATGGCCGATTCCAGGGTCGGGGTGGGCGGCTCAGGCTCCTCAAAAAACTCGGCCAGCGTGGTGGCTTTTCGGCGGGGGTAGTCAGCTGGGGATCGTGTCATATCGGAGTTCCGGGGAAGGTGAGGAAAATCCCGGCCCCTTTCGCATTTCCGTCACTAGGAACACGACAGGTTTTTATAGTTAACATTGACCTTGGGCCTAGTCAATTGACTCATCAATCAATCAACGAAGAGGGTGCCCAGGGATGAAGGGAGGACCATGATGTCCTTACTGGTGGAGTGCCCGTGGTGCAAGCACACCGTCCCGTTTCGCCGAGATAAGCGAGGAGGGCGGTACTTCCGCTGCAATGAGTGTCAGCTTGCGTGCTTCTTCAGCGGCAAATCGGTCATCGACCGCTTGGAGGCGGGAGGCACGTGGTCGTTCACCATCACCACGGACACAATGGCGGACAACGCCAAGCCCAACACCACGGACAAGGCACCGTCCAAGAAAGCAGACGACTTCTTCGATCTGTTTCCGGGGCTGTTTGACAAATGATGGAACCGATCAGCCCGACAAAGCAGGGCCAGGAAACGGAGCAGTCAAGGGACCATCGGCCCGCCGATGGTGTGACTATTCACGCTATACGTGCCAGTCGCAAGAGAGAGGAGCAAGGAGAGGACCCTTCCGGGCGTGTCGAGTCCCGACTGGCGCTCTGGGCCGCCTTGCGCGAACTCGAAGCGGGCCGCTCCCTCGGCGAGGTGGCCGGGAGCAGCGGCCTCGCCGGACCCACCCTAGAACGTGCTTGGCGGGAGGCGATGCAGCGTCTACACCTCATCTGCCAGCATCTTCAGTCCCGCAGGGGCCTGACCTCGCTGCTCCGGTATACCGAGCGGGGCCCCTGGGGGCGATCCAGCTATGCGGGCAACTGTAACGGCTACCTCCTGGTGGACCTGATTGTGCAGTTCCGGCCCCGGTCTGTGTTTGATCCCATGGAGGGCTCGGGCACCACCGGGGAGGTCTGCTTTGATCTCCGAGTGGACTATGCGGGCCGAGATCTCCGGTCGGGCTTTGATCTGCTGTCCTCACCCCTTCCGGATCGGCAATTTGATCTGATTTTCTGGCATCCCCCGTACTGGCCGGGGTTTCGGTATAGCACGCACCCCAACGATTTTTCGTCGGCCCGGAATGTGGAGGACTTCCTCAAGCGACTCGAACACGGCTTTCGGCGGCTCACGGATCGGCTGGCGGAGAATGGCCGTCTAGTCCTGTTGATCGGCGATGGCCGGAAAAACGGGGTGTTCTATCCCATCCATAGCACAGTCATGAATTGGGGCCTCCTCCCGCTGGAGGCGGTCTTAATTAAAGCGGGCGATCATCACCGGCAAGCGCAGTACTTTCGCTATGGCCCCACGCTGTTTATCCCCACGCTGCACGAGTACGTGCTGATTTTCAAACAGAGGGACCCATGAAAATCGCGCTGTATGCCCGTGTCAGCACGGAAGTCCAAGACCCAGAGGTTCAGCTCGCGGCCCTCCGCGCCCACGCGCTGAATAGAGGCTGGGAGGTTGCCGGCGAATATGTTGATAAGGGTGTCTCGGGGGCGAAGGATCGACGCCCGGCCCTCGATCGCTTGCTTGACGGAGCCTGGAAGGGGTGGTTTCAGGCGGTCCTAGTCTGGCGGTTCGATCGCTTTGCGCGATCGGTGAAGCATCTGATCACGGCCTTGGAACAGTTCCGTACCCTGAAGGTCGGGTTCATCTCCCTGCAGGAACAGTTTGACACCTCCACGCCGATCGGGCAGGCCATGTTTACGATCATCGGGGCGATGGCCCAGCTCGAACGGGACATCATCCGCGAACGGGTCAAGGCCGGACTCGATCGGGCGCGGGCGAAGGGGGTCCGCCTGGGACGGCCTGTGGCGACGGCCACGCCCGATGAGGTGGTGGACTTACGACGAGCAGGCCGATCGCTGGGCCAGATCGCGCGGCAGCTGAACTGTAGCCGCTCGACGGTCCGGCGACGCCTTCAGGAGGCTCAACGTGGGGCCTAGGTCGGCGGTGACGCCTAGGTTGTTGTCTCTGGAGGAGGCAGCCCGGTATCTGGGGATCTCGAAGTGGACGCTCCGGGACCTGGTGTTTCGGGGCGATCTGCCCTGTGTCCGCATTAAACGTCGGATGTTGCTGGATCGGCAGGATCTCGACCGCTACTTGGAGCGGGCCAAAATCCACCATGGCCCTTGACTTCTGACCCGACCGGAGCGATCGATCGGGGGCGAACCGATGGGACGACTGTACAAACGGGGACGAGTCTGGTGGATTCAGTATTACCGGCACGCTGAACTGTTTCGGGAAACCAGCCGGTCGCCGATGAAGTCGGTCGCCTCGGCTCTGCTCAAGAAACGGGAGGGCGACATCGCCGATGGCCGGCTGCCGGCCCTGCAGGCCGAGAAGACCACGTTCGAGGACCTCGCGCGCCTCTACCTGCAAGACTACGAGATCAACGGCAAAAAGACTCTGCGCTGTGCGCGGCAGGTCGCCGCCCACCTCGGGAAGGAGTTCCGAGGCCTCCGGGCGGTGCAGATCACCACCCCACGCCTTCAGGCCTACATCGCCCGCCGGCAGCAGGAGGGCATGACCAATGCGACCATCAATCGGGCCCTGGCCGCGCTCAAACGGATGTTCCGGCTCGCGGCGCAGCAGACCCCGCCGCTCGTGCCGGTGACTGCGATTCCCCACATCCCCCACTTGCGAGAGAGCAACGTCCGGCAAGGCTTTTTGACGGAGGAGGACTATCAGGTCCTACGGGCTGCGCTGCCGGACCATCTGAAGGTCCCGTTCATCCTCGCCTACTGGACCGGCATGCGTGCCGGCGAGATTCTCAGCCTCCAATGGGAGCACGTGGACTGGGAGCGCGGACTCCTGCGGTTGGAGCCGGGCACCACCAAAAACGGGCGCGGGCGCGTCGTGCCGCTCGTGGAGGAAGTCCAAGCCGTCCTCCGGCACTGGCGGGAGCACACCTTGCGCACGTGTCCTGCCTGCCCGTGGGTGTGTCAGTGCCAGGGCGCGCGGCTGAGGCAGATCCCCAAGCGGGCCTGGAAGACGACCTGTGCGCGGGTGGGCTTACAGGGGAAGCTGTTTCATGATCTCCGGCGGACCGCGATCCGAAATATGGTCCGGAGCGGGATCTCCGAAAAGGTGGCCATGCAGATTTCCGGGCACCAGACCCGCTCGGTCTTCGACCGCTATGACATTGTGAGCGAGACGGATCTCCTGGAGGCCCGGCGTCGATTGGAACAGCCGCGTGTGAGCACAGTGGCGAGCACAGTCACGGACGCTGAGCGTCTTCAAATGATCCTAAGTAATTGAAAAGATGGTGGGCCGTGCAGGGATCGAACCTGCGGCCCGCTGATTAAGAGTCAGCTGCTCTACCAACTGAGCTAACGGCCCACCAGGAAGGATTGGCGAGAAGCCAGGGTTGGTGCGCCTGACAGGATTTGAACCTGCGGCCCCAAGCTCCGGAGGCTTGTGCTCTATCCACTGAGCTACAGGCGCACCGGCCCAGCGAAGGGGCACTTTAGCACACTGCTTTGGGATGTGTCTAGCTGGGCTGCTGGCTCGGTTTGGCGGGTTCGGGCTCGTCGTCGATCGGCGGCAGTTCGAAGATCAGCTCTCCAGTCTCCGGATCGTAGAAGCCCTGGCCGTCGATCTGGACCATTCCATCGCAGTTCTCCTCGAAGAACTGGAGGATCCAGCTGTTGAAGTCATAGCCCTCCTCCGTGATGTCGTTCTTGTCCAGGATGTTCGCAATGTAGAACCGGCAGCCCCGCAACTGGTCCACGACGCGCCAGTTGTCGATCTCACGGTGGGCCTCCACGTAGTTGAGCAGGCCCTCGATGTCCTGCTTGAAGATCTCGTCCTGGGCGCTACCCTTGCGCACACAGGTGACGAGGATCGGTTTGCGGTCCTTCGCATACCCGATCTCGGTCCCGACCCAGTTCCAGCTATTCATCAGCTTCTCGTTGACGCCCGCCGTGATGATCGGGGTGGCACCCCGCGCCTTCAGATAGTCAACCAGCAGGCCCAGCGGGGGCGGCTCCTTGCGCAGGCAGAAGACCCGTGTGAAGAACTCCTTCGGATCCTTCTGCTGGGAGCCGGTGATGGTAATGACGGGAATTTCGGCCATGCGTGCAGTCTAGCCCAGGCTATCGGGGGAATTCAAGAACGGGGCGGCGCCAACGCGCGGTGTATAATGGTGATCGAAAGGATCCGAGGCCATGGGCATCGCCACAGAGGCCGACATCCGCCGCCACGCGGCGCGGCTGTACGAGGC
The DNA here is from genome assembly GCA_964610095.1 of uncultured Nitrospirales bacterium. Taxonomy (GTDB): domain Bacteria; phylum Nitrospirota; class Nitrospiria; order Nitrospirales; family NS-4; genus NS-12. The sequence goes on along the minus strand of CAZSUT010000027.1, from coordinate 23,417 downwards.
CGCGACCACGCCCCGCCTCTTCGACCGCAAATGGTGGACCGGCCGGCTCCTCGAGTGGGCCATCCGCGACGACGCCTTCAAGGTCCAGCTCTTCCGCTTCATTGACGTCCTGCCCACCCTGAAGACCCCGTCCCAGATCAAGCGTCTCGTGGACGAGTATTTCGGCCAGGATGCCGGTCTACGGGAGGCGCCGGGCGGGCGCTCGCTCATGCGCTGGGGCATGCGGGCTCTCTCGTCCGTCGGCTTCGGAGCCGGTGTGACCGCCGACACGATCTACAACCAGGCGATCCAGATGGCCAACCAGTTCATCGTGGGCGCCGGCATGAAGGAGGCGCTCCCGGCCGTCGCCGACCTCTGGAAGCGCGGCATCACGCACTCGGTGGACCTCCTCGGCGAGGCGACGGTCTGCGAGCCGGAAGCCGAGGCTTACACCGCCCGCTACCGCGAAGCCATCACGGCCCTGGCAGAGGCCGCGAGCGAGTGGCGACCCTCACCCCTTCTCGAAGCCGACCACCTGGGCCCCCTGCCGCGGACCCAGGTGTCGATCAAGCTGTCGGCGCTCGACTCGCAGTTCGATCCGATCGATCCGGAGGGCTGCTACAAGGCCGTTGCAGCCCGGTTACGCCCGCTCCTCAGAGCGGCCATGCAGCACGGAGTCGCCGTCACCTTCGACATGGAGCACTTCGAGTGGAAGGACCTGACGCTCTGGATCGTCCGACGCCTCCTGATGGAAGACGAGTTTCGCGCCTATCCCTTCGCCAGCCTTGCGCTACAGGCGTACCTCAAGGACACCGAACGCGACGTCCGCGAGCTGCTCGCCTGGGCCGAGGCCCGCGGGACGCCGATGGGCGTCCGCCTGGTCAAGGGCGCCTACTGGGACTATGAGACGATCATGCACCGTCAGCGTGGGTGGCCCGTGCCGGTCTTCGCCCGCAAGGACGATACCGACGCCTGCTACGAACGGCTGATCCCGCTCCTGCTGGAGCACCACGCGGTGATCCGGCCGGCATTTGGCACGCACAACCTGCGCCACGTCGCGATGGTGATGGCCGAAACGGAACGTAAGGGGCTCGCAACGAAAGTTGTGGAGCTCCAGATGCTGTACGGGATGGCCGAGCCGCTGCAGGCCGCCATCGTGGACGCCGGCTATCGCCTGCGGGTCTACGCACCGGTCGGCGATTTGATCCCCGGCATGGCCTATCTCGTCCGGCGACTTTTAGAGAACACAGCCAACGAGTCTATCCTGCGCCGGCAGTTCCTAGGCAACCAGAGCCTCGACGAGTTGCTGATGAAACCGCCCACCCCCACCCAGACCTCAGGGGCGCCCATTGCTCCTCAAGCTGCGATGGGCCATGAGGGGGAAGGTGGGGGAGGGGGGCAGCGTCTAAGCGAGAGTGCGTTCACAAACGAGCCCCACACGGATTTTTCCCGCGCCGAGCGCCGCGAGCGCATGCGCACCGCGCTCGCCGCCTTGCGAGCCACGCTTGGGCAGCGCATCGACCTGGACTTCCTCCCGCCCAGGGGCCTGACGAGACCGACCCTGACCGCACGCAACCCGGCCAGGCCAGAGGAGGTGGTCGGCGTCGTGAGCGCTGCGGTCCCCGAGGACGTGGACGAGGCCGTCTCCCGCGCGGTGGTGAGCGGCCGGTCCTGGGCGGAAACGCCCGCGTCGGACCGGATGGCGGTCTTGGCGAAGGCCGCCAAACTGCTGCGCCAGCGCCGGTTCGAGCTGGCCGCTCTGGAAGTCTTCGAAGTGGGCAGGGGCTGGCGCGACGCCGACGCCGACGTGGCCGAAGCCATCGATTTCCTCGAATACTACCGCCGACAGATGCGCCGCCTGGCGGAGCCGATCCGGCTCGGGACGCTGCTGGGCGAGCTCAACCACCTGGTGTACCGGTCGCGCGGCGTCGTGGCGGTCCTCTCCCCGTGGAACTTTCCGCTCGCGATCCCGACCGGCATGGTGGCCGCGGCGTTGGTCACCGGCAACTCCGTCGTGTTCAAACCGTCGGAAAGGTCTCTGGTCACCGGACACGCGCTGGTGGAGGTCTTCCGCGAGGCTGGACTGCCGGACGGCGTCCTGCAATTTCTGCCGGGCGAGCCGGAGGTGGGCCGCCGCCTGGTCGTGCACCCCGACGTCCCCGTCATCGCCTTCACCGGCTCGAAGGCCGTCGGCCTCCAGATCATCGCCGATGCGGCGCGAGTCTCGCCGGGGCAGCGGGAGGTAAAGAAGGTCGTCGCTGAGATGGGGGGCAAGAACGCGATCATCGTGGATGACACCGCCGATCTGGATGAAGCGGTGGCAGGCGTGATCGCCTCCTTCCTGGGCTACCAGGGGCAGAAGTGCTCCGCCTGCTCGCGCGCGATCGTCCTGGACGCCATGCACGATGACTTCGTCGAGCGGCTGGTGGAGGCCGCGCGCAGCGTGCGGATGGGTCCGCCCGAAGAGCCGGGCACAGGGCTCGGCCCCTTGATCGATCAACGCGCGGTGCAGAAGGTGCGGGACTATTTGGCGATCGCGAAACTGGAAGGGACGCCCGTGTTGTTGCCGGACTTCACGCGACAGCCGGGGCCGAACTTCGTCGGACCGGCGATTGTCAGGAACATCCGCCCAGAGCACCGTCTGGCTTGCGAAGAGATCTTCGGGCCGGTATTGGCGGTGTTGCGGGCACGGGACTTCGACCAAGCCCTGGCCTTCGCTAACGCGACCGAGTACGCGCTCACCGGCGGGCTCTTCTCTCGTAGCCCTCGCAACATCGCGCGGGCGCGGGAGGAGTTCCTGGTCGGCAACCTGTACATCAACCGAGGTATCGCCGGCGCGCTGGTGGGCCGCCAGCCATTCGGCGGAGGCCGCCTCTCCGGCATCGGCGCCAAGGCAGGCGGCCCGGACTACCTCCTCCAGTTCGTCTGGAGCTCTGTCCTCTCGGAGAACACGCTGAGACGCGGCTTCAGCCCGGAGTTGTCCTGACCTCTTCCTCCGTTGCGACCTTGCTTCAGTCCAGTCCGCTCGCTATGCTGCCGTCATGAGGTCCACGGCGCTCCTGCTGGCCTGCCTCGTGCTGGCGTCCTGCGCGACGGCGCCGGCCTACGACGAGAGCTGGACCTGGGACTCACCGGTGTTCGACGAGCAGGCGGTCCTGGGGCAGGCCGGCCTGTTGTCGTCGCAGCAGGACACCTTCTTCACGTCGATCTGGACGCTGGGCGGCGGCGCGCTGCGACGCCGGCAGGAGTATCAGCTTCGCACGCAGCACGAACTATGGGTGCGCCGGCAGGTGGAGCTGAAGCGGATGAGCGTCGAGGAAGCCCACGCACGGATCCAGGGCTACACACCGTCCAAAGAGCACTGACTGGGAGCAAAAAATTTCGAGCGGGGTGAAAAAAAATATTGCGTGTGGAAAATACTGTGCTATAGTGCGTTTCGATGATGTGGGTTCAGCTTAGCCAGTCTCCCTTACAACCGTCAAACCGTCACTCCAACCAGGAGGTGTTCCGTATCGATGAACGCATTAGACAACGCTGAAGGTGCCGTCTTACCAACGATGGCCCCAACTTCCGCTCCTGTAGAATCACCGGAGGAGTTGATCAGGGGGGGGAAAGCTTGGGGCCTCTCCACTGCAGTTGATCTTCACGACTGTAGGCCCGAAGCCATCCGGGACTGTGACCACATCGAGGCCTACGTCATCGCGCTCTGTAAACTGATCGGGATGAAGCGCTTCGGAGAGTGCCAGATCGTCCATTTCGGTAAGGGACGGGTGGCAGGCTACTCGATGCTCCAACTCATCGAGACGTCCCTGATCAGCGGGCACTTCGCCAACGACACGAACCGGGCGTACCTCGATATCTTCAGCTGCAAGGGCTACGACCCGGCGGTGGTGGAGGAGTTCTCCAGGAAGTTCTTCGGAGCGCGCAATAGCGCCAGTTCCGTCACCGTGCGCTACTGAGCCGCAACTGACCGGGACCGAGCCGAGGCCGGCTCGAGCCCGTCAGGTTGGCAGCAAGTTCACGACATCAATGAGCTGGCGGAGGCCTCCCGCGCTTCGGCTGTGGTACGGCACCACCAGCCGGGGCAGCGCCAGGAGCTCGGGCTCGTCCGCTTCCTCTGGGAGGGCGGACCGCTGCTCGATCTTGCCCTGCTGGCACAGGTGGGCAAACCGCACGTTGAGGTCGTCCACTTGCCCGGCCGTCAGAGGATGCTGCAGGCGCAGCACCAGCCGCCCTTTCACGAACCGGCTGGAATGGTAGTTCCGATAGAAGCCCGCGATCTCGGCCACGGCGTCCTCGGCCGAGTGGACCACTCGGAAGAGCCCTAGATCCTCCGGCGCAAGCATGCGGGTCGCCAGCATGTTCTCCCGCACGAACCGCTCCCATCCCTGCCAGTAGGTCCCTCCCGGCAAGTCCACCAGCACGATCGGATGGGGATTGTTCTTGCCGGTCTGCAGGAGGGTGAGGATCTCGAAGAGCTCGTCGTGGGTGCCGTACCCGCCGGGGAACACTGCGCAGGCGTGGGACTCCCGCACAAAGAAGAGCTTGCGGGTGAAGAAGTACTTGAAGTGGATGAGCTTGGGGTCGTCCACGATCGCCGGGTTGGGCTCCTGCTCGAACGGGAGCAGGATGTTCACGCCGAAGCTGTTCTCCCGCCCAGCCCCCTCGTTCGCCGCCCGCATGATCCCCTCGCCCGCCCCCGTGATGACCATGAACCCTTGTTCGGCCAGGAGGCGAGCGAAGCGCCGGGCCAGATCGTACAGGGGATTCCCAGACGGCATCCGCGCGGATCCGAAGACGGCGACCTTCCGCCGATGCCGGTACTGCCTGAAGAGCCGGAAGGCATAGCGCATCTCCTTGAGAGTGCGATGCAAGATCTTCAGGTCCAGCGTCTCCAGCCGGTTCTCGTTCTGCCGGAAGACCGCCCCGACCATGTCCCTCAGAAGCGCCGCGTGTGGATCCGCCTCAGGCAGCGCGAGCAACGCCTCGAGCTGCTGTCGCAGGAGATCGTCGGGAACCGGGGATGTGGCCATCGTCGCTGCCTTCCTACGCGCCCTTATTTCTTCGGCTTGAGCGCCCGGTCTGCCACAACCACGTCGGCCAGAAACCGCGCGAGAGTCTGGCCCAACGCCTCGCTATTGAGCTTCTCCAGATCTTCGACATCGAAGAAGACCACCGTCTTGGTCCCCTCACCGACCACCGTTGTGCGGACTATGCTCCCGTCGCCCACGTTGGCAGCCTTGAGTACCAGCCGGTTCTTGGCCGCCAGCTCGGTCCTGGCAAACCGGGTCACGGCCTCGCTCCAGTACGACTCGATCTCGCCAGACAGCACAACATCGGCCGAGCTGGGGGCGACCGCCTGCCCCGGCTGCACGCGGGTGACCTGAAAGCCCGCACGCTTCAGGTACTCCAGCACGAAGTTCGTGACCTGATCGACCGCCGACCCGCCGGCCGGCACCAACGTGTCCACGGTCGATTCCACGTAATGCTGGTAGCGTCCGACCTTCGCCTTGTCGCTCCGCACGTCTTCAAACGGGATCACCGCCACCCGCAACGGAGCGGTCATTTTCTCTGGAGCGGGCACCGCGCCTATGTTGACCGAGAGCGGAATTGTCTGACCGGGGCCTCCGCACCCCACCACCACAAGCGCCAGCATCGTCACCACCACCGACCACACATCGTGTCTCACTGCCATCCCTCCTTCCGCCTGAGATTCATGCATGCAAACAGTTCGACCGATGGATCGAGCTTAGCCGATCAAGAAAGAGCCGCGCAAGCACATCCCCACCCATCCCTCCGTGGCGCCCATTGCTCTACCGAATGCAATGGGACATGAAGGGAGGAGTGTGAGGGAGGGGGCTACACCCGTTTTTTGAGGCTCAGCATGTACGCCGTGAGGTCGTTGAGTTCCTGCTCGTTCAGTGGGAACTTGGGCATGATCGATCCTGGTGAGGTGGACTGGGGATCGCGGAAGTGCTTGATCAGCCAGTCACGGTCGCGCTGGTCCCCGACGTAGGAGAGGTCAGGCCCCACCGCACCACCCTCGCCGTGGATCCGATGGCATCCCATGCACCCGAACCGCTCATAGAGGGCCTTGCCCGAGACGACGGCGGGATCGGTCCGCTTCATCGCCTGCAGGTCGCGAACGGACAGCCCGATCAGGACAAAGACACCGATTAGGAAGCCTGCCCCCACGCTGATCACCAGCGGCCGTGACGCGGGCTCCCGCTCGTGATGAGGGTCCAGGAACGGCAGCGCCAGCAGCAGCGCGATGAAGGCGCCGGGGAGCACCCACGTGGCAATCGGCCCCAAGACGGGCCCCTCCATGTACTTGAGGAACTGGTAGTAGAAGAGGAAGTACCATTCCGGCACCGGGATGAAACTGTGGTCCGACGGATTCGCCTTGTCCGTCAGAGGAAAGGGCACGAGCAGCGCCAGCATGACGATCACCAGAAAGACGCCGAGCATGACCGCCGCGTCCATGAAGACCTGGCGGGGATAGAACGTTTCGCGGCGCTGGGCCGCACGCTCCTTGCTCCAGGGACCGGCCGGACCCACGCGCCGCAGGATGAACATGTGCAGCGCGATCAGCGCCATGATGGCGGCCGGCAAAAACAGGACGTGGACCGCGAAGAACCGCGACAGGGTCAGGGCGCCCAGCGTGTCACCCCCGCGCATGACCCTGACCAGGAAGGTGCCGACGAACGGGACACTGCCGACCATGTTGATCCCCACCTGGGTGGCCCAGTAGGCGTTCTGGTCCCAGGGCAGCAGGTAGCCGGTGAAGGCGAACCCCATCGTGAGCAGGAGCAGCAGCACGCCGACGATCCACATCGCCTCGCGGGGCGGCTTGTAGGCGCCGTACAGGAAGACCTGGAGCATGTGCAGGCCGATGGCCACCACCATCGCGGAGGCCCCCCAGTGATGGAGGCCCCGCACGAACGGGCCGAACAGCACCTGAGTTTCGATGTAGTGGATGCTGTCGTACGCGTGGTCGGGCGTCGGCGCGTAATAGACCGCCAGAAACATCCCCGTGATTGCCTGGAGGCAGAAGACGAAGAGCGTGGCCGAGCCGAAGACGTAGATCCAGGACGCGCCCCCAGGGATTGGCTCGTCGAGCAGGGTCTCCTTGACGGGCTCCAACTTGAGCCTGCTATCCAGCCATGCGTAGAGGCGGGAGAGCATGGCTAGATGTCAATCTGCTGCGTGGTGCCGGACTTGAATTCCTTGTACTGCACCAGCAGGTGTCCGTTCTCGATCTTGACCGGCAGGCGGTCCAGCGGCCGGGGCGCCGGCCCCCCGACGACCTTCCCGTCCAGATCGAACTCGCTGCCATGGCAGGGGCACTTGAATCTCCGCGCGCCCCCGTCCCACCGGTAGCCGCAGCCGAGATGCGTGCAGATGGGGGAGTAGACCGTGACCTCGTTCGTCGCCCGGCGCAGCGCCCAGATGCCCTTCACGGCCGCCACCTCCATATAGCCGTCGGTGACCATCATGACCAGGTCGCGCTGGGTCGGCTCGCCGACGGGCAGATCGCTTACAGTGCCTGCGTCCACCCAGCGCCGCTCGCGGCGCTTCAGCGCGGGCGAGGCCACATAGCCGCTCAACGGTACCGCCAGGCTGATCCCGATCAAGCCGGCTGCTGCCACGATTAGCCATGTAAAGAAGCACCGCCGGGAGCTGGAAGGCGTGTTGGTGCGCTCAGGACTCATCATCAGACGTGGGGCGGCCGACGGGGCCGCCCAGGCGGGCCCGCCGGGCGAGCAGCCAAGCGAAGATAAGGGTGCCGAACGGGAAAGTCAAGACCGCACCCACCATCCAGCGGCTGGCCTCGGCGAACATGGCCGCCGTCTTGTAGATGAGCAGCAATAGGAAGGCGTCGGCGATGAGTCCGGTGACGAGCAGGCCCATCGAGACGGCGGGCAGAAACTGGTTGCCGCGCGTCGTTGCGAAAGAGACGAGCAGCGAGGCGCCAAACATCAGGGCGGCGAAAAGGGCCATGTACTGCAAGTGCTCCGCGTACCGCAGCGCGAGGTCGGAGGCCGGCCCGGTGACGCCGCCCGCCGCGACGTTCCATCCGCATTCCGGGCACACTGGATCGTCCGAGGCGATGAGGCGGCACTTGGGGCAGATCCGCATGGCGACATGCATTATAGCGTAATAGCATACTTCGTTGATCCTACCGAACGGAAGGTGTACTCTGATGGACGCTCAATGAGGGCGCGGCGTGTCACAACTCGATCCAAAAGAGCGGCGCATTCAAAAGCTCGAGGAAATCCTGGATGTGGCCAAGGCCATGTCCACGGAGCGGGACCTCGGCGTTCTGCTCGAGGAGATCGTGGAACACGCCCGCTCAGTGGTCGAGGCCGACCGCGGCAGCATCTTCCTCCTCGATAAGGACAAGAACGAGCTCTGGAGCAAGGTGGCCCAGGGCGCCCGGGAGATCCGCTTCCCCGCCGACAAAGGCATCGCGGGCCACGTCGCCCAAAAGAAAAAACCCCTGAACATCCCCGACGCGTACGCGGACCCGCGTTTCAACCCCGCCGTGGACAAGGCGACCGGCTACCGCACCCGGAACATGCTGACGGTCCCGATGCTCTCGACGAAGGAGGAGGTGGTCGGTGTCCTTCAGGTCCTGAATAAAGCCCAGGATGCCACCTTCGACGCGGAAGACGAGGAGATGCTGTTGGCCCTGGGAGGCCAAGCCGCCTCCGCCATCGAGAACGCGATCCTCTACGACGAGATTAACAAGCTGTTCGAAGGCTTCATCGCGGCCAGCGTGGTGGCCATCGAGTCCCGCGATCCCACGACCTCCGGCCACTCCGGCCGCGTCGCCACCCTTACGTGTGGCCTCGCCGAAGTCGTGGGCCGGGTCGACACCGGTCCCTACGCCAGGGTCACCTTCGACTACGACCAGATGAAGGAGATCCGCTACGCCTCCCTCCTGCACGACTTCGGCAAGGTGGGCGTGCGCGAGCACGTGCTGGTCAAGGCCGAGAAGCTCTACCCCAACGAGGTCGCGCTCCTGAAGGCCCGCTTCGAGTTCATCAAGCGGACGCTGGAGAAGGAGGCGCTGCAACGCAAGATCTCCGTGTACCAGTTCTCCAATCCCGGCGAGACCGTCGCGCTGTTGGCGAAGCTCGACGAGGAGCTCGGCCACCAGCTCGACGACACCGACGAGATCCTGCGTTTCCTGCTGGAGTGCAATATCCCGACCGTGATGGAGAAGGGCGGATTCGAGCAGCTCAACGAGATCGCCACCAGGACGTACAGCTCGTTCGACGGTCCCAAACCATATCTCACGGCCCCCGAGCTCGTGAGCCTCTCCATCCCCAAGGGGAGCCTGACCAATGAGGACCGCCTGGAGATCGAGAGCCACGTCACGCATACCTACCGCTTCCTCGCGACCATCCCGTGGACCAGCAAGCTGCGGCGCATTCCGGAGATCGCCTACGGCCACCACGAGAAGCTGGACGGGAAAGGCTATCCGCGGCAGATCACCGCGCCGGAGATCCCAATTCAGACCAGGATGATGACCATCAGCGACATCTACGACGCGCTGACTGCCTCCGACCGTCCGTATAAAAAGGCCGTCCCGACCTCGAAGGCCCTCGACATTCTCAGGTACGAAGCGAAGGAGGACAAGGTGGACTCGGCCTTGCTTCATCTCTTCATCGACGCCAAGGTGTACGAGCGCACCGCCCGCGGCTAGCCCCGGACCTTTACTCCGGCAGGGGCTGCCCCTTCGTTTCCGGCGCAAAAGGCAAGATCAACAGACCCACCAGATAGATCAGCGCGACGGCGCTGGCCGCGCGGCCGAAGCTGCCCAACGACGTCACCAAATAGCCCGTGAGGAACGGACCGCCCGAGGCGAGCACGCGCCCGGCGTTGAAGCAAAAGCCTGCACCGGTGGCCCGGATGCGGGTCGGGTAAAGTTCCGGAAGATAGATGGGAAACCCGCTGAAGATCCCGTTGTTGAAGAAGCCGAGGAGGGGCAGCAGCAGCAGTACGTGCGCGTAGGCGTGCGGTGTTAGGAATGTGATCGGTAGCATCACGAGGCTACCCACACACATCAGCGCAAATAGGGGTCGCCGCCCGAAGCGATCCGCCAGCACCCCGAAACTGAGATAGCCGATCAGAGCACCCGCATTGAGCGCCATGATGGCGTAGCTCTTGTACTGCTCCAGCGTCCTGGCGTCCAAGCCCCGCATGTCCGGAAGGGCTCCGATCAGGGTGGGCGTCCAGTTTGTGGCGCCCCAGAGCCCGCACACCGCCACAAAAGCCAGCACGGATCCGACCAGCGTTGGACGGAGGAGCTCGCCCCGAAACAGTTCCAGCAGCTTCACCGGTTGTGCCGTCCCCGTCATGAGTTCCTTGGAACGGGCCTTGGTCCATCGTTCCGGCTCCTTCACCCAGAGGAAAATCAGTATGGCCACAAAGGCCGGCAGGATGCCCACCAGGAACAGCACGCGCCAGCCGTATCCACGTAAGAGCAGGTTGACAGCCGCGGCCAGGAAGAAGCCCGCCGCCCAAGCGGACTGCAAGATCCCGGCCGCCTTGGCGCGCTTCTCTTCCGGCCAGACCTCTGCGACGATCACGGCTCCGGAGGCCCATTCCCCGCCGACACCCAGCGCCGTTAGGAACCGATAGAGGGCGAGGTGCCACCACGTGTCCGACAGCGCCGCCAGACCGGTGAATACGGCGTAGATGAGGATCGTGAGGATCAGCGTTTTGGTCCTGCCAATATAATCGGCCAGGACCCCGAACAGCACGCCACCGATCGCCCAGCCGATTAGGAAGATGGAGAAGATAATGCCGCCGTACCAGCCGATCGCCTCATCTGGGGCCGATCCCCCAGAGACGGAGGGGCTCAGGAGATCCTGCAGCGCCGGTTGCAGGACGATGGCGTAGATCGTCGCGTCCATGGAATCGAAGACCCAGCCGAGCCAGGCCACGAACAGGACCCGCCACTGGTAGGGCGTGACGCCGTGACGCCATGAGGGGGCGGTTGGTAGGGTGCTCACGGAGAAGCGGCACGTTACCGCCAGAGCGCCGCCTCTGTCAATTCGACCTGCCGCCTTGAAGGGGCCGTCCGGTCAAGCCTACACTGCGCCTGTGTCGCGACACACGCAGGTGGTCCCAGTGCTAGCAAGGCCGGCGCTGGTCATCGTCCTGCTCGCGACAGCGTTCGGAATGAGCCCATCCAATCAGGAGGAGAGGGCGCCGGTGACGATCCATCCCAACACGCTCATGACGCACGTGCAGATGTTCGCCGGCGAGATCGGCGAGCGGAACACGTTTCGCCCCCAGGCCCTGCGGCGCGCGGCGGCCTACATCGAACAGGCGTGGCGCAACCAGGGGTATGTCGTGACGCGGCAGGAGTACGCCATCGGCATGGACACGTGGGCGAACTTGGAAATTACCCGCCGCGGGCGAGAGAATCCGGACGACATCATCCTCGTCGGCGCGCACTATGATTCGGTGATCAGTAGCCCCGGCGCCAACGACAACGCGACAGGCGTCGCCGCGCTGCTGGAGCTGTCCAGGCTGGCGGCCGCCCGGGACCTGGGCAAGACCGCGCGATTTGTCGCCTTTGTGAACGAGGAGCCGCCACACTTCCAGACGGCCCTGATGGGCAGCCGCGTGTACGCGAAGGCGGCACGCGCCCGCGGGGATCGAATCCGCGCCATGCTCTCGCTCGAAACCCTCGGTTATTACAGCGAGGCGCCCGGTAGCCAAGCCTTCCCGTTTCCGTCAACCCTGTACCGGCTCTTCTATCCTGACCGGGGGAACTTCATCCTGTTCGTGTCAAACTTCGGTTCGCGTCTGCTCATGCGCCAGGCCATCGACTCGTTCCGCGCGCAGTCGGATTTTCAGGTCGAAGCGATCGCGACGTTCGAGTGGGTGCCGGGGGTGGACTGGAGCGACCATGGCTCGTTCTGGGCAGAAGGCTATCCCGACTTCATGGTCACCGACACGGCGCTGTATCGGTACCCGCACTACCACATGGAGCAGGACACGCCGGAGAAGGTCAACTACGGTGCGCTGGCCCGCGTCGTGGGCGGCTTGGCCGGCATGCTCTGGGCCCTCGCCCGTTAGTGACGGTCGCTGCACGAGCCACGCGGGCGACGATCAGACGGCTTCTCGCGGATCGGGACGGGCCAGCACCGCTTCCGCCTGGGCCTTGCGATAGCGGGACAGCGCCTCGCGGACCTTCGGATATTTATTCGCCAGGATCGCCGCCGCCAGGAGCGCGGCGTTCACCGCTCCGGACCTCCCGACCGCCAGCGTCCCCACGGGGATCCCGGCCGGCATCTGCACCATCGAGAGCAAGGAGTCCAATCCCTTCAGCGCCTTGGACTCCACCGGCACGCCGAGCACGGGCAGGGTTGTCTTCGCCGCCGTCACGCCCGGCAGGTGGGCCGCGCCACCTGCCCCGGCGATGATCACTTCCAGCCCTCGCCGCTCGGCCGATTCGGCGTACTCGAAGAGGTGGTCCGGCGTGCGGTGGGCCGAGACCACGCGCACCTCGAACGGGATGCCCAGCTTCTCCAGAGTACCGGTGGTGTTGGCCATCGTCTCCCAGTCGGATTTGGAGCCCATGATCACGCCGACCAGTGGGTGCGCGCTATTGCTCGTGTGCCGTAATTTCTGTGACGCCGCCTTTCGCATGCGAGTCCCTCCGTGAACGTCTGAGCAGGCCAATCATATACGAATGAGGGCTAGGGGTCTATGCCGAACCGCGGCTCGAGGATCGCTTCGCTCCGGCATTTCGGGCACCGGCTGGGCCTGGTCAGGCGGGTGCGCCCGCGAAAGACGAACCCGCAGTCCTGGCAACTTGCCGGCTCCATGCGGAACCGGCCCTGTCGAGACCCGGCTACTGATTTGACGATGTGCGCGAGATGTTCTTCAACCTGCCGTTCGGGAATGCCCAGGCTGTGCGCGAGGTCCCGGGCGGAACGCCGCATGCCGGTAATCGCCTGGACGATCCGCTGCCGGACGGTCAGCTCTGAATCAGACCTGCCGGGCACTACTCGAACTCGGTCGGCGCGACGCCGTAGCGTAGCTCCAGGTCAAACTCGGCGATGAGGTCATTGGCGGTCTCATGCCCGAGCCCCGACCGCACCTCGCCGATCACCAGATCGATCATGGGCGCGGCATGATCGCCGAACTGAATGATCGCGGATTGAATCCGTTGCCGCGCGTCATCGATCGTCATGCGTTTCTCCGTTCAGGCCGGTCAGCCGCTAACCTTCGAGATCACCTTAGTGGAGATCGTGTGAAGCACCGTGTGGGGTGGATGAGGGGTCTCGAACCCCCAACCTCCGGAGCCACAGTCCGGCGCTCTAACCATTGAGCTACACCCACCACACGGCGGAGAATCGTTGCGGTCTGATGGCGAAGAGAGCCGAATCCTAGCAAACACGGCGGGCGCCCCGCAAGGCTGCGGGGGACGCCCGCGGTGATCCAACCTAATCCTCAGGAGGTCAATGCGACTTCGATTGCGGCCTGAATGGCCCGGGCGGCTTCAGCCGGGTCTGCGGCATCGCGTATGGCCCGCCCGACGACGAGATAATCCCCGCCGGCTGCGATGGCACCGGCCGGCGTCGTGACGTGGACCTGGTCATCATGCGAGGCGCCGACAGGACGGATCCCGGGGATCACGACGATCGGATCCTTGCCCAGTTCCTTCCGGATCATCGCCGCCTCGACGCCGGAGGCCACGACACCGTCAGCGCCCAACGAGATAGCCAAGCGCGCCCTCTTCAGCACCGTGTCATGGACGGATTCCGCGATGCCCATCTCCAGCAGGTCCGCTTCATCAAAGCTCGTCAGCACCGTCACGGCCAGGATCTTCATCGCGCTCCGGCCGCGGCCTTCGACGGCAGCCCGCACGGTCTGGCCAGTGGCGTGGACGGTGAGAAACGTCACGCCGAGCTCGACGGCTGCGGCCGTGGCCCGCTTCACCGTTTCTCCAATGTCGAGCAGCTTGAGGTCGAGGAAGACCCGCTTGCGCTGCGTGAGGGCCCAGCGCACGATGTCGGGCCCGGCTGCCGTGAAGAGCTCCAGGCCGATCTTCACGAACGCCACCGAGTCCCTCACGCGGTCGAGCAGGCGCTTGGCCTCATCGGCCGACGGAACGTCCAGCGCGAGGATCAACCGCTCGCGAGGTTCAATCGCCATGAGCGTTCCTTGACTTCGGAACAAACGCCGTGGTAGCACTCATGCCCTGTCTCACGAGGGAGCCATACCATGCCGGTTGTCCATAAGAACACCCTGAAGGCCGCCCGCCAGGCCCTGAAACGGCGGGCCCGAAACCGTGCGGTTCTGTCCGGTGTCAAGGGCGTGATCAAGAAGCTGCAGACCGCCATCCAGCAGAAACAGACCAGCCAAGCGACGGAACTGCTTCGCGAAGCCTCGCGGGCCTTGCAGCGTGCCGCGTCCAAGGGCGTCATCCATCGCAACGCCGCCTCCCGCAAACTGTCCCGTCTCACCGCGCAGATGCGAAGGGGCGTGACGGCGTAGCACGGCCGACGCCCCGGCAGAGATTCAGAACCAGGCGCTCCATCTCAAGCCGTTCCTTCCAGCGCCCTCCGCCTCCGCCTTTCAAGCGAGAGTCGGTTTCTCGGAACAGCTCGAAGTCGCGGACTATTTCCTCCGAGAACTGCCGTGCTCTCCACATGTTCCGCCAGCAGGCCGCCAGGAAGCCAAGCACTTTAAGCGGTGGCTCACCCGCGTCGAGGACCTTGCCCAAAAACCGCAATGAGCCCACGCGATCTCTGCGCTGTAAGGCGTCGATGAGGTCATGCACCGAGCCACCTGTGTCAGCGCCCTGGACGGCCGCGACGTCCGCCGCCGTCACACGCGTGTTGGGCGCCACGTAGACCGCCAGCTTCTCCATCTCACGGCACACCACGCCGAGGTCGCCGCCGCTGGCCTCGATCAGCAACCCCCGCGCCGCCTCGTCGAGGCGAAGCCCTAGCGCGCCGGCCCGGTCCTGCACCCAGGCTGGCAGCTCCCGCGCATCGAGCGGCGTGCAGTCCACGCTCACAGCCGCCTGCTTGAGCGCCTGGAAAAATTTCACGCGGCCGTCTACTTTCCCGCCGGTCAGCACGAGGCACGTGGTCTCGACCGGCGCCTCCAGGTAGGGCAGCAACCGCTCGGTTTCGCGGACTCCCAAGGCGCCGACTTCCTTGACCACTACCAGGCGCCGCGTCGCGAACATGGGGAGGTTCCCGCAGAGGGCCAGGATCTCCGCCGCCTCGGTCTCATCCCCATACACCACATCGGAGTTGAACGCCCCGACGTTGGCGTCATCGGGCCCGAGGACTGCAGCCCGGATCGCCGCCACCGCGTCGTCCCGTAAGGGGGCTTCCTCCCCGACGACAAAATACAGAGGGGCGAGGTCGCCTGCCGCAAGTTGCCGCTTCAGCTCGTGGAGGCCGATGCCCTCGCGCTTGGCCTTCATCGCGGGTAAGTTTCCAGGACCCGCGACACGATGTTCTCCGCCATCGCCTGGCAGGCTTCTTCGGTTGCCCGGTCCTGTCGCGCGCGGTTCGTGGCGAGGTCCGTGGTCTGGAAGAATTCGGCCGACGTTCGGTAGGACTCTTGCCAGAGCACCTTGCGGCCGCCCGCATCTTCGAAGGTCACTTCCACTTGGAGATTGACGCGCTGCTCGTTGACGAACCCCTGCCGGAACGAGAGAGTCTGGAGCCCGTAGCTCCGGATGCGCCCTTTGAGCACGAAGGGCGCTGCGCCGACATCGTTGACCAGGGTCAGGCCGTCGGCCTGCAGGAACTGCCGCCGGACGAACTCAGTGACACGCTTATCCAAGACAGGCTCAAAGGTGTCATTGTAGAAGACCGGCACCGCCAGGTGCAGGCCACGCGCGGACCCAGGCTTGACGGTCGTGCCAAACTCGTACCCGCAGCCGGTCACAACCAGGGCGACGACGAGGGTGAGCACCAGGCACTTCGCGTTGCCGATCACTCGTCCCTCACCACGATGTTCACCAGCCGCTTCTCGACATACACGACATTCTTGATTGTCTTGCCCTTGATCCACTCCCCGACCTTCGCATCAGTTTTCGACGCAGCGATCACCTGATCTTTGCTCCAGTCAGCGGGGACGGTCACCTTGCTGCGGAGCTTGCCATTGACCTGCACAGGGATTGTCAGCACTTCCTCCTGGAGGAGGGCCTCATTGAAAACAGGCCAGCGTTCATGGGCAAGACTGTTCGCGTGGCCGGTCGCCGCCCACAGTTCTTCCGCGATGTGCGGGGCGAATGGCGTGAGCAGTATGAGCAAGGTCTCTATCGCCTCGCGGATCGCCGAACGATCTGTTTTTGCTTTCACCTGTTTGGCGGCGACCTTATAGAGTCCGTTCACGAACTCCATCAGCGCCGCAATGGCTGTGTTGAACTGGAACTCCTGCTCGATATCGTCTGTGGCCTTCTTGATGGTTCTATGCGTGAGCCTTCTGAGGTCGCTAGCCATCGGGCTGGCGGCGACGACATGGCCGCCATTCGATTGTTTGAGCAGCGGGGCCAAGTCGTGCACGAGCCTCCACACCCGCCCCAGGAAGCGGTACGTACCCTCCACGCCATCGTCGCTCCACTCCAGGTCCTTCGCCGGCGGCGCCGCAAAGAGGGAGAAGAGGCGTGCCGTGTCCGCGCCGTACGCCATGATCAAATGCTCCGGGTCCACGATGTTCTTCCTCGACTTCGACATCTTCTCGACGCGGCCGCGCTCGACCGACTTCCCGCACTGTTTGCACCGCCACCCGTCCTTGTTGACTTCTGCCGGCAACAACCAGCCGTGCTCCTCGCAGCGGTAGGTTTCCATGCAAACCATGCCTTGCGTCAGCAGGCTCGTAAACGGCTCGTCAACCTTCACCAGCCCCAGGTCGCGCACGGCTTTGGTGAAGAAACGGGCGTAAAGCAGATGCAGGACCGCATGCTCGATCCCACCGATGTACTGGTCCACCGCCATCCACCGATCCACCTTCGCGGGATCCACCGGCCGCGTCGTTTCGTGGGGCGAGCAGTACCGGAGGAAGTACCAGGAGGAGTCCACGAAGGTGTCCATCGTGTCGGTCTCGCGCCGGGCTGGACCATTGCATTTCGGACATGTGGTCTTCACGAATGCCTCCGATTGGGCCAGCGGCGAGGCGCCCTTGCCGGTGAACGGCACATCCTTGGGAAGCATCACCGGCAGATCGGCTTCCGGGACCGGCACCGTGCCGCACTTCTGACAATAGATGATCGGGATCGGCGTACCCCAGTAGCGCTGGCGCGAGATGCCCCAGTCGCGGAGACGGTAGTTCACCGTGCGGGCGCCCATGCCACAGGTCTCGATGAAGTCGGCGATGCGTTCCTTCCCCTCAGCCACCGGGAGCCCGGAGAACTGGCCGCTATTGACCAGCGTGCCCGCCTGCTCCTCGTAGGCCGCCGCCAGCGGCTCACGGAGCGTGCCCTCCGGGTTCTGAATGACCAGCCGGACCGGGATTCCGTACGTGCTGGCGAACTTGAAGTCGCGCTGGTCATGCGCCGGCACCGCCATGATCGCGCCGGTCCCGTACTCGTACAGGACGAAGTTCGCCACCCAGATCGGAATCGGCTCCAGCGTGAAGGGGTTCACGGCGCAGGCGCCTGTGAAGACTCCTTCTTTCTCCAGGTCGGTGGCGGTCCGGAGCGCCTTCTCCTGTCGGGAGACCCGTGCGACGAACTCCCGCACGGCCTGTGCCTCCGGGCGGCCCTCTACCAGCCGCTCAACCAGCGGCGACTCTGGCGCGAGGCTCATAAAGGTCGCGCCGAAGATCGTGTCCTGGCGGGTGGTGAAGATCCGGATCGCCGGCAAGTCGGGCAGCGGTTCGGCAAGCGGGAAGTCCACCTCCACGCCGATACTCTTGCCGATCCAGTTGCGCTGCATGGTCAACACGCGCGCCGGCCAGGCGGGAAGCCGGTCGCAGCCGGTCAGCAGCTCCTCGGCGTAGGCCGTGATCCGGAAGAACCACTGTTCCAGCTCCTTCTGGACCACCACGCTCTCGCACCGCCAGCAGCGACCCTCCTCCACCTGCTCGTTGGCGAGCACGGTCTCGCAGTTCGGACACCAGTTCACCGCGGAACGCTTCTTGTACGCGAGACCCTTCTCGTAAAACTTGAGGAAGAGCCACTGGTTCCACTTGTAGTAGTCCGGCTCGCTCGTGGTGATCTCGCGGCTCCAGTCATAGGAGAGGCCCAGGCTCTCCAACTGGTTCCGCATGTAGTGGATGTTCTCAGTGGTCCAGAGTGCGGGATGCACGCCCTTTTCGATCGCCGCGTTCTCCGCCGGCAGCCCGAAGGCGTCCCAGCCCATTGGGTGCAACACGTTATAGCCCCGCATGGCCTTGAACCGGGCCACCACGTCCCCGATGGCGTAGTTGCGCACATGGCCCATGTGGATGCGGCCGGAGGGGTAGGGGAACATCTCCAGGCAATAGAACTTGGGGTGGGCGGGGTCTTCGGTCACACGGAAGGTCTGCTGCTCAGCCCACGTCCGCTGCCATTTCACCTCGATCTGCTGGGGATTATAGGCGCGTTCCATCGCACCGGCGAATCTAACACACTGGCCAGAAGCGGGCAAGAAATGGGGCTAGAGGTTAGTCGGGTTTGCTCTTGAGGTTTTTCAGATCCTGGAGGGTGAGGAGGCTGGTGAGCGGGACGCCGAGGGCCTCGACGCGCTGGCGGCCGCCGTCCTCCTGCCGGTCCACGAGCACCAGTGCGTGGCGCACGTCGAGGCCGGCCGCGCGCGCTTGCGCGATGGCATCGATCGTCGCCTGGCCTGTGGTAAGCACATCGTCCACGACCAGCACGCGGTCGCCCGGCTGGAAGGCGCCTTCAACGGCGTGCTTCATGCCGTGGTCCTTGGGCTTCTTGCGGGCCACGAAGGTCCGCAGCTCGCGCCCCGTGCGGTCGTACACATAGTCTGACACCGCGGTGGCGATCGGGATCGCGCCGATCTCCATCCCGCCCACAGCCTGGACGTCCCAGCCCTTGAGATGGTCGGCGATCAATTCGGCGAGGATCCGCCGGTACTTGGGATGCGAGAGTAGTTGCTTGCAGTTGACGTAGTACTCGCTGACGCGGCCGGACGCCAGGGTAAATTGCGGCGTCGTCTTCCAGTGAAAGGAGCCGGTCTCGAGGAGTGCCTTGGCGAGGTCGAGTTTGCCCATAGCTGGCGAGTCCGTACCATCACCTGCCAGAGCGAGTCAAGCGAAACCCGATTCATGGTAAGCTCCACCTCCAGCATGCACGACGTGAAGCAGCTTGAAACAGTGATGCGGTATCACGAAGAGACCAAGCATCACTTCAACCGCTACGCCCGCGCGCTCGGCTACCTGGACTGGGCGAACCAGCCGAACCCGTTCCGGCGGTACGAGGGCGCCACCCTCGTGCGTCTGCCGATCCTGAGTCTGGACGAGGAGCCGCTCTCGCCGCCGTATGAGAACCTGTACCGTCCGGGGGCTGTGCCGAGCGCGCCGGTCACGATCCGCACCCTCTCGCGGCTGTTCGAATACGCCCTCGCCCTGTCCGCCTGGAAGCAAGCCGGCGGCACGCGCTGGGCGCTGCGCAGCAATCCTTCCAGCGGGAACCTGCACCCCACTGAGGGCTATTTGCTGATCGGTGCGGTGTCCGGCCTCGCATCCACACCTGGGCTGTACCACTACGCCCCCAAGGAGCACGGGCTGGAGCATCGCGCGGACTGCACAGGCGAATTGTTCGCGGAGTTGCTGCACGCGTTTCCGCCGCATGCGTTTCTGGTTGGACTCTCGTCCATCCACTGGCGGGAGGCGTGGAAGTATGGCGAGCGCGCGTTCCGCTACTGCCAGCACGACGCGGGCCACGCAATCGGGACCGTCCGGATCGCCGCCGCGACGCTAGGCTGGAGTGCAGTGGTCTTGCACTGCCTTTCGGATGAGACCGTCGAGGACTTGCTGGGGCTGAACCGGACCGAGCCCTTCGCAGGGGCCGAACGTGAACATCCAGATCTCGTCATGGTCGTCTGGCCAACGGATCTTGCCAAGGGATGGCGAGCTGGCGACGACCGTGTGCTCCCGCTCTTTCTCGATCCGACCGTGGTGCGCGAACTCTCGAAGCAGCGCTGGTACGGCAAGGCGAACCGGCTGAGCCCCGACGAGCCGGTGCTCTGGGAGATCATCGATGATGTGGCAGTCGCGTCGCGGAAACACAGTATTGAATGGCACGGCCTCGATTGGTTTGGCCTGCCCCAGGCACCGTGCGAAGCTGCCTCCTCTGCTGATGGACCCTCCGCCGGACGGATCATCCATCAGCGGCGAAGCCTCCTGGCCTGTGACGGGAAGACCTCGATCCCGGCTGACGCGTTCTATAAGATGCTCGCGCGGGTCATGCCCCGCCCCGAACTGGAAGTGATCCGGCGTCCCATGCCATGGGACGCCCTGCCCTGGGACCCGACCATCCACCTGGGCATGTTCGTCCATCGGGTGGATGGCCTTGACCCCGGCCTGTACGTGCTGGCCCGCGACCGGGGGAAGGTAGACAAGCTCAAGACTGCCATGCACGAGCAGTTTGCCTGGTCCACACCGCCGGGATGCCCTCCGGACTTGCCGCTGTACCTACTGGAAGCCGGCGATGCGAAGCGGCTGGCCTCACAGGTGAGCTGCTTTCAGGACATCGCAGGAGACGGCGCCTTTTCCCTTGGGATGATCGCCGAGTATCAGGAGGTCCTGTTCAACCATGGACCGTGGTTCTACCGGCGGCTGTTCTGGGAAGCCGGCGTGATCGGGCAGGTTTTGTATCTGGAGGCCGAAGCGGCTGGCATCCGCGCGACAGGCATCGGCTGCTTCTTCGACGACCCTGTGCACCAGAGCTTCGGCTTCAAGGACCTCGCCTTCCAATCCCTCTACCACTTCACCATCGGCGGCCCGGTGGACGACCCTCGCCTCACCACACTCCCGCCCTACGGCGCGCACGTGGAGGGGCAGGAGCACGGGATGGATTTGCCATAGACGCGGGTCCTGTCGCCTGAGGAGCCGGGGTCCTGCCGCCGAGCAGCCCGGACGTGCTCGGGCGCTTCTCGCCGTCGCAGCCCCGCGGACTCGGCTGCAAGTGCCCTCCGCTCCGCCCGTGCGCCCGCTCGGCGTCGTCCCTCCGCCTCCGGCAACATTGGCGGCGCAACCCGCGTACTTATTTTATTTCATCAGCGCGTGGAAGGTCTCGATCGAGCGGTACTTCGATGAGGCTTGGGCCGGCGCGGCGGAGCTGGACTTTGCGCGATGATAGAGGTGCCGGATCCCGTGCGTCTCGGCCGAGAGCAGCGCGGCCTCATCGTCATCCACATAGAGCGTGGCGGCCGGATCAAATCCCAGAATCACCTCCGACTTGACCCAGTAGGCCACCTTGGATTTGAGGCAGCCGACGTCGAACGCAGTGATGGCACGGTCGAGGTACGCCTCCAAGCCGGTCTGGGCCATCTTGATTGCCAACGTCTTGGGATGCGCGTTCGTCACCAGATGGACGGGGATCTCCAGCTTGCGCAGGAACGTGAGAAAGGCCAGGCTGTCGGGGTGTGGCGCGATCCGGTGCCGTAGCGAGTCCTTGATGGCCGGCACATCGAGCTCCAGCGTGCGGGTCCAGTAGTCCACGTCGGTCCAATCCAGCTCACCCTCCACGGCGCGGTAGAGCGCCACCAGCCGCTCGCGCGCCGCCTCCACTGGCATCCGGTTCGCCGCCGCATAGTGCGCCGGCAGCGCCTCCAGGTAGAAATGGTCGTCAAAGGCCCTGTCGAGCAGCGTCCCGTCCATGTCCAGCAGGACGGTCCGGATCGTGGCCCAGTTGGGGGCCGGATAGCCTGTAGTGCACATGCGGGCATTATACAGAAAGAGCCAGCGGAAATGGGGCCACGCGAAAAAGTTGCCTGTCCCCTTTTCCGTGCACGCGAAACCATGGTACCGTCACCCTATCATGTTCACCGTCGCCATCATCGGTCGCCCGAACGTAGGCAAGTCCACATTGTTCAACCGCATCCTGGGCCGCCGCCAGGCAATCGTCAAGGACTTCCCTGGCGTGACGCGCGACCGCCACTACGCTGAGTGCGAGTACCGGGGCCAGCAATTCCAGTTGGTGGACACCGGTGGGCTGGTCCCGTCCGCCGATGAGCAGATGTTCAGCTTGATCCGCGAGCAGTCCCGTCGCGCCATCGCGGAAGCGGACGCCTTGATCTTCCTGATGGATGGGCGCGTAGGCTTAACTCCAATCGACCAGGATATCGCCGACCTGCTGCGCGGCGTGAAGAAGCCCGTCTTCGTCGCGATTAACAAGATCGATACACCCAAGTCCGATCCCCTCATCAGCGACTTCTACGAGCTAGGAATGGTGCCACTCTACCCGCTCTCCGCCGAGCACGGCGCCGGCGTAGCGGAATTGCTGGACGCCCTCTATCCCCTGCTCCCGTCCGCTACAGAGGGCCCGACCGCGGACATTCCCAAGGTCGCCGTCGTGGGGCGCCCCAACGTCGGCAAGTCCACCTTCATCAACACGCTGCTCGGCGAGCCACGGCTGGTAGTCAACGACATTCCTGGCACGACGCGCGACGCTATCGACACCCTGGTTTGCTACAAGCAGGCGGCGTATCTCTTCATTGACACGGCCGGCATCCGCCGGCGCGGGAAGATCGATCCAGGCGTGGAGCGCTACAGCGTCGCGCGCGCCATGCGGGCGATCGGCCGGGCCGACCTGGCCGTCCTGATCCTGGACGGCGTCGAAGGGGTGACGGAGCAGGACACCAAGATTGCCGGCCTGGCCCTGCGCGGCGGCCGGGCCTGCGTGCTCCTAGTAAACAAGTGGGACCTGCGGGACGACGACCCGGACGCCAAGGCGAAGTATGAGGCCGAGCTGCGCCGCCGCTTCGCCTTCCTCGCGTGGGCGCCGGTGCTCTACGGCTCGGCCATCGAGTTCAAGACGGTCGCGGGCGTCTTCCCGGTGATCAACAGGGCATTGAAGGCCTTCGCGCACCGCGTGCCAACGGCGCAGCTCAACCGAATCTTCCAGGCCGCGATCGCGGCGAACCCGTTGCCGATCCGCAAGTGGAAGCCCGTCAAATCGGTGTATATCACCCAGGTCGCCGCCAAACCTCCCACGTTCGTCCTCTTCTGCAAGCACCCGGAAGAGATCGGAACGCCCTACTTGCGGTATCTCGAGAACTATCTGCGGGAGCAGTTCGACTTTGCCGGCACCCCGATCCGCATCTTCGCAAAAGCCAAATGATGCGGCTCCGCGCCCTCGTCACCTTCGTGCTGCTGTTCGGCCTCCTGGGAGCCTTCATCGCGGGAGCGGCAGCGCCCTCAGCGTCGGTTGAGATTGTAGCCAGCAAGCGGGCGTTCACCCCGGAAACCCTGACTGTGCAGCAGGGCAAACCGGC